>DATJLT010000328.1:0-30345 GCA_035509195.1 Streptosporangiaceae bacterium | reverse complement strand
GACATCGGCAGCGCCCTGTACCAGCTCGCCTACAACCAGCAAAGCCCGACCACGATCGCTGGCTCGATCCTGGCAGCCCGCACCGGCGCACGCGGTATCCGCGAGGTGATCTCCAGCGAGATGTGGGAGTGCCTCAACGTGACCGGGCTTGGCCTTGCCAGCAAGCGCCGGGTCGCGGAAAGGCTTGGCCCGCACGCCTACCTGGAGTTCATCCGCGAACGTGCGGCGCTGTTCTTCGGGCTGGCCGACTCGACGATGAGCCATGACGACGCGTGGCGGTTCCTGGTGCTCGGCCGTTCTCTCGAGCGGGTCGACATGACCGCGCGGCTGCTGCTGGCGCCGCTGTCTGCTGGTGAGCCTGACTGGCCGATGCTGCTGCACGCCTGCGGAGCGTACGAATCGTTCATCAGGACGAGAAGCTGGACGGCAGGGTCGGGGAGGGTGGCCGAGTTTCTTGTCCTTGACCGGCTGTTTCCGCGGTCGGTGCTGCACACGCTGGCGACCGCGGAAGAATGCCTGGCCGCGCTCGATCCCGATCCGGTGCGGGCGGGGATGGGCGACCCGGCGCGGCGGCCGATCGGCCGGCTGCGGACGATGCTCGAGTACGCCGATCCGCAGGTGCTGCCTGGTCAGCTTGCTGAGCTGGTCGGCACGCTGCAGCAGGTCTGCCTGGACGCCACCGCCGCGATCACCGAGCGCTACTTCACGTACGGGCAGGCTCTGACCTGGGCGCAGGGAGATTAGCCAATGAGCACGGGGTGGCGGTTGAAGATCGAGCACCGCACCTGCGTCGGGTACGACGGACCCGCGCGTGCGTCCTACAACGAGGCCAGGATGACACCGCGCTCGCTGCCAGGGCAGACGACGCTCGTGGCGACCGTCGCGCTCGACGCGCAGGCGTCGGTCTGGACGTACGAGGACTACTGGGGAACGCAGGTCAGCTCCTTTGACGTGCAGGCGCCGCACGAGCGGCTGACGATCACGGCGCGGTCCACCGTGGAGACCCGCCCGCCTGCCATCGCTGCCACGCCCTTGTCCTGGCCCGACCTGGCCTCGCGGGTCGCCGGCGGCAAGCTGCTCGAGTACCTGATGCCGACGGCCCGCACCACGGTCAGTCCGCCCCTGGCTGAAGCGGCCAGGCAGCGGGTCGCCGGCGCGGACCCGGCCGAGGCCGCCGCCGAACTGGCGTCACTGGTCAGCGACCGGGTGGACTACGTGCCTGGCTCGACAGGCGTCCAGACCAGCGCTCAGGAGGCATGGGACCAGGGCCAGGGAGTCTGCCAGGACATCGCGCACCTGACCGTTGCCCTCCTGCGTGAGATCGGCATGCCCGCACGCTACGTCTCCGGTTACCTGCATCCGCGGCCTGATGCCGAGCCTGGAGATGAGGTCGCCGGGCAGAGCCACGCCTGGGTCGAGTACTGGACCGGGCAGTGGGAGGCCTGCGACCCGACCAACCGCGCCGCGGTCGGCGAGCGGCACGTGGTGGTCGCGACCGGACGTGACTACGCGGACGTCCCGCCGCTCAAGGGCATCTATAACGGCGCACCAGGCCGGTCCATGGACGTGACGGTGTCGCTGACCAGGCTGGCGTGAGTCAGCCAGACTCGGCGGCCGGCGTGCGACACGAAGCGGTACGGTGAAGGCTTGCCGCTGATTCTGCAGTTAACAGGGAGTTCCCATGCCTGCCTTGCGATCTCGTACCGTTACCCACGGAAGGAACATGGCGGGCGCCCGCGCCCTGCTCAGGGCCACCGGCGTTGCCCGAGAGGACATCGGGAAGCCGATCATCGCGGTAGCGAACAGCTTTACGGAGTTCGTGCCGGGGCACGTGCACCTGCGTCAGGTGGGCGAGGTCATCGCCGCCGCCATCAAGGAGGCGGGCGCGGTACCGCGCGAGTTCAACACGATCGCGGTCGACGACGGCATCGCGATGGGCCACGGCGGCATGCTTTACTCGCTGCCGAGCAGGGAACTGATCGCTGACTCCGTCGAGTTCATGGTCAACGCGCACTGCGCCGACGCCATGATCTGCGTGTCCAATTGCGACAAGATCACGCCGGGGATGCTGATCGCGGCCATGCGGCTGAACATCCCCACAGTGTTCGTCTCTGGCGGCCCGATGGAGGCAGGCAAGCCGCTTGGCGCGGCGATCACGCCAGGCACCGCCCCCCGCAAGCTTGACCTCATTGACTCTATGATCGCCTCGGCGGACTCGAAGGTTTCCGATGAGCAGTTGCTGGACATCGAGGAGTCCGCGTGCCCGACTTGCGGCTCTTGTTCGGGGATGTTTACCGCGAACTCGATGAACTGCCTGACCGAGGCGATCGGCCTTGCCTTGCCTGGCAACGGCACCACGCTCGCCACTCACACCGCGCGGCTTGAGCTCTTCGAGCGGGCTGGCCGGCTAATCGTGGACCTGACCAGGCAGTACTACGCGGAAGACGACGAGTCCTTGCTGCCGAGGTCGGTCGCGAACAGGGACGCGTTCGAGAACGCGATGGCGCTCGACGTGGCCATGGGCGGCTCGACGAACACGATCCTGCACTTGCTGGCTGCCGCGCACGAGGCAGGCGTCGACTTCGGACTCAAGGAAATCGACGAACTGTCCAGGCGGGTTCCTTGCCTATGCAAGGTCGCCCCCAGCAGCGAATACCACGTCGAAGACGTGCACCGCGCCGGCGGCATCCCGACCATCCTCGGGCATCTCGACCGGGCGGGCCTGCTCAACCGCGGTGTCCGGACCGTGCACAGTTCGTCGCTGCGGGAATTCCTCGATGCCTGGGACCTGGACTCTCCTTCGGTCTCAGCGGCGGCCGTCGAGATGTACCACGCGGCGCCGGGCGGCGTCCGCACCACGCGGCCGTACTCGCAGTCGGCGAGGTGGGAGTCGCTTGACCAGGACCGGGTGTCTGGCTGCATAAGGGACGTCGAGCACGCTTACTCGCCTGACGGCGGCCTCGCGGTACTGTTCGGCAACCTCGCTGCCGAGGGCGCGATCATCAAGACGGCGGGCGTGCCAGAGGAACTGTGGACCTTCACGGGTACCGCGCGGGTCTTTGAGAGCCAGGAAGACGCCGTCGCCGGCATCCTCGCCGACCAGGTCAAGGCCGGTGACGTGGTCGTGATCAGGTACGAGGGCCCCAAGGGCGGCCCTGGCATGCAGGAAATGCTGTACCCGACCAGCTTCCTCAAGGGCCGCGGCCTGGGCCGCGCCTGCGCGCTGATCACCGACGGCCGTTTCTCTGGGGGCACCTCGGGGCTCTCGATCTGTCACATCGCGCCTGAGGCGGCCGCCGGAGGCGTTATCGCGCTGGTGGCTGATGGCGATGAGATTCAGGTGGATATCCCCAAACGCACGCTGAGCCTTGAGGTGTCCGAAGAAGAACTGCGGAGGCGCCGCGCCGCCCTGACGGGCGGCCGCGGGTACCGGCCCGCCGACCGGGACCGCCCGGTCAGTGCCGCACTCCAGATCTACGCCGCCATGGTTACCTCGGCCGCCACCGGCGCGTCCCGCGACATCAGCCTCCTGCCCTGAGTCGCTGCCCGGCCCTGGCTTAGCTTCCGGGCCTCGGCTTGGCCGGCCGTGCCCGGCTTGGCCGTTGGCCGGGCGCGACGTGGGGCCTGGTGCCGGCCGGGCCGGCTCACTGCGCAGGTGCGACGTTGGCGTTGGCCGGGTTCGCGCCAGGAGCCGGGCACTTTACAATGTGGGCAACCGGGCACGGACACTGTGACAGGCGGGTGAGCTGGCCGCCATGGCGCTTGAGCGGGCGAGTTGAGGTCCGGCGACGAGCACGGCCTGCCGCGGGAGGTGCCGGCCGGCTTCGGGGCGCTGCTCAGGCAGTTGCGCAGGGAGGCGGGGCTCACTCAGGAGGAACTGGCTGACGTCGCGCGGGTAAGCGCCAGGGCGATCAGCGACCTGGAGCGTGCCGTTAACCTGACCGCGCGAAGGGAGACGGCCAGGCTACTCGCCGAAGCGCTGCAGCTTACCGGCCATCAGCGAGCCGTGTTCGAGGCGCTCGCCGCCGGCAGGAAACCGCCGCCGATCACGGTCGTGCCGCAAGCCGGCGTGCCTGGATCAGGCTTCCCGCCAAGGTCGGGTCTCGGGTCGGGCGGTGCGGCCGGGTCGGGCGGTGCCGCCGGATCGGGCGGTGCCGCCGGATCGGGCGATGCTGAGGGTCCTGACCGGACTGGCGGTGCTGACCGGGCTGACTGGGCTGGCCGGGTAGGCCGGGTAGGCGGAGTCGGTGCGGCTGGGGGTGGTGGGAGCGTAGCTGCGGCTACGCGGACGCTGCCTCGGGATGTGGCGAGCTTTACCGGGCGGCAGGGGGAGTTGCGGCTCCTGCTCGAGGCGGCGGCGGAGACCGATCGCGCGGGCGTCGTCGACGTGTGGGCGATCGCCGGGATGGCGGGCGTTGGCAAGACCGTGTTCGCCGTGCATGCCGCCCATCGGCTTGCGCCCCGCTTTCCTGACGGCCAGATCTTCCTGCGCCTCCACGGCCATTCCCCTGCCCAGGCTCCCGTGGACCCGGCCGATGCTCTGGCAAGTCTGCTGCTGACCGCGGGAGTCAGCGCGCAGGAGATTCCGCCAGGACTCGAGGCGAGGACCAGGCTGTGGCGTGACAGGCTGGCCGGCACGAGGATGCTGCTCGTGCTCGACGACGCCGCCGGGCATGAACAGATTCGCCCGCTGCTGCCAGGCACTGGCGGGAGCCTGGTGCTCATTACCAGCCGCAGGAACCTGACCGCGCTCGACGACGCGCGCGCGATCAGCCTGGACACGCTCCCGCCTGCGGAAGCTGCCGAACTGCTCAGAAGCCTCGCCGGTCGGCCGGTGATCCCGCCAGACGACGCTAGCGTCAGCGAGATCACCAGGTTGTGCGGGTACTTGCCGCTGGCGGTCGGCATGCTGGGCAGGCAGCTCTACCATCATCCGGCCTGGACTTACCGACGGCTGGCCGCTGACCTGGCCGCCGCGCGGGACCGGCTGGCGTTCATGCGGGTCGAGGACTTGTCTGTGGCGGCTGCCTTCGACCTGTCCTACCGTGACCTGACCCCTGACCAGGCCAGGCTGTTCCGCCGGCTGAGCCTGCATCCGGGTCCAGAGATCGGCCCGGCCGCGGCGGCGGCGCTCGATGACACCGATGTGCTGACCGCTCGCCGTCAGCTTGAGGACCTCTACGACCAGCATCTCGTCACCGAGCCGATCCAGGACCGCTACCGCCTGCATGACCTGATCCGCGAGCACGCGGGTAAGCTCGCGGCCGAAGAACCCGCTACCGAGTCGGGCGCGGCTCTGGCCCGCCTGCTCGATTACTACGCGCAGGGTGCCGCAGCCGCCGGCCAGTACTTCACCAGGCGGAGCCCGCTGCCGCTGCCGGCCGCTCAGCATGTCGGGATGACCACTCGCGCCGAAGCCGTCGCCTGGCTGGAAGCCGAACGCCTCGGGCTCCATGCCGCGGCCAGGACCGCCGCAGCCAACGGGCAACCGCGCACGGCCGTCGTCATCGCCGCCGGCATTCACGGTTACCTGCGCGGCCACGGCTACTGGGACCAGGCGCTCGCCTTGCACCAGCTCGCCCGTAACGCTGCCGCCGACCTCGGCGATCCGCTGGCCGAGGCGGGTGCCCTCGCCGATGCCGGCGAGCTGCGGCAGCTCGCCGGCGAATATCACGAGGCGGAGAAGACGCTCGCCGAAGCGCTCGCGATCTGCCGGGACCTGGACGACGCATCAGTCAGGGCCGCCGTGCTTAACGAGCTCGGCATCGTGCAGCAAGGCAGGAACGACAGGACGGCTGCGGCTAGCAGCCACCGGCAGGCCCAGCATCTCTATCATCAGCTCGGTGACCGGTCAGGCGAGGCCAGCGCGCTCAACGAGCTTGGCCTTGTGCAGCGAGCGAAGGGTGACTATGAGGACTCCGCTGCCAGCCATCGTGCGGCGCTGCATCTCTACCGCGCGGCACGGAACGAGTTCGGCGAGGCAAGCGCGCTCAACCGCCTCGGGCAGATCCTGCGCAGCACGGGCGACTATGCCGCAGCGGCGGCCTGCCATGAGCAAGCGCTGAAACTGCACCGCGATCTCGGCAACCGCATCGGCGAGGCAACCGCGCTGTTCGGCCTCGGCATCGTGCAGCAAGCGACCGCGGACCCGGAGGTCGCTCTGGCAAGCCAGTCGAAGGCGCTCGGCCTGGCCCGTGACCTTCGCTACCCGCTCGGCCAGGCAACGGCGCTCGCCGGACTCGGCGCCGCGCAACTCGCTGGCGGCAACCCCGCTGCCGCGATTACCAGCTACTCGCAGGCGCTGACCGCCCACCGGGCGCTCGGCAACCGCGGGGGCCAGGTGACGGCGTTCAACGGACTCGGCCGCGCTTACCTCGCGATCGGTGACCGCCAGGCGGCGACCGGCAGCTTCACCGACGCCCTGACGCTGAGCAGGGAGGTCGGGCACCGGTCGGGCGAAGCCGAGTCCCGTCAAGGACTCGGCGCCGTCCAGCTTGCCGCAGGTGAGTACAAAGCGGCGGCCGGCAGCCTGCGCCTGGCCTTTGACCTTTACGCCGAACTCGGCGTCAGGCACGGGCAGGCTGAGGTGCTGATCAGAACGGGAGAGCTGCTGCTAGCGCTTGGTGATCACGACGAGGCAAGGTCAAGCTTCACCGAGGCCATGGCGATCGCGGCCGGACTGGACCTGCGGGCCGAGCAAGCCAGCGCTCAGGCGGGCCTCCGCCGCTGCGCTTCGCTGGCACGCGAGGGCACAACTCCCGCCTCCTAGCCGAAACCGGGACGACGGCGGGCTGGCGGAGGCTAGGCTGACCGTCGGCTGGTGCTTTATGGCTGTAAATGACCTGTAATCGCGGACCGGCTGGAGACTTGATGCCGCTTGCGCTACCGCGCAGGACCATCACGTTGCTCGCCTCGCTGCTGGCAGTGCTCGTGCCTGCGGCGGCGGCCCACGCGACGCCTGGTCCTGGCCGCGGGCACTTCAACGTCGCCAATACGCATTCGCCGCAGCTCGAACGCCAGCTCGCGAGCCCGCACGCGGTAGCCAAGCCGCCGATCGCAGGCACCGCGCTTGGCATTGACGTGTCGTCGCTGCAGCACGCGGGCGGCCCGATTAACTGGACAGAGGTCGCGGCGGCCAGGTACCACTACGTCTTCATCAAGGCCACGGAAGGCAGCTACTACGCCAATCCCTACTACGCGTCCGACGTCGCGGGGGCTGAGGCGGCCGGGCTGATCGTCGCGGCCTATCACTTCGCCAATCCGAGCTACTCAAGCGGCACGCTGCAGGCCGACTTCGCGCTCGACCACGCGGGCGCCGTCGGCCTCGGCAATGACGGGGACTCGCTGCCGCTGATCGCGGACCTGGAATACGACCCTTACGCCGCCGAAGACCACACCAATAAGTGCTACGGGCTGACGCCACAGCAAATGGTCGCCTGGATCGGGGCGTTCACCAGCGAGGTCTACCGTCGCACCGGGCAGCACGCGGTCATCTACACGACCTCGGACTGGTGGGACGAGTGCACGGGTTCAAGCACGGCGTTCAGCGCCGATCCCATGTGGGTCGCCGACTATCCAGGTAGCGGGAGCGGTACTGAGCCGACGCTGCCTGCCGGGTGGTCGACGTGGGCGTTCTGGCAGTACACCAGTTCGGAGACGGTGCCAGGGATCTCGGGCAACACCGACGTCAGCATGCTGAACCCTGACGCGCTCGCGGTGGCGCAGCCTGCCACGCAGAGTTACCAGGCGGGCGCGACGGTCAGCGTGCCTGTCAGGTCCGTCAACGCCTCTGACAAGCAGAAGCTCACCTATAGCGCGACCGGCCTGCCTGCCGGGCTGGCCATCGACCCGTCAAGCGGCCTCATCACGGGGACGCTGCCGGCCACCCCCGGCACCTCCACGGCCACCGTCACGGTCGCAGGCACCGGCCTGTCACCGGTCACTGATACGTTCACCTGGAACGTGCACGGCACCGTCACGCTGACCACTCCGCCCGCGCAGTCAGGACTGCCTGGTTCTCCGCAGCTACTGACCATCGACGCCAGCGACTCGCTGCCCGGCTGCACGCTGACGTTCACCGCGACCGGGCTGCCGCCTGGGCTGTCGATCAGCCCGTGCGGCGTGATCAGCGGCTGGCTCGGCAAGCCAGGTACCTACGAGCCGGTGGTCACGGCGTCAGACAGCTCAGGCGCACAGCTCGGGTCAGTCTCGTTCAGCTGGGTGGTCGGCCAGCCGCACGCCGGCCCGGCCGGCCAGCTGGCGGCCGCTGGCGGGGGCTGCCTGGCCACCGCCGCCAGCAAGGGCAAGACGACGATCGAGGTCGTTTCCCCCTGCCGCCAGGTCGCCAGCCAGCGGTGGACGTTCAGCCCCGACGGTGCCCTGAGCAAGGGCGGCGACTGCCTGGCGGTCAGTGGTGCCAAGGGTCTGCAAGTCGCGCTGAGGCCCTGCGCCGGCACCGTTTTCCAAGATTGGCAGCCATCATTCACCGGGGGAATCGTCAACGCCAGCACGGGCACCTGCCTGGCCGTCAACACCAAGTCGTCCCTGGCGGGGCTCCAGTCCTGCACCGGGGGAACCGCGCAGCAATGGACGCTGCCGTCCGGGCCGCTCACCTCGGCGATCCCCGGCTATTGCGCGTCGGCCTGGCATGCGGCCGCCTTGCCTGCCGGACCGGTGAGCCTGCGTACTTGCGGCAGTTCGACCGCGACGAACTGGACGGCCGAGCCTGACGGGACGCTGCGCAGCGGCGGTGAGTGCCTGGCGCTCACGTACCCGGCCGTGGCCGGGGCGCTGGTCACGATGGCACCGTGCACGGGTGCACCGGGCCAGCAGTGGCAGCCGCTGCCTGACGGGCTGTCGTCCGGGCAGCTGCTTAACCCGCGCACTGGCCTGTGCCTCGCCGACGAAGGCGACCAGCCCGGCGCTGCCCAGCTCAGCCTCGGCGACTGCACGGTCACCGATCCTGGTACGAGCTGGCAGGTCAGCTAACCGTGATCGTGACCTTGTTCGGGTAGAACGCGACGTGACCGGCGATCGCGGCGACCGAGGGGTAAGGATTGGCGTAGGTCCAGACGGCGTCGGCTATCTCGCCGCCGGGAGTCGCCAGCGAGTAGTAAGAGCAGTCACCCTTGTAAGGGCAGTACGAGGTCGTGCTGCTCGGGCTGAGCAGGCCGGGGCTCACGTCAGCCAGCGGCACGTACAGGCACGCCGGATAGTTCGACTCCTGCAGCGTCAGTGCGTTCGCGGAATCGGCGACCACCACGTCGCCGGCCTTGACCAGCACCCGTGACCCGGTCGGAGTGACGCTGATCGGATGATCGGGCCCTGGCTGGAGAACCGGCCTGCTCCCCGCTCGGCTCGCGTTGTCGTCCAATTTGGTACTCCTTTCAACCATCGCCAGCTTACGCCACCAAGAACTCCGCGCTGACGGCTTGGCCCGGCAATACAGAGGGCCGGCGGCTACGAATCGGTTGTGAAGGGCGAGGCGAACTGGCGGAAGGCTGGGCATGGTCGGGCTGGTGTTCGTTGGCGTTGTCGCGGGGTTCCTGGCAGGCATTTCGCCGTGCATTCTGCCGGTGCTTCCCGTGGTACTCGTGGCGGGTGTGACCAGAGCGGATGGATCTGGCGAGCTCGAGCGAGGTGCGGGGGAGCCGCGATGGCGGCTTGGGCGGCCGCTGGCGGTGGTGGCCGGCCTGATCCTCAGTTTCAGCTTGCTCATCCTGGCGGGGTCCGAGGTTATCTCGCTGCTGCGTTTGCCCGCTGACTCGCTGCGCGACGCCGGGATCGCCTTGCTCGTCCTGGTCGGGCTCGGGTACCTGATTCCGCCGCTTGGGCTGCTGCTTGAGCGGCCATTCGCGCGGGTCAGCGCGCGGCGTCCGAGCGGGCGGGCCGGGGGATTCCTGCTCGGGCTGGCGCTCGGCGTGCTCTATGTGCCTTGCGCGGGGCCGGTGCTGGCCGCGATCACGGTCGTCGGCGCGACGCACAGGGTCGGGCTGACAGCCGTGTTCGTGACCGCGGGGTTCGCCGTTGGCACTGCCGTTCCGCTGCTGGTGATCGCGGTTGCCGGGAGTCAGCTCTCCGGGCGTATCGGCGCGTTCAGGCGACGGGCACCGCTGGTGAGGCAGGTCGGCGGGGCCGTGCTCGTGGTGATGGCGGTCGCGATCGCGTTCAACGTGTTCGACGGGCTGCAGAAGGACGTGCCGAGCTACTCCAGTGCCCTGCAGGGCGGCAAGAAGATCCGCAAGGAACTCAACACGCTCACCGGGGTCAAGCACACCGCGCTGACCTCGTGTGACAGCAACGCGACCGGGCTGATCAACTGCGGGCAGGCGCCGAACTTCACCGGGATCACGGCCTGGCTGAATACCCCTGGCGGCAAGCCGCTCTCGATCAGGTCGCTGCGCGGCAAGGTCGTGCTCGTCGACTTCTGGACGTATTCCTGCATTAACTGCCAGCGCACCCTGCCGCATGTCGAGGCCTGGTACAGCAGGTACGCGAAGTACGGTTTCGTCGTTGTCGGCGTGCACACGCCCGAGTTCGCCTTCGAGCACGTGGTTTCGAACGTGAAAGCGCAGTCGGCTGCGCTCGGTGTCCGTTACCCGGTAGCGATTGACGACAACTACGCCACCTGGGACGCCTACGACAACGAGTACTGGCCAGCCGACTATCTCGTCGACGCTCAGGGCGACGTTCGTCACGTGCACTTCGGCGAAGGCGACTACAGCACGACCGAGCAGCTCATCAGGCAGTTGCTCGCCGAGGCACATCCGGGACTCAAGCTGCCGCCGCCGACCAGCGTGCCCAACCTGACTCCGACAGGGGAGCTGAGCCCGGAAACCTATCTCGGCTACGAGCGGCTTCAGTACCTGGTGACGAGCAAGCCGGTACTCAAGGACGCCCCGCAGGTCTACAAGTTCCCCGAGCGGCTTCCGCTCGGCGGTCTCGGCCTTTCAGGTACCTGGACCGACCACGCTCAGGAAGCCACCGCCGGCGGAGGCGCTCAGCTTGAGCTGAGGTTCCTAGCCAGCGACGTCTACCTGGTGCTCGGCGGCTCGGGGAAGATCAGCGTCTCCGTCAACGGCAAGGCGACCCAGACCATCCGTGTCGGCGGCACTCCCCGCCTCTACACGCTCTTCCATGCCTCCGCCAGCAGGACCGGCACCCTGCTGCTCAAGGTCGGTCACGGAGTTCAGGCCTACGACTTCACGTTCGGGTAGCGGCTGGTACTTGTACCTCGTGAAGGCCGGCAGCGCGAACGCGATGATCACGGCGACGGCGACGGTAGCGAGGCCGCCGGACAGCGCGCTGATCACGGGGGTGGTGAGGGAGGCGACCGCACCGGCTTCCACGTTCCCCAGTTGGCCGCCTCCTCCGCCCACAACGAAGTCGGCGGCGGTCACCCGGCCGCGTAGCTCGTCTGGCGTCGTTGTCTGGACGATCGTGCCGCGCAGCACCACGGTGAACGTGTCGGCGGCTCCGGCGACTGCCAGCATGGTCAAGGTCAGCCAGAGGCTGTCCGCCAACGCGAACCCGGCGAACGCCGCACCCCAGATGGCGACGGCCGCGATCATGGCAAGGCCTTGCCTCGCCAGGTGCTTAAGCGGCCCGGAGAACACCCCGCTGACCAGGCCGCCGACGCCGATGGCGGCGGTGAACAGGCCGAGCGTGCGCGGGTCGCCGCCGAAGCGCTCGGCGTTGATGGCGGGGAACAAGGCGATAGGCAACCCGAAAATGGTGGCGTTGAGGTCGGCGAGGAAGGCGCCAGCCAGGACAGGAGTGCGCCCGATGTAGGCGACGCCCTGGACCACGGAACGGAGTCCTGGCCGGGTCTTGGCCTTCGTGTCAGGCGGCATGGCCGGCATCCGCAGCACGCCGTAGAAGCTGGCCGCGAAGCTCAGGGTGTCAATCAGGTAGCAGCCGCGCAGCCCGAGCACGGGCACCGCGGTGATCACGCCGGCCAGTGCGGGGCCGACGATCAGCATGATCTGGAAGCTCAGCCGGTTAAGTGCCAGGCCGGCCTGTAGCTTGCTCTTCGGCAGGAGCCGGGGGACGAAGGTCTGCCTGGCGGGCACGCTGACCGAACTGATCGAGGCCTGGATCGTGACCAGGACATAGAGCAGCCAGACGCTCCGCGACCCGGCGAAGGCCTGGACCGTCAGCGCGACCGCGCCAAGGGTGGTGCCGCAGTTGCAGATCAGCACGAGCTTGCGCCGGTCGACCCGGTCAGCGAGCGAGCCGCCTGGCAGTCCGATCAGCAGCAGGGGCACAAGCTGCGCGATGCCGATGGCGCCGACCGCGAACGAGGACCTCGTGACGTCGTAGACCTGGAGCATCACCGCGAACCTGGTCAGCGCGCTGCCCACCGACGAGGTGGTGGTGCCAACCCAGAGCCGCCTGAACGCTGGTGACTCGCGCAGCGGGCTGACATCGGCCAGGAGTTTCAAGGCGGTCACTCCCCAGAGGTTCTAACAGCACTTATATAAGTACTGTTAAACTATAATGGGACCGTGAGTGAGCGACGTCAACTTCGGCCAGGCGTAGAGCACGGGCGCTGGTGGCCGCTGTACCAACTGCAGGGCGCCATCGCGGCCGACATCAACCGGGTGTACACCGATGCGCACGTCACCGGGTTCAAGCAGAGCTGGGTGATGGAACTGCTCACCTTGCACGAGTACGGCCCGATGACGCTCACCGAGCTGGCCGACGCGGTAGATCGCACGCACTCGGCGATCAGCCAGAAGGTCGCCGCTATGCGCGACGCGGGCTTCGTCGTCACCACGCCCGGACCTGACGCCCGCAGCAAGCGGGTGGAACTGACAGAAAAGACCCGCGGGATCATGGGCCTGCTTGCGGCGGAATGGCGGGCCACCGAGGCTGCGATCGCCGAGCTCGAGGCCGAGATACCCTATCCGCTGACCCTCGTGGTGAGCGACCTGGAGCACGCCTTGCGGCGCGAGAGCTTCTACGACCGGATCCGAAGGCGCCTAGCGCAAGATCCCGACGGCACAGCGCATGGTATCGGCGATGCCGTCGGTGGGTTCGGTGCCGTCGGCGCGCCAGTCCGAGGTAAGGGCCAGGCCCGGCTCGATCAGCTCAAAGCCGGCGAAGAACGCCCGCACCTCATCGAGGGGGCGGAGTGAAAGCCTCGCGGAGGCCTGGCTGTAGACCCGTGAGGAGAGCCGTGCCCGCGGGTCGTCAGGATCGGTCTCAATTGTCCCGTGTGAGATGACGAGAGCGCTGCCAGGTACCATCACGTCGCGGAATCTCGTGATGATGCCGTGCGGGTTCTTCTCATCGGGCACGAAATGGAGCACAGCGGCCATCAGGAGCGCGAACGGCTGCTTGAAGTCGATCATGGATCTGGTGACCTCGGCGTCAAGGACCTCGTCGGGCTTGAGCAAGCTGCCCTCGACCATGGCGGAGTTGTCGCCTTCCAGCAGCGCCCGCCCGTGACTGCACACGACGGGGTCGTTGTCGACGTAGACGACGCGCGACTCGGGCGCGATGGCCTGGGCCACCATGTGCACGCTCTGCTGAGTCGGCAGGCCGGCGCCGAGGTCAATGAACTGGCGGATGCCGTAGTCGGCCGTGAGCACTTTAACCGCCCGTCGGACGAATACCCGGTTCGCGACCGCGACCTGCGGCAGGAACGGCATCATGGCCGTCAATTGCGCGGCAGCCTCACGATCGACGGCGAAGTTGTCCTTGCCGCCGAGAAAGTAGTCGTAGATCCTGGCCACATTCGGCGTCGAAACGTCAATGTCGCGCGGCTTGTGCTCACCCATAGCACTACGAACCCTATCTGAGCGTGGCAACCGCGCGGCCCGGCCCGGCCAACACCAATCCCTGGTTTGATGGGGTTAGCGGGCGCTACGCCGGGCTGGCTTGGGCCTCGATCGTTCCTGTGTAGCGGCGGTACCTGATCCTTGACGGGTGGTACTTGCCGTGGTGGAGGGTGACGTGGGCGACCGGGCCGTCTGATTCTTCTTCGTTGGGGCCGCCGGTGTGCCAGTTGCGGTCGGCTAGGGGGAAGTTCGCGCCGGCGATCTCGATCCTGAGCCGGTGCCCGGCAGGGAAGTAGTTGGCCGTGGTGATGCCGGGGATCTCGATGTGGTAAATCTCGCCGGGCGTCAGGTCAGAGGGTTCTGTCATGCTGTCGCGGTAGCGAAGGCGCAAGCAGGTGTCGGCCAGGTTGTAGGCGGTGCCGTCCGGGTACACGTCGAGCAGCTTGACGAAGATGTCGGTGTCTTTGACATCGGCCTCGACGTACAGTTCTGCGCTGACGTCGCCGGCGATCGCCATGGGCTCATCGAGTACCTGGGTGCTGTAGACCAGCACGTCGGCGCGGCATTCGACCGGGCGCTGGTCAGAGCACACCGACGTGTAGGTGCCCAGGTCGCCGCCGATGCTCGGCACCGGATTGTGCGGGTCTGCGATGAAGCTGTCGCTGCCCGGCTCGCCTGGTTCTCCGGCGAGGGAGCCGTCGCCCCAGAGCGTGCTGGCCGAGCCGCGGCTGCTCAGGTACAGCGAGGCAGCTTCCGTTTCAGGTAGCGGCCAGCGGTCACCGGTCAGCCAGGCCCCCGCGCCCATCAAGAAGACCTGCACCTTCGGCATCGGCTGCCATGCTTCCTCGTCATCGAGGAGCCAGCGGTGGAACCAGGAGGCGGTGATCTCGTCGTAGGGGAACTTGGTGTCGCCCATCGGGCGGTCGCCGAGCTTGGCATCGCGAGCCGTCGTCGTCATCTTGCAGTGCTCGGTCGGCGACATGATCAGGTACTGCTCGGGGTGGTGCTGCTGGAATTCGAACAGCTTCACGGTTTCGTAAGCGCCGACGTCCATCCAGCCGTTGATGTTGATCGACGGCGTCGCTCCCGTGTGGCTGGCGTCGATGAGGTCCACCTGCGCCCAGCCAGGTCCGGCCGGGCCGGTCGACATGGCTTCCTCGAACCCGGTAAGCGGAGCGCCCATCCGGCGAAGCACCTGGCCGCTCGGCGCTTCGAGGGTCGACTTGGCCAGAGCGGCCGCGTACTCGGGCTGCCTGAAGTCGGGGGAGCTGACGGAGAACCGGCGGAAGATCCGCGAGCGTTCGTCGTCGCTGTCGACCTGCGGCAGCTTTGGCCTGATCCTGATGCCGAAAGGCGCATACCAGAGCGCCCACGTCTTCAGCATCGGAACGCCACCGTGATAGAAGCAGCCCTGGCGGTACTCGTTGCCGGGGATCGACCCGATGCCGGCACCAGAGCTCATCGGGATGCAGGCCGTCAGCGCCGGATGCCCGATCGCGGCGAGCTTGAGCTGGTTCTCCGCCGATGAGGAGCAGCCGTGCAGTCCTACCTTGCCGTTTGACCAGGGCTGGGCCGCGATCCAGGTGAGGGTGTCCATCGCGTCGTCTGTTGTCCTGGTAAGGAAACCGAACTCGCCTTCTGACCACTCGGTGCCGCGCTCGTTCTGCACGATGACGACGTAATCCTTCTCGAACAGCTTCTTCTGCAGGTCTCCAAGCCGGTCGAACGAGGTCGTCGCGTACGGGGTGCGGATCATGAACGTCGGGTACGTGCCTTCGGCCTTCGGCCTGATCACGACCGTGGCCAGCCGGGTGCCGTCGCTGGCGGGAAGCATGACGTAGTCGATGCGATAGCGGACCGTGTCAGCGCCAAGTGCCCGCGCTGACGATTCGAGCGCGGTCGGCGGGAAGAACTCCTTTTGCTGTTCGTTCGGCACGCCTTGCTACCCCCGTGGTCGAGTTTTTGGTGCTTGCTATTGGATGATGGAATTAATGATTTTCGGAACACCGGCGCTGTGGTAGTAGATGCCGGGATATGGCCGGGTCCAGAAGACGCCGCTCGGGTTCTTCCTGAGCGTTGAGTCCTTGATGGTCAGCTTCCCCGTGTTGTCGTCGCTGACGAAGAAGATCGCGCCGCCGCCTTCGCGTGCCGAGTTGTTCTCGATGATCGTTCCGGCGACCAGCAGCGAATACGTGTCGCCGTCGGTGTAGATGGCGCCGCCGCTGCCGCCTCCCTTCGTACCTGAGGCAGCCGGGTTCGCGCCCCAGCCGACGGCCTTGTTGTTCCTCATCACGCTGTCGTACACCTGCCAGGACACGCCGATGCTTGACAGCGCGCTGCCGTTGGAGCACCGGCCGCCCTTGAAGGTGTCGCGGGTGATGTAGACGGGGTGGTTCTTCCACTGGCCGAGAACGCGGATGGCGGCGCCGCCCAGGTCGGGGCCGTGCTTATAGCACTGGTTGTTCACGAAGTCTGAGTTGACGACCTTGACCTGGCCGCCGAGCGCGAAGATGGCGCCGCCGCCGTAGAAGCTGCTGTTCTTAGGCTGCCTGACGGGATTGTTGCCGTTCTCGAACTTCAGGTTCTGCACGATGAGGTGCGGCCACTGCTGGTCGTAGCAGTCGGTGGTGGTGATCTTCTGCTTCGGGTCGCAGGCGTTCTGGTACAAGATCTCCCGCCTGCCGGCTCCGTTGAGGGTGACCAGGCCACCGCCGTCGATGACGACGTAGTGGCTGGTGTTGACGACCTTCGCGGTGGCTCGCATGGTGATCGTGACCGGGTGCGGGCCGCAGTGGAACACGATGATGCCGCCCTTGGCCACCGCCCTGACGACCGCGGCTCCCGTACAACTCGCTGGCGTGCCTGTGCCGACGACGTGGTCGGGGTGCTTGGTGCTGACCGCGCGGGCGGCCGGCGGAACCCTGACGTGGCCGTCCGGGTTGCCGTAGGCGGGCCGGGTCGCCGTGACGGCGGCCTGCGCCGTCACCGCGGGCACGGTACCTCCCGTCACGAGCAGGGCCGCCAGCAATACGCCGAAACCGCGCATGAGCCGCATAGCGCACCATGCTAGCCGGTTCTGGCCGCGCCGTAATGGGGGATTATCCGGTGGCCGGCGGAGGCTTGAAGAAGCCGTCTGGTGGAACCGGTGATGCTTGGGGCCGGGCATCGGTGATCGGCCGGGCTCCGGCGGCGAACCGGTCGAGTTCGGTGCCCGCGAGCAGCCGGCCTGGCAGCGGATCGCCGGCGACGCGTCGCCCGAGGGCAGTGGCGGGCAACGGCTGGCGGGAGGCGGCGAGCACCAGGTTGCCGAACCGGCGGCCTTTCAGCACGGCTGCGTCGGCCATCAGGCAAGCGTGGCTGAATTCGGCCAGGACGGTCGTGACCCGCGATTTCGTATGGGCCAGCGGCGGACCGTCGCCAATGTTGGCGGCGTAGATGCCTGCCGGTGTCAGTGCCCTGGCGGCAGCACGGACGACCTCAGCCGAGGTCAGGTGCGCGGGTGTGGTCGCTCCGGCGAATACGTCCATGACCACCAGGTCGAACGATCCTGGGCTGACCTGCTCAAGTACCGCTCGGGCGTCGCCGGTCCTGACCCTCACCCTGACCCTATTCCGGCGATCGGGGAGCAGGAGAGGCAGCTTTCGCCTGACCAGTTCGGTGAGCGCGGCGTCGAGTTCAACTGCTATCTGCCAGGACGATGGCCTGGTCGCCGTGACATATCTGGGCAGCGTCAAGGCGCCGCCACCGAGATGCAGCACCCGGAGCGGATCGCCAGGCGCGGCCATGAGATCGATCACGTGCCCGAGCCTTCGCACGTACTCGAATTCCAGGTAGGACGGATCGTCGAGGTCCACGTGGGACTGCGGCGTGCCATTGATCATCAAAGTCCAGGCACGGCGACGGTCAGGATCGCGCCGCAATTCGGCGATGCCGTTATCGACCGGTTCCCTGACGACCGGCCCGCTGGCGTCATCTTGCCGATGCGACATAGCACTCATTGTCCACCATCGGATCCCGCGCTGGCCTTAGGCTCGTGATCGCCTGCCACCTCAGCAGCAAGGGGGGACGCCATAGTTACCCAAGCGACCGCCGCGCTTGGCGATCTCATCAGGCCGGGGATGACCGTGGCGCTTGGCGACGGGTTCGGTGCGCCCCGCGAGATCTCGTGGGAGCTGAGCAGGGCAGCGGCGAAGCACGGCCAGGTAAGGCTCGTGCTCGGCTGGGTGCCTGCCGCCGATCCCCATCTCGACTTCGGCGCGTTCGCCGATGTCAGGACCTACATGCCGGGATGGGGGCTGCGGGCGGCGACCGAGAGCGGGCAGGTCAGCGCCGCCTCGGTGCGGCTGTCGGCGATGCCAGCCATGCTGCACGGGCCGTGGCGGCCCGACTTGCTCGTGACCACGCTGGTCGAGGTGCCGGGCGGGTTCGCGTTCGGCAGCGAAGTCTCATGGCAGCGGGCCGCGATCACGGCCGGCGCTCAGGTGGCCGCCGTGGTGTCTCATCGTGCGCCGCACGCCGACGCGGGTCGGCCGCTGCCAGCGGGCCAGGTAATCGTGGTCGGTCAGAGCTTCGAGCCGCCTGCCGAACTTCCCCTTGCCGTACCTGGACCTTCGCACGAGGCGATCGCCGCGCGGATCGAGTCGCTGATCGTGCCGAACGCGCGGCTCCAGGTTGGCCCCTCGCCAGTGGCGACGGCGCTGCTGCGCGGCTTGCGTGTGCCTGTGCGGCTGGACACGGGGATCTTGCCAGAGGCGGTCGTGGACCTTGACCGGCGGGGATTGCTTGCCGGTGATCCGGTCGCCACTTATCTGGCTGGCGGGCCCGCGCTTTATGACTGGGCTGACGGGCGGCCCTTGCTTTACCCCGTCGAGTTCACCCATGATCCAGGCAGGCTTTCCGCTGACCCGCTGTTCGCGGTCAACACCGCCGTCGAGATCGACCTTGACGGGCAGGTCAACGTGGAAGGCACGGCGAGTTCCCTGGTCGGCGGGGTCGGCGGTCACCCCGATTACGCGGCTGCCGCGAGCAGGTCAATTGGCGGCCTCAGCATCATCGCAGTGCCTTCAGCGCACAAGGGCCGGCCGGTGCTCGTGCCGAGCCTGTCACGTCCGGTATCGACGCCCGGGCACGACGTGGACGTGGTGGTCACCGAGCGCGGGCTTGCTGATTTGCGCGGTTTGTCGCGCCTGGAACGCCGCCGGGCGCTGGCCGGCCTGTGGCGCCGTTAGCTCCGCCTGACGGAGAGGACCTTGCGCTAGGTTAGCGCCATGACGCTTGAAGAGACGCTCGAGAAGATCGTGGAGCTGAGCCGCGAGGAACTCAGCATCGTGCGGAAGCGCGGTGAGGAGAAGACCGCCGCCCGTGAGCACGGGCACGATTTTCACGAGATGCAGCGCGCCGCCGACCGCCTTGACCACTACGCGTACGAGCTACGCAAGCTGCACGACGACGAGTTCTCAGGCAACTGGAGGCACGAGAGCAGGCAGGACTGACAGCGGCTCGCGTCAGGTGTCCTTGAGAATTTCCTCGATGAAGCGGGCCGAGCTAGCTGGCGTGAGAGCATCGGCGCTCAGCCGGTTCATGACTTCGAGGTAGTGATCGACGTCCGAGCGGGATTCCAGGTACAGGGCGCTCGTGAGCTGCTCGATGTAGACGACGTCGGGTAGGTCGGGCTCACCGAACCGCAAGATCGCGAAGGAGCCGCTGGCGGCGGCGTGCCCGCCGTGGCCGAACGGCACCACCTGGAGCGTTACGAACGGCAGCTCGCCGACTTTGGTCAGGTGCTGTAGCTGTGCGCGCATGACGTCGCGGCCGCCGACCGGGCGGCGGAGGGCCGCCTCGTCCATGACCGACCAGACCCTGGGCGGAGCCGGGTTACGCAGCAGTTCCTGGCGCCGCATGCGCAGGTTGACCCTGCGCTCGATCTCATCGGCTGGAGCGGCCTTGTGCCCCAGAATCGTGACTGCCCGTGCGTAGTCCTCGGTCTGGAAGAGTCCCTGCACGAACTGGATCTCGAAGGTCCTGATCACGGAGGCCGCGGCCTCGAGCCCGAGGTACATCTCGAACCAGTCGGGCATGATGTCGCTGTACTTGGCCCACCATCCGGGCGCATTGGCACGTCTCGCTAGCTCGAGCGTGCCCTGCCGTTCGTCTTCGTTCGTGACCCCGTACAGGGTCAGCAGGTCCGCGATATCCCGGTCCTTGAAACTAACCCGCCCGTTCTCCATGCGGCTGATCTTGGACCGGGATCCGCGGATTTCGTATCCGGCCTGATCGGGCGTAATGCCGGCGGCCTCACGCAGCCGGCGGAGCTGGCTGCCGAGCAACATGCGGAGAACAGTGGCATCAGCCCTTGGCTGCCTGGTCAGGCTGCCGGGCTGCTCGCCATCTGGCTCGCCCGCATCCATGCTCGCTCCCCAACCATTACCGATTCCCCGGGCAAACCTTACCTATATCGTCATGCGCCGTCACTGCACAAGTCATCGAACTCGCCGTTCTTCGCGCCGGCGACGAAAGCAGCCATCTCTGCCCGCAGGTATACCAACGCCGGGCCGTCAGGGAAGCGAGAATTACGAACGGCGATATCGCCGTCCGGAAGCACCGCCACCTCTACGCAGCTTCCGCTTGGGTTGCTCGCGCTGCTCTTGCGCCACGTCGCCGCGATGCGGCCGGCGGGCGTGCCGTTCCTCATGGTGCATCCTGCCCTTCCTCAAGGCAGCCAGGCACCGTGGTCGGAGCCCGTGCGTGCCTGCTAGCAGCAGGATAGTCGGTACGGTGCACAGTGCAGATGATTTGTGCCGAGGCACTTGCATACGTACGTGCTAATGGCGCATCCTATAGGTGCAGGTTTGGGCGATCCCAACTGTGGGGGGCGTTGCCGGGTTTCGTCGGCGTGGCGGTCTCTCGGGGGGGCTTGAGCGACCGCCACCCGGCGGAACCCGGTTGCCGTGTCTCCGCTGCCGCACCTTGAACGCCGCATACATGTCTAAACCGTATGTTTCGGACTTATTGCGATGAAGAGTTCTCGTTTGCGGAAGACTTTTCAGGGAATAGCGCGGAAAACTCTACCTCAAACGAAAAGTCTTCCTGATCATGATTCACTCCGGCCCGGAGCCGGGCACAGAGTCCGGCAGCGGAGAACCGTTCCCGTCCAGCCGCGACTTCGCAGGGCCGTCGCTACCTGCGCCGCCGCATCGCACGGTCTCCTGTCAAGATCGACCCACCCGAACCGCAGGATCACCACTCCCCGTGCCGTGATTGCGTTAGCCCGGCGCTGGTCTTGCCAGCGCTGCTCATCGGGATGCGCACGCAATCCGTCGAGCTCAACGCACAGGCCGTAGTCTTCGTAAAGATTGTCGAGGTACCGGTTGCGGCCGTCGCCGGCAATCCGGGCCTGGCGGACGGCGGCAGGGAGCCCGTGCGGGCGCTCCACTCGCCGGACATACCGGTTTTCAAGTACGGAGTGCACGCCGTCGCCGATGCCTGTGAGTCCTTCCTCAAGGCGATGCCGCCACCGCATCTTGGCGCGCATGCTCATGGCTTCAGCTAGCTTGGAAGGAACGGTAAGCCGACGCTGACAAGCGCTGCTTATTAACCCGAACGCGGTCTCGAAGTCTGTCGTGCGCTCGACGATGTCGAGCACGGTTTCCTCAAGCCTCGTTCGAGCGGGTTCGAGAGTTGGGTGTGTCGCTTCGACGAGCCGGGCCGAGTGGTGTACGACGACTCCTTCGATAGCGCTGAGCCGTCGATGCTCGCCTATCGTGACGTGGATCGAGGAACTGCGCTGATCGGTGAGGCCGAACAACTCCGCGGCGGTCTCGTAGCTCAGTACCGCGCCTGGCCCAGCTCGATGAAGGGCTGCCCAGAGAACTGCCCGCCTTGATGGCTCGCCGGTATGAACGAGGTAAACACCGCGGCGGACAGCGAGCCATCGGCCGGTGCGAAGCATCTGATCGATGGCGTCGGCGGCCATGCCGCCTTCTAACGCCTGGTGGCGCGAGATTACGCCCTCCTGTATCCGTGCCAGGTTCTGGCAAGCCAAAGGCAAAGCGCGTGTCATGGGCTTAGCGTGACCGAGCTGCGGGAATTGGGTCGGCCGCTCCTGAGTAGCTGTGGACGGAGGAAACCGCGGTGTCCACAGGGTCAGGGGGTGAGGCTGCCATCAAGCAGGCGCTCGAACAGGGCGGCCATGGCTTCTAGTTCGTCAGGGGTCGTTTCGGTCGCGGCGTGGGAGAAACCGCGAAGCAGCACCCCTATGAGGGCGCCAACCCTGATGGCGTCTGCGTCGCCGGCGATGAGCCCGGCCTCCTGGCTGGCCATGACTCGCTCGGTGAGGAGAAGGTTGCGGCGCCTCACGTGCCGCTCCATGCTCGGCGCCAGCTCAGGATGTCGGCGGGCTTCCAGTGAGGCGGTGGCGACGAAGGCGGCGAGGCTCGGGCACTCCCTGTTCAGCTTCATCGACGTGGCCATCAGGTCGCGGAGAAGACCGCGGATGTCTGCCGGCTCAGTGAGTTCAGCCGTGTACCTGCCGAGGATGAAATCAAACGAGTCATCGCAAACCGCCGCGAACAGCTCGCCTTTGGAGCCGAAGTAGTAGTAGAGAGCGCCCGACGTCACGCCGGCCGCGTCGGCGATGAGCTTGTTCGTTGCCGGCGCGTAACCCTTGTCGGCGAAGAACTTGCGCGCGGCCTCGATGACGCGCGCCCTGGTCATCGCGCTGTCCGCGCCTGGCGGTCGGCCTGGACCAGGTCGTTCTCGCCCGCCGCGGCTAGCCGTGATCGTCATGCTAGCCAGTCTAAAAGTCGCTCCCCGTCAGCGGTCGGCTGCCACGCGTAACTGACTGATGACTGACTGGCTGACTGGCTGGCTGGCTGGCTGGCTTCAGATTAGAAGCCGATGACGTTGCCGCCCTCGTTGACGTAGCCGCCGTCTTGTGACAGGGAGGCGACGTGGTTGTTCTTCATCGTGAGCAGGGTGCCGTCACCTTGCTTCCATGCGTAGCTGACCACGGCGCCATGGGCGACATTGCCGGTGAGCGTGGTCTTGTAGACCGGGCCGTCCTGGTCGCCGCTGCCCCTGGTCACCAGGAACTCGCCGGGAGCCGCGAACGTGTTGTCCGTGTAGCTGTTGCTGGTGGCGCCCGCTCCGCCAAGCTCGGTGAAGTCGCTGTCGTTCTTGCCGCTGCTGTTCTCTATGAGATTGTACGAACCGTAGTAGATCTCGACGCCTGAGCCGTCGGTGCCGTAATCGGGACTGCAGGTGCTCTGGTTGTCGAAGACGTCGTTGCTGATCGTGTTGTGGTTGCCCCAGAGCAGGATGCCGAAGGCACCCGAGCCGAGGTTGCCAGGGTTCAGCGCGTTGACGCCGTTAAAGTCGCTGCCGCTGATCGTGGCGTACGAACCGTTGGTTTCGACGTATACGCCCGCGTAGAGGTTGCCGTAGGCGAGGACCGCGTGAACGGTGTCGTTCTTGCCGCTTATGTCGATGCCAACCTCGTAGTCGGCGGTCTTGGCCGAGCCGCAGCCCTTGACCGCGGCGTGGCCGTGGCCGGTCAGGCGGATGTTAGAGATCCGGTCGCCGCTGCCTGATACCTGGATGTCGTTCCCATCGGTGGTGCGGCTGAAGACCGGGTACTTGCCGGAGCCGTAGTTCCTGATCGTGACGTTGTTCGCGGTGATGTTCAGCGTGCCTGTGTAGGTGGCGCCTTTGGCGAACGCGTATGTGCTGCCCGCCGCCGGGTGAACTGAGTTGAGCGAGGTGCCGGGGGTAACTTTGATCATCGCCGGGGTGGCCGCCGTGGCTGGAGTGGTGGCGAGGAGTGCGGCGCCAGCGGTGGCGGTCGCGGCGGCAGCTGACAGGACTAGCAATGAGCGAGTGCGGGTGCGGGTGCTCGGGCGGGACAAGGGCGCCTCCGTGGTCGATACCGGGTGGCACCAACTCTTACCGATGAGGCGCACTAGTTGTGCTAAATCGGGCATAACCGAAATATGATGTTGCTCACAATTGACGCGGGGGCCCGCCGCTGTCGTCCTGGCGACAGCGATGGGCCCCCGCTGATTGCGGCCTGCTAGTGCGGACGGCTCTTGTTGTCGCCCGGCCACTGGAAGCGGTAGGCGCGGTAGGTATTCACGCCCGCCGGGAACTCGGCGTTGAACAGCAGGCTGCCCGACTTGCTGAACTCAGAGAAGTACGGCAGTGCGCCCCAGCCGACCACGATGTTGCCGTGGCCCGCTGTCTGGGCGTCACCCTGTGAGGCCGCGACGAGGCCCTCTGGCTGCTCCCATGACTTGATGAGAGTGGCCGTCTTCTTGCGCTGGTCGACCTTGACCTCGATGACCCGGCTGTAGGGGAGCTCGGGCGTGCCAGAGGACTCGTTGTCGAAGAACGTGTACTCGTTGGGGCCGACCTGCTCGGGGTCGTGCTGCCAAGCGAACAGTTCGCCGGCCTCGTCAAGGGTCTGGCCGGGAGCGGCCTTGAGCGTGAAACTGCTGTCCTTGCCGCCAAGCTGCCAGATGATGTTGCCGGTCGCCAGGCTGACCTTGTAGGTGGTCCAGGTGTCGCGGGCGTCGATCAGCAGGTTGCCGTCCCTGGCGACCTTCACGGCGTTGATGTGGAACCAGTCCCATGGGGTGCTCGCCGACGCCGGCAAGGGCTGCTCGCTCTGGCTGTAAGGCACGTGATCGGCGCTGTTCCACTGCCAGAGCACCTGGCCAGTAGAGATGTTGACTTCCTGCACGATCCCGTCGATGACGGTCTGGTCGGCTGGCCCGCCGATCGAGGTCAGGTTCGCCTGAGCGGTCGTGTAGATCAGGATCAGCGCCGTGTTCCACGGGGTAATCAGGAACTCGTGGCCGTCAGCGCTGTATCCGTTGCCTGCGTTGACGGTCGCGATCTGCTGATAGCTGGTGTTGTAGATGTAGTCGGTGCCCCCGCCGAGCCCGCCGAGACCCGTGCCCTCCCAGAAGGTCAGAACGCGCTGGCCGTCGTAGCGCTGCACACGGAAGTCGGCATCCTCCTCGCCGGACGGGGCGGGATGGAACCAGACGACCTTGCCCTGCGGGCTCAGGATCTCCGCGCCATTGGCGTAGGTGCTGGCATCGCCGAACGGCGAGATGAAGAAGTCGCCGCCACGGTGGGTGCCGTTGGTCAGGATCGTTACCGGAGGCGGTGACGTCGGGTTCGTGGCTGGTGCCGCCCCGGCCTGGCCAGCACCCGCGAGGGCCAGGGGGATGACGGTCAGGGTGATGGCGGTGGTCGCTAGTACCAGCCGCGCCGGGGGAGGGAGCTTAACTCGCATGGAGATGAGGCCTTCCGTTCGTGTCGCATGCCTTGGCGGGACTCTAACAGAAAAACCTCTTAAATTGATCAATTAACTAGGAAATTAGCCGTGCCCGGTCGCCCGCGCCAGCCGGAGTGCCTGCTCAAGTGCGGCGGGAGGTGCTGTGGTGCCGGGAGTCAGTAGCGGGGCCACTGGTCGTCAAGGCCGAACCCGCGATGGTGATGGTGGTGCCGGTGCCCGCCGCGGAACTGCTGGTGGTACTGGTCATAGCGGGCCCTGCTGAAGAGCCGCAGGACAGCGAAGGCCAGGAACCCGAAGAACGCGATGCTCGCGAGGACCGATATGACCGCAAGAGTGCCCGCGGCGGCGGCCGCTCCATGACCAGACACGGCGAGTGCGACGAACAGCCCGATCAAGACCAGCGGGAACAGTCGCGGTCCCCGCCGCCGGTACCGGCCGACCGGGTAAGAACCAGGTCCCGCCGGCTGCCACGGCTTTGGACCGGCGGCTACCGTCGTCACTCCGGGTTCTGGCAAGTCGGTCATCACCGCACGCAAGTCGCCAAATGTCTTGGCGCTCAGCGCGTCGTTGATCCGCTCCTCAAGCTCATCCTGCGTGAGCCTGCCCTCGGCGAAGTGCTCCCGCAACCGGGCGGTCACCCGGTCTCGGTCAGCGTCTGACGCCCTGATCCGATCGTCCATTCGTAGCTCGCCTCCCGTTGTGCTGCTAATCGTGTGCTGCTAATCGGCCGGTTCTGTGACGCCCTCGTCGGGAGTGAAGTCGTCGGCGAGGATCTGGAACAACTCACGCCTGGTGCGCTCGAGCAGCCTCTCGGCCGCGAGAACCTGCTCGGCCGAACCAAGCTGGGCCACTTGCATGATGCCTCCGCCGAGTTTGGCTGCCTCGGCCAGCAGGCCGGGCACCTCCCAGGGGTTGTGCTCGTCCTGCTGCGCCATCGACTCCCAGGCCGGCCTGGCCATCTCCGGATGCTCTTCGAGGTAATCATGCCCAGCCTGAGTCAGCGTGTACGTGCGGCGCCCGCCCGATTCCTCGCCCTCGATCAGTCCCTCGTCGGCGAGCTGGGCCAGAGCCGGATAGACCGCTCCAGGGCTTGGCCGCCAGGCTCCGTCGCTGCGTTCCTTGATGTCCGACATGATCTGGTACCCGGTGCGCGGCCCTTCGCTGAGCAGCGCGAGTATCGCCGCGCGCACATCGCCGCGGCCCGCCTTCGAACCGCGTTGCGCCCCGGGCGGACCCGGCCAGAACCCGGCCCACGCACCGGCGTGGCTACCACCCCAATGCCCGCTACGCCCGCCGCCCCAGTGCCCGCCTCGCCAGCCAGGCCCGCCGGTCGCCGCCGCAGTGGCGGTCCTGATGGCCTGATCAATGGCGTCGTTCGCCAGGTTGAGCACATCCCAAAGGCCGGCGTCGAAATTCCATCCAGCGCACTTGCCCGCCCGCATGCGGATCACCGGTCCGATCTCTCGATACGATCACGATATATCGACAGTCTACGTCGCGATCCCGGGCAAGACAAGATATGACGCAAGCTGGAACCCGTGCGGCGTCACCGGCGATGGACGGCAGCGGCGGTGCGGGATTTGATAGGGACTATCGCTTGCCGCCGCCTCTGGAGGGTTGCTCATGAGCCGTGTCGTCAGTTCGATCGTGGCAGGCGTGCGGGAGGCCGGTGCGCCTGGCGGCGTGGTCGACTCGGTTAATCCAGCAATGACCAGCGAGGTCGTCGCCGAGGTTCGGCTTACCGACGCGGCCGGGTTCGCTGCGGCGGCGCGGGCCGCCAAGGCCGCCCAGCCGACCTGGGCCGACGTCCCCGCCCCGGTACGCGGCCGTGCCATCGCGCATATTGGCAGGCTAGTCGAGGCCAATACCGAAGCGCTGGCGCGCCTGGTGACACGCGAGGTTGGCAAGCCGTATGCGGAGGCGCTTGGCGAGGTGCGCGAGATCGTCGATACCTGCGACTTCTTCCTCGGCGAGGGACGCAGGCTTTACGGGCAGACCGTGCCGAGCGAGATGCCTGACAAGCAGCTTCTCACTTTTCGCAATCCGGTCGGAGTGGTCAGCGTGATCACCGCGGGGAACTTTCCTGTCGCTGTTCCCTCGTGGTACCTGATCCCGGCGCTGCTCTGCGGCAACACGGTGGTGTGGAAGCCGGCCGAGTACGCGGCGGCTTGCGGCGGCGCCCTCTACGAGTTGATCGTGCGCGGAGGCGGGTTGCCCGACGGCGTGTTCAACCTTGTCATGGCGGACGGCCAGGTTACCTACGCCGGGCTTGAGCAAGCTCTCAGTGCGGGCCACGTTGACAAGGTTGGCTTCACCGGTTCGAGCGCCGTCGGCGCCAGGATAGGCGAACTCACCGGACGCCATCTGCAGTCGGCCTGCCTGGAACTCGGCGGCAAGAATCCCATGGTCGTGACGCCGAGCGCCGACCTTGACCTGGCCGTGGAGGCCGCGGTGTTCGGGGGTTTCGGCACCGCAGGGCAGCGGTGCACCTCGCTCGGTACCGTCATCGTGGCGAAGGACGTGCACGACGCGTTCACGGCCAGGTTCGACAAGGCGACGCGAGAGATGCCGGTCGGAGACCCGTTCGCTGACGTCGTGTACGGGCCGGTACTTGACGAGCGGTTCGCGGCAAGGTTCGAGGAATACCTGGGATGGATCCAGCCGCATCACCGGGTACTCGGATCGAGCGCGAAGGGCCGCGTGACGGCGGCCAATCCCAGGCAGGGATTCGTTGGCGATCCGGCTGACGGACTCTTCTATCACCCGGTGATCGTCGATGCCCTGAGGCCAGAGGATGCGATCTTCGCTCAGGAGACCTTCGGTCCCATGGTCGGCATCACGACCTACGGGGATCTGGCGGAGGCCATCGAGTTGGCCAACCGGCCGGGTTACGGTCTGTCGTCAGCCATTTACACAACGAGACCGGATGAGGTGTTCGCGTTTCGGCGCGGTATTTCCGCCGGGATGCTCAGCGTAAATAATTCCACATCGGGCGCCGAGGCCCACCTGCCCTTCGGCGGCAACGGCAAGTCAGGCAACGGATCCAGGCAGTCAGGAATCTGGGTGCTTGATCAGTTCACCAGGTGGCAGGCCGTGAACTGGGATTATTCGGGTCACTTGCAGAAGGCCCAGATGGACGTAGCCGAACTCGTCCCCGATGACTCCTTCCGGCTCGCTGACTAACTCAAGACGTAACCCCCCGCGACTTAGTCACAATCTGAGCGTCATATGAACCGCCCCGCCGTCGCGTCCGTTGCCTTTGCGGGAGCCCGTCGCTATGGTCCCGGAAGAAACCCCTGAATAGCAGCGGGGTCCCGGATAACGGGAGATGCAGGTAGGAGGTACGTTATGAAGGCTGCCCGAAGCTTGGCCCTTGTCGGGTCCATAGGGCTAGCGCTCTCCTTTACCGCGGCCATCGTCACTCCAGCCGTGGCGGCGAAAGCACCATCACCTGACCGGGTGAACTTGCACGGTTCCACGACGCCCGCCGTGGAACGCTCGCACCCGGCAGGCAAGGTGGCGGCGAGTTCCTCGGTGAGCTTCGATCTGACGCTGGCACTGCGCAACGCTTCTGGCGCTCAGAAGTTTGTCCGCGAGGTGTCCAGCCCGGGCTCGAAGATGTTCCACCACTTCCTGACCGACAAGCAGTGGCTGAGCCGCTTCGGCCCGACCAGCGCCTCGCTTTCCGCCGCCGAGTCCTGGCTGCGGAAAGAGGGCTTCAAGGTCGGCTCGGTGCCCAAGACTCACCTGTACGTGACGGCGAGCGGCACCGTGGCGCAAGTTGAGCGCGCTTTCGGCGTCACGCTTAGCTACTACAAGGTCAACGGGCACAAGGTGCGCCTTGCGAGCGGCTCATTCAGCATCCCGGTTTCGCTGTCGGGCAGCGTCTCGGGTGTCGTCGGCGTGAACCAGTACGTCGCCACCAACGGCCTCGCCGTGGAGCCGAGCGCCAAGCCGGGCGCCAAGCCTGACCAGGAGCCACCGCCCCCGGCTGGCTTCCGCAACCCGCAGCCATGTACGCACTCCTGGAACGAGACCCCGGACACCGCCGATGCCTCGAGCCTGTACGCGCCGTACACGGGTCACGACTACGACATCTGCGGTTACCTTCCGCGCCAGCTCCGCAGCGCCTACGGGATCGCTGGCTCGACGGCCCACGGTGACAACGGCAGCGGCGTGGGCGTTGCCATCGTCGACGCTTACGACTCTCCGACCCTGTTCGCTGACGCGCACAAGTACTTCCAGAAGAACGACGCCGGCAACCCGCTGAGTTCTGGCCAGTTCTTCAACGACGAGCCTGCCTCCGTCGATGAGCAAGACGCGTGCGATGGCAGCGGCTGGTATGCCGAGCAGGCGCTCGACGTCGAGTCCGTGCACTCGATGGCGCCAGGAGCGGCGATTCTGTTCGTCGGTGCGCAGGACTGTTTCGACAACAGCCTGCTCGCCGCCCTGCAGACCGCCATCACCAGCGGTGCCTCTGTAGTCAGCGACTCGTGGGGTGACACTCTCGGCGACCTGTTCACCGACGCAGACACCAAGACCGCGTTCGACGACACGTTCCTCGTCGCCGACGCGACAGGCGTCAGCGTGCTGTTCTCCTCAGGCGATGACGGCGACAACTTCGCCATCTCCGGTCTGACCGCACCTGACTACCCGCCGACCAGCCCGTTCGTCACCGCGGTTGGCGGCACTACGCTTGAGATCAACAATGGCGGTCACACGGTCGGCGACTACGGATGGTCAACGGGCAAGCAGACAATGTGCGCCGGCGTATCGACGACCAACTGCGGATCGAGCACCTCGCCTTCTGGCTCGCTCGCCTTCCAGGCCGGCAGCGGTGGCGGCACGAGCTACACCTACACTCAGCCCTACTACCAGGCCGGAGTGGTGCCTTCCGCCCTCGCGCTGCGTAACGAGGCGCTGTTCGGCCCCGTTCCGCTGCGGGTCGAGCCCGACATCTCGATGGATGCCGACGCCTCGAGCGGCATGCTGATCGGCCTGACACAGCAGTTCCCGAACGGCACCTACTACGACCAGTTCAAGGAGGGCGGCACCAGCCTGGCTTCGCCGCTACTCGCCGGAGTGGTCGCCGATGCCGTGCAGGCCGCGGGCGGGGCCATTGGCTTCCTCAACCCGATCCTGTACGACATTGACCTCAAGGCGCCTTTCGCCCTCACCGACATCAAGCCGCCGTCCAACGCTCACGCCGCGTCGATAATCAGGGTTGACTACGACAACACGGTCGACAACAGCGACGGCTAC
>DATJLT010000327.1:0-15117 GCA_035509195.1 Streptosporangiaceae bacterium | reverse complement strand
AGATCGTGAATCCGGCGAGCCCGGCGGCGCTCGGCGCTGCACTCAGGCGGATCGAGCGGCGTTTCGGCCGGGTGACGGCAGTAGCGCAGGCGGCGGCCGCGGCTTCGCCGCGAGCGGTCGCCGCGCTGACGCAGGCCGAGGTCCAGGCCTATGCCCACGACCAGCCGCGCGTGCTTGATCAGCTCGTAACCGCCGTCCGCGCGCTTGACGGCGGCGACCGCGAGGCTGGGCGGCTCAAGCTCATCATCACTTTCGGGTCGGTCGCCGGACGGTACGGGATCGCGGGCGGCGGCATGGTGGCGCTGGCGAGCGGGGTACTCGCCGTGTACGGGGAAAGGCTCGCCTTGCTCAGCCCTGGCTGCCGTTCGCTGCACGTGGAGTGGCCGGCCTGGTCGGGAACCGGTCTCGGCGAGCGGCCCGAGTGGACCGGGCTGATGCGGACGGCCGGCTACTCCCCTGTGCTGGTGGAGGCGGGCTCACGGCAGTTGCTGAAGCTCATGGGCGCCAGGGAACTGCCTGCCAGGCTCGCGATTCACGGCCGCGCTGGCTGGCCTGCCCCGAGGCCGATCGCGCTGGCCGGTCCCGCCGACGGCCGGCTGCCAGGCAGGTTCGCCGGCCAGGTCCTCGTGCACTACCCGGCCATCGAACTGGTCACGCAGGTCACGATCAGCTCGCTGACCGACCCTTACCTGGCCGATTACCTGATCGACGGGGTCGGGCTCCTGCCGCCGCCGATGGCCGTCGAGGCCATGGCGCAGGTCGCTTCCGTCCTCGCCGGGCAGCCCGTGCGTGCTGCTGCCGGAGTAGTGATGGCCGCGCCTGTCGTGCTGGCCGGGGCGCAGGCCCCGGCGGTGCTGAGGATCTGCGCGCTGCGAACTGACGACGCCATCACCGTGGTCATACGGTGCGATAGCACCGGCTTCGCGGTCGAGCACTTCCGTGCGACGTTCAGCCCGGAGCCTGCTGGCGGAGAAGAAATTGACCTTGAAACCTTCGACCTGGCGGCCGTTGCCTCGAAGGACGAGGCCAGGGTGGTCGACGCTTCTGAGGTCTACGGGCCGGTGTGCTTCCAGGAAGGACGGTTCAGGAGCATCACGTCCGTCCGGCCCTGCGGCCCGCGAGCCGCCATCGCTCTCGCAGAAGGTTTCGACCGGGAATCGTGGTTCGAGTCGGAGGATGCCAGGGACCGCGCGCTGGTGCTTGGCAGTCCTGGAGTGTGTGACGCGGCGCTGCAACTTGTGCAGTTCTGCGTTCCGCACAGGAAGCTGATGTTCGCCGGCTGGGAGCGGGCCGTGTTCGCCGCCGTGCCTGCCGGCGAACCGGCATGGCCGGTGACGATCCGGGTGGCCGAGGTGACGGCGGGCGAGCTCGTGCCCAGGCAGCGGCCGGCCGACGTAGAGACGGTCTGGAATGTCGAAGCGGCCGGTGCTGACGGGCGGCCGGTCCTCAGCGTGCGCCGGCTCAGGATGCGCGACGCCGGGGCACTGCCGCGCAGTGCGCCCTGGCCGGTGCCGCTGGCCGCCTGCCTGCTCGAGCGCGGTGCCGCTGAACTTGGCCTCGGGCCGGAACTGCGGGTCAGCATCGAACGGGCCGAAGAGCAGCCAGACGACGGGCTGCCCGGCCTTGACCTGCGGGTGCGGGCGGAGGGGCCGGCGACCGCGGCCTGGCGGCTGTCAGAAGGCGAGGGTGACGACCTGGCCTTGCCTTGGCTTCCCTTCGTGAGCGCGGAACGCCTGCCAGGCGCTGACACCGCAGGGCGGCGGGCACTGGCACGGGCGATCGGCGCCTGCGCGGCGCTTCCCGATGAGGCGGACGTGGCGGCCGAAGTCAGGCAGGCAGCAGGCGCTGACTGGCTGCTGCTGAGCCTGGGCGGAGCGAAGATCGCTGGCGTGGTGCTTGACGTGGCCGGGGCCGGCCGGCCGGTCGCTTTCGCGATCATGACCGGCAGCCGCGCGGTAAGCCCTGTGCGCTCAGGCGTGCTAGCGTGACGCGGTGCAGGTCTTCGACTGTCTTTCCGAGGAAACGAGAACCCAGGGCATTGCCGCCGCCGTTTCCGCCATTTTCACGCAGGGCCTGATCATCTTGCCGACTGACACGTCGTACGCGCTCGCTGGTTACGCGTTCGCCGAAGCTCCCGCGCACGCGATCAGGACAGCCAAGGGCGTAAGCGAGACGACGCCGCTCCAGGTCCTGATCAGCGACAAGCAAGTGCTCGACGGGATCTCCATGCAGGCTCCCGAGCACGCCAGGATGCTCGCCGAGGCCTTCTGGCCAGGGCCGCTGACGCTTATCGTGCCCGCTTCGCCCTCGCTGCGCTGGCACGTGGGCGGTGACGAGCGCGCCGTCCAGGTACGGGTTCCCGACCAGGAGGTCGCGGTCGAGGTGCTGGCCAAGACCGGGCCCCTGATCGTCTCGGCGGCCCGCAGCAACGCGGGCGGCATCGTCGAGAACCCCGACTCCGTGGGTGAACTCGGCGAGCATGCGGCGATCTTCCTTGACTGCGGGACGATCGAGCCTGTCGTGCTGAGCACGGTGATTGACTGCACGGGGCCAGAGGCGGTCGTGCTGAGGAAGGGCAAGATCACCGTCGGGAACATCGTCGATGTACTCGGGTACATGCCGGGAGTGCAGGCCTGAGATTTCTCTGGGCTGGCCGACTTAGTTTCTGACCGGTAACTTGACGGGTGCAGTTGCGCTGTTTGTCCGACACAATGGGACTGACGCGCGATCTGACCAGGAAGGTGGCCTGTCGTGACTAACCCCATCCCCGTCACGGGCGAACTCGACCTGTCGGCCAACGAGTTCTGGGGACTCTCGCTCGCCGACCGGCACGCCGCGTTCGCGAAGCTTCGCGAGTTCGACTCGCCGCCTTTCTTCCTCGATCCTGAGAACCCGTTCGGCTCGACCGAGGGCGAGGGCTACTACGGCCTGGTCAAGCACGCGGACGTGCTCGAGGCGAGCCGCCACCCTGACCTGTTCTCCTCAGCGCGGGGCGCGACCAGCCTGATCGACCTGCCGCCCGAGTTCAACGAGTACTTCGGATCCATGATCAACATGGACGACCCCAAGCACGCACGGCTGCGCCGGATCGTCTCCCGTGCGTTCACCCCGAAGATGATCAAGAAGTTCGAAGAGGACGTGCAGCTAACGGCCGAGACCATCGTCGCCGACCTGCTTGCCGTCGGCCCTTGCGACTTCGTGCAGCAAGTCTCGGCCAAACTCCCGCTGAAGATCATCTGCCAGATGATGGGCATCGGCGACGAGCACTACGACCGGGTGCTGCAGAACACGAACATCATCTTGGCCGGCGGTGACCCTGAGTTCCTCAGCGACAACATGGACGAGGCGATCGGGCAGATCCTGACCGCCGGGGCCGACCTGGCCGCCCTGGTCACCGACCTGGCCACGGCCAGGCAATCCGATCCTGGCGATGACCTGACCACGGCACTCGCCACCGCGAACGTCGACGGGGAGCAACTGACTCCCGCCGAACTGGCGTCGTTCTTTATCCTGCTAGTCGTCGCCGGGAATGAGACGACCCGCAACGCTATCTCGCATTCGCTCGTGCTTCTCACCGAGAACCCCGGGCAGCGCGAGCTGCTGCTCGCCGATTTCGAACCGCGAATCGGCGGGGCTGTCGAGGAGATCGTCAGGTACGTCTCTCCGGTCATCTGGATGCGGCGCTCGCTAGCCCGCGATGCCGTCGTCAATGGTCACCAATACCGCGAGGGAGACAAGGTCGCGCTCGTGTACTGGTCGGCCAATCGCGACGAGTCCGTCTTCGCTGACCCGCTCACCTTCGACATCCTCCGCTCCCCCAACCCCCACGTGGGTTTCGGCGGCGCAGGACCGCATTTCTGCCTCGGCGCTCACCTGGCAAGGCGGGAGATAACCGTGATGCTCAGGGAATTGCTGCGGCAGGTGCCGCGCATCCGCTCCTCGAGTGAGCCGGACCGGCTGCTGTCGAGCTTCATCAATGGCATCAAGCACTTGCCTTGCGAGCTTGACTAACCCTTGACTAACTGCCGTTCTTGGCAGCGACGTCCCGTTACAGAAGGCTGCCTTTTTCGTAACTGGCTGTAGTCTTGCCTGGCCAACGTGTATAACTAGAACCTCAGACGGCACACTACTTGGCTTCTGCAGCACCGGGGAGTGAGCCGTTCGGGGGAAATGAGGGAAGCCGCCGTCGCGGCGGGGGACCATCGTCCGGGGGGACGCGGTGCCGTCCTGGCTCACCAGCCGGGACCAGGCACGCGCCGTTGACGAGGTCGCGACCGGCGGCAGGGTCATTGTCCCGCGGGTGGTGCCGCACGGGGGCGCGGCTCCATTCGCGGGACAGGACCAACGTGCCGGGCCGCGCGGCCGACAGCATCAAGTGACCAGCGTTGCTGTAAGCCCGCCCGGTCCTACAGCAACGAACTTCCAGCGATGTCACTGGGACAGCATCAGATGGCCACCGTTGTCCCTGGCTCCGTCCTGCCAGCAGCATCAGATGACCAACGATGCTGCGCGCGCCCCGGCATCATGCCCCCGCCGCCCGAAATCCCGGGAACCGCTCGTCAACCGGAGTGCGTACTTCACTTATGAGGTAAAAGTCTTCCGGATCATGAACGCTCCCGGCGATGGTATTGCCCGGATACGGGGTTTTTGCCGGTTACTGAGGTTGCCTGCCGGGGTTGCGCGGTCCGGGCGCTCAGGGGAGGGCGTCGATTCGGGCGGCCAGGGTGAAATCGGCGTCGGTCAGGCCGCCGGCTGAGTGGGTGGAGAGCGTGAGAGTGACCCGGTTCCAGGAAATCGCGATGTCCGGATGGTGGTTGGCCGCCTGCGCCAGGTGAGCGACGGCCCCGACGTAAAGAATCGCGTTCGCGAAATCACTCCGCGTGACCGTCTTCGTGATCTCGTCGCCCGCGCGCTCCCAGCCGGTCGCCACGGAAAGCCTGGCATTGATCTCGTCTTCGGTGAGCAGCGTCATGGGTTCATACTCGCAGGCGGGGCGGCTCCCGTGCGGCGCCTGCCCCCGATCGCCCGCACGCGTAGGGAAGGGGCGAGCCTGGCGGCCATCCGCAGCGATAGGCTGAGCCCGCCGTCCACTCCCAGTTCACGCTTTGGAGTCGCAGATGCCCGAATCGCAGCCAGCGGCAGCGGAGCCAAGGCGCACGCCGCTCGCCGCGGTACACGAAAGGCTCGGCGCGACCATGACCGGCTTCGCCGGCTGGCTGATGCCGTTGCGTTACCGGAGCGAGACGGCCGAGCATCAGGCCGTAAGGACGGCCGCCGGGTTGTTTGACTTGTCGCACATGGGTGAGTTGCGGGTAGCAGGGCACGAAGCCACGGCCGCCCTCAATTACGCGCTGGTCAGCGACATCGCGGCGGTCAAGCCTGGCCGGGCCAAGTACACGATGATCACCGGCGAGGACGGCGGCGTGATAGACGACCTGATCGTCTACCGCCTGGCCGAAGACGAGTACCTCGTCGTCGCGAACGCCTCCAACGCCGCGACCGTCGCGGAAGAACTTACCGAGCGAGCGCGAGCGTATGAGGCGACGGTCAATGACCGCACGGACGACTATGCCCTGATCGCGATCCAGGGTCCCAAGTCACAGGAGATCCTCGCGAAGCTTACCGGCAGCGGAACCGACCTGACCGCACTGAAATACTACGCGGGCTATCCGGCGACCGTGGCCGGTCATCAGGTGCTGCTCGCCCGCACGGGCTATACCGGCGAAGATGGCTTCGAGATCTACGCCGGCCCAGGCGACGCCGAGGCAATCTGGTCCGCCCTGACCGAGGCGGGCAGCGGCGAAGGCCTGATCCCGGCAGGCCTGGCGGCGAGGGATTCGCTGCGGCTCGAGGCCGGGATGCCGTTGTACGGCAACGAACTGAGCCGCGACCTTACCCCGTACGACGCCGGCCTCGGGTGGGTGGTCAAGCTTGGCAAGGACAGCGACTTCGTGGGGAAGGCCGCGCTGGCCAGGCGAGCCGGGGAGCAGCCCGCGCGGAAGCTGGTCGGGCTGACCGGGCTCAGCCGCCGGGTTCCGCGTCACGGTTACCAGGTACTCGCGGCTGGTGCGCCGGCCGGCACGGTGACCAGCGGCGGGCACTCCCCCACGCTCGGCAAGCCGATCGCGATGGCTTACCTCGACGCGGCCGTCGCCGAGCAGGCTGCCACCGCCGTGGAGGCGGGGGCAGCCGAACTAGCGATCGACATCAGGGGCAGCGCCGAGCCCGCTGCCCTGGTCAGCCTTCCCTTCTACAGCAGGCACTAGCACACGAAAGGCACGGCACCTGCCATGAGCGTTCCCGAAGAGCTGTACTACACGGCCGAGCACGAGTGGGTCGCCATCTCTGACTCAACCGCACGGGTAGGCATCACCGACTACGCGCAGCGCGCACTCGGCGATGTGGTGTTCGTTCAGGCACCGGCACCAGGAGCCAGGGTCACCGCGGGCGACCCGTGCGGCGAGGTCGAGTCGACCAAGTCGGTCAGCGACATTTACTGCCCGGCCGACGGAGAGGTCACCGAGATCAACCCCGAGGTCGATGACGATCCGGGGCTCGTGAACTCAGACCCTTACGGAGCGGGCTGGCTGTTCAAGATCAGGCTTGACACCGACGAGGAGCTGCCGCCAGGCCTGCTGTCCGCGGCCGAATACTCGGCGCTGATCGCAGAAGAGGAGCAGTGACGACGGCCGCTCCCTGGGATTACCTGAAGCGGCTCGACGCGGCGACAGCGGATCTTCAGCCGCCGTTCGCGGTCGTGGACCTCGAGGCGTTCCGCGCGAACGCGGCGGACATGACCCGCCGGGCGGCGGGCAAGCCGATCAGGCTGGCCAGCAAGTCGGTGCGCTGCCGTGCGCTGATCGGCGACGTCCTCGCGCTCAACGGTTTCAGGGGGGTGCTGGCGTTCACGTTGCCTGAGGCGCTGTGGCTGGCCGAGTGCCAGGTCAGTGACGACATCGTGGTCGCTTACCCCACCGCGGACACCGCCGCACTCGCCAGGCTCGCGGGATCGCCTGCCGCCGCGATGGCGATCACGGTGATGGTCGACTCCACTGACCACCTGGACCTGATCGCGCGGTCGGCCGCAGCCGTCGCCGACCCGCAGCCGGTGAAGGTCGCGATCGACATTGACGCGGGCTTCGAAACCCTTGGCGGGCGCTTCCGCGCCGGAGCGAGGCGCTCGCCGGTCAGGACTCCGGCCCGTGCCGCAGCGTTCGCGAAGGAGATCGCGGGGCGGGCCGGCCTGCGGCTGGCCGGGCTGATGGCGTACGAGGCCCAGATCGCGGGCGTCGGCGACCAGCCCGCGGGCCGGCCAGCCTATGCCAAAGCGATCCAGCTCATGCAACGCCGGTCAGCGCGGGAACTGGCTGCGCGACGGGCCGCTGTCGTGGCTGCGATAGCGGAGATCACGCCGCTCGGCTTCGTCAATGGCGGCGGCACTGGCTCGATTGCCAGCACGGCGGCGGAAGCCGCCGTCACCGAGATAGGCGCTGGTTCCGGGCTGTTTCAGCCGGTGCTATTTGACAGATACCGAGCATTTTCCGGACAGCCGGCGGCACTGTTTGCGCTTCCCGTCGTGCGCCGGCCTGGGCCTGGCGTGGTGACAGTGCTCGGGGGCGGATACGTCGCCTCAGGGCCTGCGGCGGCCAGCCGGCTGCCGGCGCCCTTCCTTCCGCCGGGCCTGAGGCTCGACAAGGAAGAGGGCGCAGGGGAGGTGCAGACGCCGCTGCTCGGGGAGGCCGCGGACGGCCTTCGTATCGGTGACCGGGTCTGGTTCAGGCACGCCAAGGCGGGCGAATTGTGCGAGCGGTTCAACGAGTTGCATTTGCTCGACGGTTCCGTGCTGACGCGGACCGTGCCCACGTACCGCGGTGAGGGCAAGGCATTCCTTTAGCTGGCGCTCCCTGCCGCGCCCGGCTCAGCTGGGTCGATGCCGTGCTCCTTGAGAAGAGCGGTGAGCCTGGTTATCTCAGCCTCGAGCGAGTGGACACGCTCAGTGAGCTCGACCACCCTCCGCTGCATGTTGGCGTACCTGGGCTCAGGCCCAGAATAGTCCCTGAGCAAGATGACGGTCTGCGCCATTACCTTCGAGTGATCGACGCCGAACGTCGTGAGCAAGGTCGCGGCCTCATTGCCTGGCTCTCTGCAGATGGCGAGCAGGATGTGCTCGGTACCTATGTAGTTGTGCCCGAGCTGAAGGGCCTCGCGGAGCGAGTACTCGAGCAGCTTCTTCGCTTGCGGTGTAAAGGGAATGTGCCCGGTGCTTGACCCCTCGCCCGCGCCGAGAGCCTCGGTCACCGCTAGCCGCAGAGCAGCGAGATCGACATTAAGCGACTCGAGCGCCTTGACACCTACCCCTTCGTTCTCCCTGATCAAGCCCAGCAAGATGTGCTCGGGGCGGATGTGATTGTGCCCGAGTTCCCTGGCTTCCTCTTGCGCCCTGACCACGACCCTGCGGGCACGATCGGTGAATCGCTCGAACATGTCGCCTGCGCTCCTTAGCAAGGCGCTGATGTTTCCGTTTCAGGATAGGCCCTGAATTGCCGTAAAGATGCCGGCGGGCGGCGGGCGGCTGGCGGGCGGCGGCCGGCCGCGGCCAGTAACAACAGCAACGGCGGGCCATGGATGCGGTTCACAGGGCAGCGGCAACAACGACGATGGCTCAGCGATGCTGTTCCTGCGACAACGAAGCTCCATCGTTGAGGTCACCGGGCGCCGCCGAACAGCATCGGCGGGCCACAGTTGTCGTCACGCGCGGCAATATGAGCTTTTTATCGGCTTCGCGCCGCACCTAGGCGCGGCGTCCGCGGCGCCGGCCAAGTACCCTGACGATCACGATGCCAGTGAGTGTCAGGGCGACGGCTGCGGCGGCGAGCTGCACTTCCGGTTTTGCGAGCTCGGCGGCGGCCCGCTCCTTGAGCCTGCGTACGTTGCTGGCCGGGCTGACGCGGTCGGCGAGGGCGTCGATAGTTCGGGCCAGGTTCTCCCTGGTCCGCTCGATCTCCGCGACGATCTCGTCGGACTCCCGCTTGGACCCCCTGCCGCGGTGAACGGTGCCGTTGGCGATGGCCGCGTCACGTAGCACGAGGTTCATGTCGGCGGCGCTGGTGCTCTCGGCTCGCCCGTTCGCGGCATTGCTGCTTGCGGTGCTGCCCTTTGCGGTGCTGCTGTTTGCGGTGCTGCTGTTTGCGGTGCTGCTGCTTGCGGTGCTGCCGGTGCGGAGCTGAGCCTGGTCTTCCGGTTCGGGCATCTACTGTGGTCCCTTCGAGCCCCGCCTCGTGCGGGCCGGGTTTCATCAGTGTCCCAGGAACGCCCGGCACTATGTGACAGTACCCCGCAGGTTGCGATCTAGCCGGAAGATGGCGGCCAGGCCAGGGCTGCTCGACCGCCATCTCGCCGGCAACGCGCTACCCGGCCAGGTGCTGCGCCTGGCTGATGAGCGACTCGCAGTCGCTGGTCAGCTCGCTGACGTGCCTGATGTCGCGCTTCTTGAATTCGGCCTTCCACAGGTCGTTCTTGATCGTGCTCGCCAGCGCGTCCCTGGCGACCTCAAGTGCCCTGAGCTGGTTGTCGACGCTGAGATAGGTGGCATCGCCGGCACTCGTGCTGTCGATCGCCGCGGTGTCGGCGGCGAGGGTGGCTCCCCCGAACTCGCCGACGCTCGAATTGAGCTGCTTGTAACACTCGCCGAGATCTGTGACGCCCCACGCGGACAGCGCGCGGTTCGGGTTAGCCAGGATCTGGCTGATGACCCGGCCGTCCTCGGTGTAGTCATCGCGCAGGCCCGTGAGGTACATGATGGTTGGCCTGATGTCGGTCTCATCGGTCCAGGGTCCTGCCAGGTTGGTCTGGTCGACCTCGATGTTGCCGCTGTTGGCGCCGGCCGAGCTCGGGCCCTGGTCAGGCTGGTTGCCGTCCAGGCCGAGGTTCTTGACACCGGGGCCGGCGAAACCGACGTAGTTGGTGTTGATCTCGGCTGCGTAGTCGCCGTGATCCCAGGCGTAGCCGGTGTCGATCTGAACACACGGGCCGCTGCACGTGGAGCTGCCGCTGTACAGGTAATAGTCGGGCTTGGCGAACATGGCGAAGGTCGGCGTCCTCGCCGGGTCGGCGTCGGCCATGTGGAGTATTGCTTCCTCGGTCGGGTCGGCCAGGTAATTGTCGATTTTCTCGTTTGCGACTCCCGAATAGGGGTTGCTGAACGTGATGCCCGCGACATCATGCTCGAGGGATCGCACTTCTGTGGTGTCGGGTCCCGGGTTTCCTGTGACGTAGAACTCGGGCGCCGTGTCGTCCTCAAGGCTGAACGGCGTGGTGTTGCCTTCCTCCGTCGCCAGCAGGCCGGTCACGTTGGCGTCGAGTTCCCCGAACGAGCCTGCCGGGTAGGTGCACGGCACATCGCTGGTCACCGTGTCGCCGCTCACGGTCGCTCCGTCGCAGTTGGCGGGCGTGGGCGAAATGGCCCGGCCGACGTTCGCGCCGGCCTCGTGGTCACCTTCGTCCGAGCTGACGATGAACAGCGTGTTCGCCGGCGTGATGCCCTCGGCGGCCAGGCGCTGGAAGAAGGTGCCGAAGGCCTGGTTGTAGTACTGGGCCTGAGCGACGTAGCAGGCGCTGCCGCTGCCCAGCGCGTCAGGAGCGTGGTAGCAGGGACCGCCCTTGCCGTCCAGGCTGGGGATGAATTCGTTGCCGTGCAGATCGGCCATGTAGATGTTGGCGACCTGAACTCCGCTTTCCAGCATGTCGGCCGCATAGGCGAGCGCTTGCGAGGCGTTGATGTTGTCGTAACCGGGGAACCCCGGGTAGTTGGTCAGGTAGGCGCCGTTGATCTGGTTGCCGTTCAGGTCGACTAGGTTTCCTGCCGCGTCGGTGACCTGATAGCCGTTACGCACGACGTTGTCGCCTCCGCCGATCACCGGGGCGATGTACTTGTTGCCGAACAGCGCCTGGTAGCCGTTGTAACCGCCGGGCTCATCTGGCAGCAGGTCGGGCACCGCCGTGTGAGACGGCGTCGTCTGCCCGTACTTGACCGCTTCGGCGTTGCCGCAGACCGGGCTCTTCTTTGCGCAGTGGATCGCGAGGCCGAGGTAGTCAGCGGTTTCCGGGTCCTTGTAAGGGTCGGTGTCCGCGTTGAGCTGCGCGACCTCTGGTGAGTTCGGCCCGAAGACGTCGGCCAGGTCAGGCGAGGGGTTCTCGAGCTCCTGGTCAACCGTCGCGATCTCGCCCACGTCGCAGCCCGCGCGAGTGAACGGCACCCACGGGGCCGGGGCGACCTTATCCGGAGTGACCGGCGGGTTCGCCGTAGCCGGCGGTACCGGCGAGTAGACCAGGTTCGGGTTGGTGTCGTGACCGGTGGCCGGCGTCGACGCGGTGTCGTAGATCGGGTCGTTCCAGTAGGTGAAGCTGGTCGCAGGGTCGGTTGTGCCGTCTGGATTGTAGGTCTGGTAAGAGTTGGCTATGCCGTTGCCCTGGCGATCGCCGTACAGGCCGGTCGCCGTGGTGAGAAGGTCGTCGGCGGTATGGGCGATCAGCGGGGTGTGGTTGTTGGTGAGCAGCGTGCCGTTGTCCTCGATGAAGTTGAGAAGGTTCGGCAGCATTTCCAGGTCGCTCGGTACGTTGGGGTTGTCGCGGTAGTAGTGGACGTTGTCGAAGCCGATCTGCACGATGTGCTTGATGCCGTTCTTCAGGCGGCAGGTGGGCACGTGAGTCTCAGGAGACGTACGGCTAGTCGTGGTCAGCGTCGTCCTGGCCGCCAGAGCCGTGCCTGACGCGGCCCCGGCCAGGGCAAGCGAGCCGGCGATCATCGCGCCAGCGGCCGTGATGGCCGAAGTGGCCCTCACTAGCCGCCTGCGGTTTTTGTGCAGCTTTCGCATCCGATCCTCCTTGTGTACTGCGATCCGGCCGGTGCCGGCGCGTACGGCTGGCACGGTAGGCCCGGAAATCAAACAAAAAGCGACAAGCCAGAAACCAGAGGGATAATGATTTTGCCCATATATGCGAGCATGCAAACGCTTGCTCAGCAGTCCCGTGGGTCACTCCTTCACCAGAATCGGATCGGTATGTCCCTGACCGGTAAGATTGGCTGATGGCGGTCGATGCGGTGATCTTTGACTGGGGCGGCACGCTGACCCCGTGGCACGCGATTGACCATGAAGCACTGTGGCGCGCCGTCTGCGCACCCCACTTCCCCGCCGATCACCACGACCGCGCAGCCGACATCCTGGCCGCCGAGCTGAGCGCCTGGGAGCTAGCCGGCACGCTGCGGCGCAGTTCCACCTTGTGCGCCGTCTTCGATCAGGCAGGCATGGAGCCGCCCGACGCCCTGCTCGCCGACTACCGGCGTGAGTTCGAGCAGCACACGTTCACGGACGCCGCCGCCGCCGAGGTCTTCGGCACGCTGCGTGCCCGCGGCATCAAGATCGGCGTGCTGTCGAACACGCTATGGCCGCGATGCTGGCACGAGGACGTGTTCCGCCGCGACGGCCTGCTCAGCCTGATCGACGGCGCCGTCTACAGCAGCGAAATCGCCTGGGCCAAGCCGCACCCGCGTGCGTTCCGCGCCGCGATGGCCTCGGTCGGTGCCACCGACCCCGCACGCTGCGTGTTCGTCGGAGACCGGCCAAGGGACGACATCAGCGGCGCGCAAGGCGCCGGCATGCGCGCGATCCTGGTCCCGCACTCGGAAGTGCCGGCCTTCGACGTCACCCCCGACGCGATCATCTCCGGCCTTGCCGAGCTTCCCGCGGTCATCGAATCCTGGTAGCTGGCCGCCCGGCCCTAGCCGGTTGCGTGGTCGGGCTCCACTGACTCGCGGGCGGCCCAGCGGAATATGCCCTTGGCCATCGTTGAGGTCGCCGCATGTTCACGCGCCGTAAACACCTGGCGCCTGACCTCGCCCACGGCACGGTCATCAGGCGCGGCCAGCCAGGCGAGCTCGGCCAGGTGCGCGGCCAGCCGCAGCGACTCATCCGAGCCAGAGCCAGAGTCCGGCCCGAGCAGCGCCAGCGCGCGATCAGCCAGGGCCTGCGCTCCTCCGGCCAGTTCGGCTAGCTCCGCCGCGAGCGAGCGTTCGGGTGCCGGCTTCAGGTAGGCGGGGTTGCCGTCCCACCAGCCGCCGTACAGCCGCCAGACATTCCGCACCACGAACTCGGGCTCGTCGTAGACCGGCCGCAGGTAGGGCCGCTCCATCAGTTCGGGCGGCGGGACGACGCCGTGAATGGCGTCATCGAGCCGCCCGCCGGCGTTCATGATCGCCAGCGTCTGCTCGACCAGCGACTCGAGCAGCTCGGCAGCCTCGGTCAGCGCCTGCTCGATCCGCGCTGCACCGATGATCGGCACGCCGTGCCCTGGCAGCAGGTACTCGGGCTCGAGCGCCACCATCCGGCGCAGCGCCGCTGCCCACTCTGACGGGTAACGCTGCACCTTCTGCGGGTTGCCCGCGTTGGGCGACGCCCAGATGAACAGGTCGCCGCAGCATAGCACCCGCTGCTCGGCCAGCCAGGTCACCGTGTGATCGTCTGTCTCGCCCTTCTCATGCCTGAGAAGAAATTCCCTGCCGCCAACGGTCACCAGCGACTCGTCACGGTAAGTGCGGTCCGGGTACCGGTAATTGACGGGCCACCGTAGCCCGGTAACGCCGAACTGGCGCTCATTAATGATCCCGTTGTAGCCGGCGGTCCTGACGTAACGGTCGAACCTGAGCGGCAGCGCCTCGTGCGCGATCACCACAGGGGCCGGCCAGCCGCGCTCGGCCGACTCGGCCTCGAAAAGTGCCGTACCGAACACGTGGTCAATGTGCCCGTGACTGTAGATCGCGGTGTTGAGCCGCTGAGCGGACCACCGGCGCAGTTCGGAGTGCACGGTCTCGGCCACGAACGAACTGCCGGTGTCGGCGAGCACGAGGCCGTCGTCGGTGCTGAAGGCGGACACGTTAGCGAACGAGGGCAGGAACGCCACTCCTTCGCACACTTCGGCCAGGCCGCCGAGGTTTCCTACCGGGTGCAGGTCGGCGGTCGAGACTTCGCCTCGCCAGAGCTGTTCGGCCAGCTCAAGTACATTCTTGGTCATCCGTGCATCTAACCACACGAAACAGGGCCGACCTGGGACAACTGGGGCCGGCCCCGTGACGGTGATAAGGCTCAGCCCTGCATGGCGGCAAGCTCTGCCTGGACCATCGCCTCGTGTTCGGCCTCGTCCTTGCGTGCTGCCGCCGGGCTCCAGCGTCCTCGCAGCAGCGGGATGCTGAGCAGGAAGAAGATGATGCCGCCGAAGCAGACCCAGTACCACGTCTTCCACTGGCCGTCCTGTTGCGAGGCCGCCTGCTGCACCGCGGACGCGTGAGCTTGCAGGTAAGCGAGCACCGGCGCCGGGATCTTGGAGTACGCGGTCAGCGACTTCGTGTAGGGCGCGAGCTTGGCCAGATCGGGTGCGGCGTTTTGCAGCACCGTCAGTTGCGTGGCGAACGGCTTGACCTTCTCGAGTTGCGGCGCGACGGCGATGACGCCGTCGATCGCCTTGCTGTTAGCGGAAATGGTGTTAAGTACGCCCAGGCCCTTGGCGCCTCCCCCGGCCGCGGCAATCGCCTTATTGAGAAGCGAGGCGGGAATCTTCGCCGGGTTGGTGTACTTAGCCAGCTTAGTGAAGATCGCCTGATGGGCCTGAATCACCGCCAGCTCGGGCGCGAATTTCACGGCGTTAGCTAGCTGCACCGAATCCTTCTGCGCGATGGCGACGATCGCGGCATGCGTCTGCGCGAACGTGATAATGCCCTGGTCGGCCGTCGCGATGGCGACGATCTTTGGTGGCGGCGCGGGCAGAGCTAGCTCGCTCTTGTACTTCGCCGCGTCCGCGCTGACCGTGGTGCCATAGCTGACCAGGGGCGTTACCGAGGTAATGACGTGCGGGATGATCAGGAAGGCGACGAATACCACCACGCGGATAACCCAGCCCCAGATGGCCAGGCCGGTCGCGGTGAGCGCGGGGTTACGTGCCTCGACGGTCTCTGTGAAGCTGGCCATCCACGGGGTATAGGCCACGCCGAGGCCGAACGAGAGCAGCGCCAAAATGATAGCCAGCGTGTAGTAGCTGGGATGATGCCCGGCCTGCATCAGGTAGATC
>DATJLT010000326.1:0-38209 GCA_035509195.1 Streptosporangiaceae bacterium | reverse complement strand
CGCGAGCGTTCGAGGGCGGCCCGCCCGAGCTCGCGGGTAGACCGCACGAGGCTGCCGGCAACGGCAGCCCTAGATGGATGGCCGCCGGCCCGCGAAAGCGGGTGCACAGAACCCGGCCTACAGGCCAGCTCGCCCGTCCCTTAGTCGTCTGACCTGTTGTTTCAGGCTCGCGGAAGTTCCCGGTCTGTTCGATGGCGCCGTGGCCGGGGTCTTCGGCGTCGGGGAACGTGTATCGCCCGAGACTGACAGCATCCATGGCTCCCCGTTGCTGTGGGCGGGGCAGATTCAGGGACAACGGTGGCTACCTGTTGCTGTCCCTATGACATCGCTGGGACATCGTTGCCGTAGCGGAGGGCTGGCGGGCAGCATCGGTGGCCACTTGTTGCTGTTGGGCCGGGCCCCGGCACCTGCGGGGGCCTACGCTGGGCTGCGATGAGCGAAGAGTGGGATGTGGCGATCGTCGGCGGGGGTCCGGCTGGGCTGGCGGCGGCAACGGCGGCGGCCAAGGCGGGTGCGCGCACGGTAGTGCTTGAGCGGGCGGTTCACCCCAGGTATAAGACCTGCGGAGGCGGGCTGATCGGGACCTCGCTGGCGGCGCTGGGACCTGAGGTGCTCGATCAGGATCTGCCCGTGCCGGTCAGGGAACGAATCGACACCGCGACGTTCACGTTGCGCGGCAAGCGCGAGTTCACCCGCCGGCAGGACGGCGGGGGAGACCTGCTGTCGATGGTGCTGAGGGACGAGTTCGACGATGTTCTCCGCCAGGCTGCCGTCGCCGCCGGAGCCGAAGTCCGCCAGCACGCATTCGTCCGCTCGGTCGGAGAGGACGAGCAGTCGGCGTGCGCCCGGCTGGCCGATGGCACGCAGGTGCGAGCCAAGGTCCTGATCGGCGCGGACGGCTCGGCCGGGGTGACGGCGAAATACGTGGGAGTCACGTTCAGCCAGGTCGATCTCGGCCTTGAGCTGGAAATAGAGCCGCCGGCTCGGGTGCAGGAAGAATGGCGTGGCCGGATCCTCATCGACTGGGGTCCGATCCCGAGTTCTTACGGCTGGGTGTTCCCGAAGGCCGACCGGCTGACCGTGGGCGTCATCGCCCCGCGCGGTCACAGCGACCAGACCAGGAGCTACCTGCGCACCTTCGTCAGCCGGCTCGGCCTGACCGGGTACCCGGTCAGCCACGACTCTGGTCATCTGACCAGATGCCGCGCCGAGGGCTCACCGCTCAGGCGCGGCCAGGTCATCGTCGCGGGTGATGCTGCTGGCTTGCTCGAGCCCTGGACCAGGGAGGGGATCAGCTTCGCCCTCCGCTCGGGCAGGCTCGCCGGAGCCGCCGCCGCCAAGGAGGCGCTCGATGACTACGTCGGCGCTGTTCACGACAGCCTGGTGCCGGAGATGGAAGCCGGCCGTCGCATCCTTGCTCTCTTTACCAGGCACCCGGCCATCGTCCACGCCGGAGTGGCGTCGGCGCCTGGCTGGCGGGTCTTCACCAGGTTCTGCCGCGGCCAGCTTGCCTTTCCCGCTCTGGTCAACCGCCCGTTGCTTGGCCCGGCGATCTCCGCACTCGGCCGGGTCTAGAAGAGGTCGATGCTACGCAGCGGTCATGACGAGCACTCGACGAAGACACTGCCTCCCGCTACCGTGACGACCAGGATGAGCGGCGCCGCGCAGAGGAGAGGTAAGCCCGATGACACTCCGACTTCCCAGGTCAGCCTTAGTGACTGGCCGGGCCGCTGGCCGGCTCCGAAAGGCGGGCCTTTGCGTCGGCTTGCTGCTGCCAGGGCTGCTTGGCTACGGCGCACCAGCGGCCGTCGCCGCACCGGCGGCCAAGGCCGCAGCCAGCGAGCCGGCCAAATCAGCGTCCTGCCCGAAGGCGCACGGGCCGTTCCGCGTCAGCGGCACCAAGATGGTCGCCGCGGACGGCAAGCGTTTCGTCCCTGAGGGAATTACGGTTGGCGGGCTGGCCAATCCGACCTATCTGGGCACGATTTCGATCGATCATGCCAAGATCAGGGCGACCGCGGGCTTCTGGTGCGCCAACACCGTCCGGCTGCAGCTCAGCCAGGACACGCTCGTTGGCGGGGACGGCGACGCGTTTTCGAAGCGGTACCTGCGAGCGATCGAGGCCGAGGTAAAGCTGGCCGAAAAGAGCGGCCTGGTCGTCGTGCTCAACGACCAGACCGAGGACGTGGGTTTCCAGCCCGCTCCCACGAAGGTGACTGCGATCTTCTGGAAAGACATCAGCCGCGTCTACGGTCACGATCCGCAGATCATGTTTGACCTGTTCAACCAGCCGAGAATCGAGAAACAAGCACGCTGCGGGCTCAGCAGCGACTGGGCGTTCTGGCGTCGTGGCGGCCGTTACCATGGCAAGGCCTACATCGGCATGCAGGATCTTGCGAACGACATCCGGCGCGACGGTGCGGAGAACGTGCTGTGGGTTGAAGGTCCCTGCTACGCGAACTCGCTCAGCGGCCTCGGGTCGCACCTGATCACCGGGCGGGACCTCGTTTACGCGTTCCAGCACCCGCGCGGCCTGCACGACGCCGCGCAGTGGTACCAGGACTTCGGCTGGGTGGTGTTCAGGCACGTCGGTGCTGTCGTGAACGCAGAGTGGACGAATTACGCGGCGGACAAGTCCGAGTGCTGGACCGACGCGCCCAAGGCCGTGCCCGCGTACCTGCGTTACCTTCGGGTGCGCGGCATCGGCCTGACCGCCTACCAGCTCAAGAAAGGCCTCCTGATCCAGTCGACCAACCTCGATGATCCCAGCCACATCGACACCTCAGGACCTAAGAAGTGGCGCTGCGCTAACAACCTGGACGAGGGGATAGGCGCTCTGCTGCTAGCGGAGTACCGAGCCCGTTAGCAGCCAGGGTTGGTGAATACCCGGCCAGCGAAGGCGCCGGCAGTGCCCGAGCCGACGGAGCCGTATTGCTTATCGGCGCCGAAGACGCTGCCGTTTGCCATGTTCCCGAACTCCCACACGCACGTTCCCGCGACCTTGGCGAGCGTGAAGTACGGGTAGAAGTGCCCAGGGCCGCTCGGCGGCAGCACGCACCCCTTGCCCGTGGTCAGGCTGCACTTGGATCCGAGCTCTGTGGTGCTCGCGTCGGAAGAGAACTCGATCGAGGAGAAGAGCTTGCCGTCCGTGGTTGTCGGCTGCTGCTGCTCGAACGGGGTCGGGAACGGGTTCTTGGCGCTGGCCGTGATCGAGTCCGGCCAGTCAGCCCGGTATGACGAGCCGTTGTAGGCGAGGTCGCCAATCGCGTTCATGAACACGCCGCAGCCAGTGACAAGGTTCTTCGCGGCGAGGCCCGAATGCGTGTCGCCTGACTTGAAACAAGGCGCCTGATTCGGCTCCGCGCTGTTCTTCGCGGTCTGGTACGGGCCTTCGCAGTTCTTGTAGTAAGTGTCCTTGACCTTGCCGACCGTGACCGAGGCGGTGCCGGTGACCTTGGTGCAGGGCTCGAAGTGCCCGATCGCGTAGCCGTCGTTGAACATTTCCGTGCCAACGCCCCACGGCAGGTAATTGGCGGCCCTCGCGGTGTTGTACTCGGGCTGGAAATTGAACTTGGTGCCGGCGCAAGTGAACGGATTGGTGTCCATGAAACCGTTCGCGCCAGAGGCGATCATGAATCCGCTCTGCCCGGTAGTGTGATCGGTTTCGACCACCTCGATCGCGTTCCCGCCCTTGATCGTGGCGTTAAACAACCGGACGGTAATCGAGTCGCCTGGATTCATCAGCAGGGTCTTGGAGTCCGGCTTGAACGTAGCTGAGTCGGCGAGTTGCGGGCTAGGAGGCCCGGCGGGGACGCCGTTGGTCTGGATGAAAGCGAAGTTGACCGGTTCCGGGCAGTCGTTGCTGCACGAGCCGGTTCCGTCGCCCGAGCATTCGAGGCTGTCGATCGTCAGCGCCGAGCACCAGTGCGCGTTGTCGCAGCTAATGCTGTCACCGATCGGCGCGAAGCCGGGCGGGTAGAACTGCACCTCAACGAACGCCGAGCCGGCACCTGCGTAACTGCCGTGCGGGGCGTTGGCGTCCGAGCCTGGCGTGCACGGAAGCAGCGGCGCAGACTCAGGGTCACAAGCCACGGTGGAGATCCAGGGCGCGACAGACAACTCGAACCAGTGGGTGACATCGGAACCTGGGTGCGCGACCGCCGGGGCCGACGCCGGATCGGCAGGCAGTTTCTCGGTGAGCTTGAAGTTGCGGCCGGAGCCAGCGAGGTTGGAGACGAACCTGACGGACGGCTGGTCGTGGGTTATGACGTGACCGTTGTCCACGAACCGGCCGCCGCCAGCGCCGCGAGGCTCGACGCACATCATGCTCGTCCGCGCCGGCTTCTGTACCTGGCTCAGTCCGTTGCAGTCGAGTTCGCCGACCGACTTAGGGGCATAGGCTACCGCAGACCGCTGGTCAACGGTGCGCGAGACCGCGCCGTTGGCCACTCCAGGCGCGAGCGCGCCCGCCGTCAGGGCGATCGCCGCAAGGAAGGGTGCGCCCATCCACAAAGCCTGGCGAAGCCTGCGCCGCCGCATAATTGCCCCCTCCGCGTCGATGACCGGTCAAAAGGCAACCCTAGCCGCAGTGGCCCGGCTGATCAGGACTTCTCGAACGTCACCTTTTCCGCCGACATGACCTGGACGGAGTCGGCAAGTACCTCGCCGGCGATCCAGTCGCGGTAGCCGAGCAAATCGGCGTCAGATTCGGGCAGTCGCAGCACGATGCGGTCGGAAAGGCCAAGGCCGGCGTCCTTTCGCATGGTGTTGACGTGGTGGATGAGGTCGTAGACCCGGCTCTCCCTGCGCAATTCGTCGTCAACGGCCGTGTCGAGGGCGACAGTGACGCCGCCTTCAGACGCGACTTCCCAGCCGGCCTTCTCCAGCCGCTCCACGATGACCTCATTGGCTTCGAGCACGAAACCCATGACCTCGAACCGGCCGCCATCAAGCTCCCTGAACTCGCCCGCGTCGAGCGCCTTCTTGACCAGCGGCATGCTGCTGCCGAGCCTGGGCGCGACGACGGGGAAGTTCGGCTTGACGCGCAACCCGCTCGTTTCGATCGGCTCGAGCCTGACTTCCTTGACCCTCAGTTCGTCAGCGATCTCGGGGAGATAGGTTTCAATACCTTCGACCCCTTCGACCAATAGGCTCCGCAGCGGCTGCCGCAGCTTCAGCTTCGACTGGGCGCGGACCTTGCGCCCGAGGTCGACGACGGTCCGTACCGAGGACATATCGGCCACGAGGCGGTCGTCGATCTGCCCGGCCGCGGGCCATCCCGCCAGGAACACCGACTCGGGAGCGCCCTGGCAGACGCCAACGACAAGCACCTGCCAGAGGTGCTCGGCGAGGAAGGGCGTGATCGGCGCGATCATCCGGAGGACCTGGACCAGGCCAGTCCACAGGGTGCGGAGCGCGGCCTCTTCGCTGTTCCAGAACCGTCGCCTTGACCGCCTGATGTACCAGTTGGAGAGGTCATCCAGGTAGGACTCGAATGCGCGGATCACGTTGACGGTCAGGTACTCCTCGTAGCTTGCCGTCGCATCCGCGACCAGCCTGGCCGTCCGCGCCAGCAGCCAGCGGTCAAGCGGCTGCATCCCCGGCCATGGGTCACCGCCGGTTCGCCCGACGGCGTCGAGGTCGCTGAACGTCGGCGTGAAGCCAGAGGTGTTCGCGTAGCTGGCGAAGAACGACAGGCTGTTCCAGAGCGTGAGCAGCTTGCGCTGGATCTCCTTGCCAGGGCCGAAGCCGAAGAGGAGGTTCTGGTTCGGCGGCTGCTGGCTGTACTGATAGCGCATGACGTCGGCGCCCATCTTCGCGAACGCCTCCTCCGCGTCGATCATGTTGCCCCACGAGCCGTGCATCTCGCGGCCGACCTCGTCGAGCATTTTCTCGTAGCCGAGGACGCGCCGGTAAGGCGCGCGGCCGGTCAGCGTGACCGACATGAAGAGCTGGCTGTAGAACCAGAGCCTGATCTGCTCGCGCATCTCAGAGACCCAGTCGGCCGGGAACCACTCGTTCCAGTACGACTCATCCGGCAGGTCGGCGGTGGTCAGGCCCTTGGCGGCGCCGGTGGCGTAGCCCTCGTCCTCCCATTGGGCGTGTTCCCAGCCGAGCGTAGAGAACGGCACGATCCCGGCGTCCAGCCAGACGTCACCGACCTCGGCGATCCGCCCCGCTTCCGCGCCGCAGTCCTCGCACCTGATCTTCACCGGGTCGATCCACGGCCGGCGTAGCTGCGGCAGGTCGGTCAGGGGAGCGGTGGCACGCTCGGCCAGTTCCGCCTTGGAGCCGATCACGTTCAGGTGCCCGCACTCGCACGGGTAGAACGGCAGCGGCAGCCCGTAGTACCTGCGCCTCGAGATGTTCCAGTCGGACATGTTGACCAGCCAGTCGTCCATCCGGCTGCCCATGTACGCGGGGGTCCACTCGACCGTGCGGTTAGCCTCCCGCATGGGCTCCCTGATCTCGGTGACCGAGATGAACCAGTCATCGGAGATGCGGAAGATCAGCGGCGTGTGGCACCGCCAGCACTCGGGATAGCGGTGCGTGATCTTCTCGTCCTTCGCCAGCAGCCCGCGCTCGGCCAGCGAGGTGATGACGCGCCCGGCGACCTCGGCGGTCGAGTGCCCGGCGAGCACACCGTACTCAGGGTAGAACCGGCCGGACTCATCGACCGGGGTGAGCACGGGCAGGCCGCACTCCTTGCCGAGATCGAAGTCCTCTGAACCGCAGCCGGGCGCGATGTGCACGATCCCGGTACCGTCCTCCATCGAGACCTCGTCCCAGCCAACGACCCTGTGGTCCACGCTCCCGCCGGGCGACAGGTGATCGAACGGCCCCTCGTAGCGCCAGCCGACCAGTTCCTCGCCGCGCCTGACCTCGGTGAACTGCTCGCCTTCCGGCGCGCGCTGCACGGCGATCCAGTCGCCGTTCTCCTTGCGGCCGTACTCCGCGTCAGGGCGGACGGCGGCCGCGACGTTAGCGGGGAGCGTCCACGGGGTCGTGGTCCAGATGACGATGGCCTCGCCTGGCCGGTCGAGCAGGGGGAACCGCACGGAGAGCGCCGGGTCCTCGCGGTCCACGTAACTGCCGACGAGTTCGTGGGCGGAGATTGACGTGCCGCAGCGCGGGCACCACTCGGTCGGCCGGTGCCCGAGGTACAGCCAGCCCTTGTTGTTGACGATCTTGAGGAACTTCCAGATGTACTCGATGTTGGTATCGGAGAAGGTGAAGTAGTCCTTGCCCCAGTCCATCCACTGCCCGAGCCTGACCGAGCCTTCCGTCAGTACCTTCGAGGACCGTTCAACGACCTCACGGCACTTGGCCGCGAACGCCTCGAGACCGTACTCCTCGATCTCCCGCTTGGAGTTCAGGCCGAGTTCCCGCTCGACGCCGACCTCGATCCACAGGCCCTGGCAGTCAAAGCCGTTCTGATAGCGCTGGTCAAAGCCGCGCAGCGCCTTGTAGCGCTGGAACACGTCCTTGAGCGTCCTGCCCCATGCGGTGTGCACGCCGAGGTTCTTGTTCGCCGTGACCGGTCCGTCAATGAAACTGAACTTGGGTCCGCCCGCATTAGTTGCCCGCAATTTGGCAAAAATGCCCGAGCGATCCCACAGGTCGAGGATCGCGAGCTCCAGAGCATCGGCGTCTGGCTTGTCAGACAGGTCAGGGAACATGCGCCGAAGTTTATCGCCACCGCACCCCAGCCCCCGACTCGTTTACCCGCCGGTGCCCGGCAGCAAGCCCTTCACGTACGCGGCCTGGCCGGCGTGCTGAGCGTCGTCGTCGATGACGCTGACCAGGCGGACGCCGAGCGTCACCGGCGGGTCCCAGCGCTCGTCCACGATCCGGTCCAGGTCGGAGTCCGAGAGCGTGCGCACGAAAGTGAGAGTTTTGGAGTGAACCGCATCGTAATATCCCGTGAGCAGATCGCCGGAGCTGACCTTCATCTTGGCGACATCGGCCGGCTTTTGGCCGTAGCCGGTAGCGAAGTCATCGAAGGGCAGGCCGAACCGTCCAGACCAGCCGTCGCCCGTCCATACCTGCTCGGCGCCCGCGACCTCTGAGACATGGTCGTCCTGTACGCGCGTCAGGTGCCAGACCAGCCAGCAAATCGAGTTGGCCTCGGGTCCTGGCCGGTACGCTAGCTGCTCGGCGCTGAGCCCGCCGACAACTTCATGCACCACCTCGCGGACCCGGCTGAACGCGTCCTCAAGCAGTTCGGCTGTCCTCATCGGGTAAGTCCCCTCCGTTAGGTACCTGCGGCGGTTAACTACAGGAGCACATCATGGCCCCGAGGCGAAGCAGCATCGAGATCAACCCGCTCTTCTCGCGTCCAGGCGAGGCGACCGAGCGACCGAGGTTCAAGCTCGCCGACGACTCGATGCTGCCGGAAACGGCCTATCAGGTTGTACACGACGAGGCCATGCTTGACGGCAACGCCAGGCTCAACCTTGCCACGTTCGTCGGCACGTGGATGGACGAGGCAGCCTCCCGCCTCTACCGCGAGACGTTTGATAAGAACATCGTGGATAAAGACGAGTACCCGGCGACAGCCGCCGTCGAGACCAGATGCTGGAAGATGCTGGCTGACCTGTGGAACGCGCCTGATCCGCACGCGGCGATCGGCACGTCGACGATCGGCTCGTCTGAGGCGTGCATGCTGGCCGGCCTCGCACTCAAGCGCCGCTGGCAGCACGCACGCAGGGCCGCTGGCAAGCCCGCCGGCCAGCCGAATCTCGTGATGAGCTCGGCCGTGCAGGTCTGCTGGGAGAAATTCGCGAACTACTGGGACGTTGAGCCCAGGCTGGTGCCGATCTCCGAGGAGCACAAGGCCCTGGACGGGCACGACCTGGACAAGTACGTCGACGAGAACACGATCGGTGTCGTCGCGATCCTCGGAGTGACCTACACCGGCATGTACGAGCCGGTCAGGGAGATCTCAGCCGCGCTGGACCGGATCGCGGCCGCGACAGGACTCGACGTCCCTATCCACGTGGACGCCGCCTCGGGCGGGTTCGTCGCGCCGTTCCTGCAGCCCGAACTCGAATGGGACTTCCGCGTCGGGCGCGTTCACTCGGTCAGCTCAAGCGCGCACAAGTACGGCCTGGTGTACCCGGGCCTTGGCTGGGTCATCTGGCGCTCTGCCGACTACCTGCCTGAAGACCTCATCTTCAACGTCAGCTACCTGGGCGGATCCATGCCCACGTTCGGCCTGAACTTTTCCCGGCCTGGCGCGCAGGTGCTGCTCCAGTACTACAACTTCCTGCGCCTCGGTCGTGACGGCTACTGCGCAGTGCAGCAGGCCAGCCACGACGTCGCCAGGCACCTGGCCGCGGAAATCGCGAAACTGCCTGCGTTCGAACTCTGGGCCGACGTTCCTGAACTGCCCGTATTCGCCTGGCGGATGAAGACCGGCTACACCGATAAGTGGGACTTGTACGACCTGGGCAACCAGCTACGCCAGTCCGGCTGGCAGGTCCCGGCCTACCCGATGCCAGACAACCTGTCTGAGGTGACCGTCCAGCGCATCGTCGTCCGCAACGGCCTGTCGCTTGACCTGGCCGACCTCTTGCTCGACCGGATAACTGAGTCGGTCAGGTACCTCGACGGCCTCTCCGGCCCGCTGCCACGCGAAGGCCGCAGGACCACCGCCTTCCACCACTAGCCGCCGTCGGATCCCACCGCGGCTAACAGCATCAAGTGTCCAAAGATGCGCCCTGCCAGCAGCAACGCACGGCCATCGATGCTGCCCGGCCCCCGTGCGCTGGGCGCTAGCCGTCCGAAATGCCGGGAATTATCCTGCACTATATGTCCGGATTCGTAGGCTCTTGCATATTGACGGTTAACGGGACGGTGTTATGTTCTGGGTGCACCCCATGATCCGGGGTACGTCCGCCTGGACCTGTGCCCGCGTGCAGAGCGACGTAGCCACCGGTCGCGGTTTCGCGCGGCCTCAGGTCCTCGTTCGAGGAGGTCATGTCCGTTGCGAGTTACTTCTGGATTAAGCCGGCCTAGCTGGTCCCGTGCCTGGCTGGTCTTGGCGTCAAGTGCGGCCCTCGCGGCCGGTGCGCTGAGCCTCGCAGGCTCGGCAGCGGCACAGGCAGCACCCGAGCACGCGCCAGCGTCCGCCGCGAGCGCGAAAGCGGCGGCCGGCGCCGGGCCCTCGTCGCTGAGCATCGTCGACTACAAGCGGGCCTGCCCGGTCACGACGACGCCAGGGCAAATGGCCTGCATGGTGCTTTTGCGCACCAACGTCGCGCATCATACGCAGACCTCGCTCGGTCCCGACCAGGCTCCGAGCGGAGACGGCTACGGCCCGTCGAGCCTGCAGTCCGCGTACGCTCTGCCGTCATCCACGGCGGGGTCAGGGGAGACCGTGGCGGTGGTGGACGCCTACAACGACCCAGACATCGTGTCTGATCTCGCGACCTATCGTTCTGACTGGGGCCTGCCCGCCTGCGGTACGGGATGTTTCAGCGTCGTCAACCAGAACGGCGCGGCGAGCCCGCTGCCGTCCAACGCCGGGTCGAACGGGTGGGACGTCGAGGAGTCACTGGACGTCGACATGGTGTCGGCGATCTGCCCCCTCTGCCACATCATCCTCGTCGAGGTTAACAGCGCCAGCACGGCCAACCTCGGCACCGGCGTGAACACCGCGGTATCTCTCGGCGCGGACTTCGTGTCGAACAGCTACGGCGGCAGCGAATCCTCGTCAGACAACACTTACGACACCGACTACTACAACCACCCGGGCGTCGCGGTCACCGCGTCGGCCGGTGACGACGGTTACGGCGTCTCCTACCCGGCGGCCTCGCCCGACGTCACGTCGGTCGGCGGTACCTCGCTGTCCACGGCCTCGAACTCGCGCGGCTGGACCGAGACCGTGTGGGGTAGCAGTTCTGGCGGCGAGGGCACGGGCTCAGGCTGCTCAGCCGACAGTTCCAAGCCGTCCTGGCAGACCGACACCGGCTGCTCCAAGCGGACCGACAACGACGTGTCGGCAGACGCCAACCCGAACACCGGCCTGGCCGTCTACGACTCCTACAGCGAGGGAGGCTGGCTGGAAGTCGGCGGGACCAGCGCATCGTCGCCGATGATCGCGGCGACGTTCGCTCTGGCCGGAACCCCGGCATCAGGCACCTATCCGTCGTCTTACCTCTACGCCCACACCAGTGACTTCTTCGACGTCACCTCGGGCGCTAACGGAAGCTGCAGCCCGGCTTACCTGTGCACCGCGGAAACCGGCTACGACGGCCCGACCGGCCTTGGTACCCCAGACGGCGTCGGTGCGTTCAGCAGCAGTTCAAGCAGCAACACGGTCACCGTGACCAATCCGGGTAACCAGACAGGAACCGTGGGTACCGCGGTCAGCCTGCAGATCAGCGCCACGGACTCCGCGTCAGGCCAGACGCTGACCTACTCGGCGACCGGTCTGCCAGCCGGGCTGTCCATCAACTCATCCTCTGGCCTCATCACGGGCACGCCCACCACATCAGGAAGCAACAGCGTCACCGTGACCGCGACGGACACCACCGGCGCCCACGGCTCGGCCAGCTTCACCTGGACGATCAATTCGGCGACAGGTAACACGGTCACGGTCACCAATCCGGGTAACCAGACAGGCACCGTGGGTACCGCGGTCAGCCTGCAGATCAGCGCCACGGACTCCGCGTCGGGCCAGACGCTGACCTACTCGGCGACGGGCCTGCCCGCCGGCCTGTCAATCAACTCTTCCTCTGGCCTGATCACAGGCACCCCAACGACCGCGGGCAGCAACAGCGTCACGGTCACGGCAACCGACACCACAGGCGCCCACGGCTCGGCCAGCTTCACCTGGACGATCAACGCCGCCAGCGGCTGCACCGCGCAGCAGTTGTTCGGCAACCCGGGCTTCGAGACCGGCAGCATCTCGCCATGGACAGCGACCTCTGGCGTGCTGGCGAACACCAGTGATGGCGTGCCCGCGCACTCGGGTTCGTGGCTGGCGTGGCTGGATGGCTATGGCGGCGCGCACACCGACACGCTCGCGCAGACCGTCACGATTCCTTCGACCTGCAAGTCGGCGACCTTGTCCTTCTGGCTGTACATCAACACCGACGACCCGACGAACAAGGCCTACGACACGTTCACGATCCAGGTGCTCAACTCGAGCGGCACCGTGCTGGCAACCCTGGGCACGCTGTCCAACCTCAACACGACCGGCGGCTACACCCAGTACACGTACTCGGTGTCCCCCTACATCGGCCAGAAGATCACGATCAAGTACACGGGAAAGGAAACCCTCGGCGGCGGCTACAACACCAACTTCTTCGAAGACGATAACGCTCTGAACGTGAACTAACCCTGAGCGCATCGAGCCCGGGGCGGCCGGAGACAACCCGGTCGCCCCAGGCTCCCGCTACAAGGTCAGCGGCAGCGACCGCAGCCGACGGCCCGTCACGTCAAAGACGCCTGCGGCGATGGCCGGCGCCACGGCGATCATTGGCGTTTCCCCGGCCCCCGCTGACGGCAGATCGGGCCGGTCAACGAGCACCACTTCGATCGGCGGCACATCACCGATCCTGGGCACGCGGTACCTGGAGAACGCGCCGTTCGTGATCACGCCGGCGGTGAACTCGATCTTCTCCGACAACGCTCCGCCGAGCGCCATCACCGCCGCACCCTCCACCTGCGCGGTGACGGCCCTTGGGTTCACGATCGCACCGCATTCGTAGGCGCTGACCAGCCGCAGCACCCGAATCTGCCGGTCGGCGCCGACCGCGACCCTCACCGCGGTGGATACCCGGCCTTCTTTCTCGGTGCCGCAGGCGATGCCCCATCCGGCGCCGGAACGGTGACTCCAGCCGATCCGCTCGGCCACGGCCCGCAGTACGGCCGCCAGCCTTTCATCGGCGAGGTTTGCCAGCCGGAACTCGAACCCGTCGATCCCGAGCCGAGCCGCCAGCTCATCGATCATGGATTCCCTGGCAAAGTTGTTGGCTGTCGCGGCGAGACCCCGGTAGGCAACCTGAAGCAGCGGGCTCGCCGCGGGCTGGTACTCGGTCCGCTGGTCGGCGACACGGTACGGGGTGGCGATTCCCGACGTCCCGGCGTTGACGTTCAGGAACGTCCAGCCGGACAGCTTGCCTTCGGCCGTCACCCCGGCTGCGACGTCGATGACCGCCGCCCGGCGCAGCCCGCCAGCGGCGAACTCCTCAGCGCGGCTCCACGCCACCCGCACCGGCCTGCCTGCCTGCCTTGCCAGCTTCGCCGCCTCGATCGCGACCGTACCGCGATGCTTCCCCCCGAACGCGCCGCCCGTCGGCGGCACGATGATCCGCACCCGCGCTTCGTCGATTCCGAGTTCCACGGCAACCTGCGCCCGCACGCCGAACGGCACCTGCGTACCTGTCCAGACGGTCAGCCGCCCGTCGTCCGCCCAGACCGCGAGCGCGGTCCTTGTCTCCATCGCGGCGGCGGCGATGTAGGCGGCCTGGTAAGTTGCCTCGCACCGGACAGCGGCCATTTCAAGTGCCGTGGCCGCCGATCCCTCTTGCCGCGTGAACTGGCGGTCCTGGCCAGGCGCCCCCTCCAAGGGATGCGATCGCAGGTACTGAGCGAGGTCGGCTTCGGAAGGCGAGGCTGGCAGATCCCACTGTGCGGTACCGGCCAAAGCGGCGATCGCGCCCCGCGCGACCTGGAGGTCGGCGGCCACAACCCCGGTAAGCTCGTCGTCGCTGATCAGCGAGGCACCTGGCCAGCCGGACAGCACGCCAGGGTCAAAAGACCGCAAGGCGGCTCCCGGCACCGGTGGCCTCAGCAACGCCCCATGCAGCATTCCTGGCGTTGTCAGGTCGGCCACAAAGCACCGTGCCCCGGTCACCGCGGCGGCCATCTCCGCAGCCGGGTAATCCCGGCCCGCCTGCTGCCAGCTGGCGGCGTCTTTGAGCACGGGCTCGCCTGACACGATCCGCGTCAGGCGCTCGCCCGGCCTGACCGACGGCAGGCCGCGCGCGAAGGCAGCGGCCCGGCGGAGGGCACTGCCCGCGTCCGGCATTGACCGGCTGCCAAAGGTTCCGCGGTCATAAGGGCACAAGTCGGTATCGCCCATCGCCAGCCTGACCATCTCTGCCGGCACGCCGAGTTCCTCGGCGACCAGCAACCGCAGCGCGGTCCTGTTGTCCTGGCCGACGTCAACCTTGCCAGTGAAAGCAGTCACGACCCCGGCGGGACTCAGGTGCAGCCAGGCGGCGACGTCAGCCGGCTCGAGCACCACGACGAGCCCGTCGCCAAGTGCGCGGAACCAGTCGCGCTCGGACGCAGTGGTCAGGTCCCATGGCCGGTCGGGCCGGTACCAGTCCTGGCCGGGCGCGGGCGGTCCCCACCTGCCTTCATCGCGGGAAAGGCCGCCGCCATCACCGGCTCCCGGCTCGGCGAGGATGGCCGCGGCACGGTGCACGGCGCGCCTGATACGCGGATAACCACCGCAACGGCAGATGTGGCCCGCCAGTGCACTGTCGATCGCACGATCGTCAGGGTCGGCGTCGTGACTGAGCAGTGCCGCAGCAGACAGCACGAAACCAGGGGTGCAGTAACCGCATTGTGCCGCGCCCTCCGCCGCGAAGGCCCGCTGCACAGGATGCAGTCCGCGATCGGAGGCCAGCCCTTCGATCGTCGTGATCGTGCGGCCAGCGGCCGGCAAAGCCGTTTGCTGGCACGCCCTGATCGGCTCGCCGTCGAGCAAGACCGTGCAGGCACCGCAGACGCCTTCACCGCAGCCCGGCTTCGCGCCGGTCAGCCCGAGTTCATCGCGAACGCAGGAAAGCAACGTCACCGCTGAGGTAACAGACCGCGCGGTACCGTTCACGACCACGGTGACCGTCAGGTCAGGTCCTCCCACGGGCGACGACTCCAGTCTTGCTCGTCGGCGGGCAAAGGCTGGCCGCCCGATAACTGGGCGTCCCACTGCCGCTCTTGCCAGGATCCGTGATCCCAGGACCCATCATCCCGGTCCTGGCCAGGTAAACGACCCTGGTCCGCCGGATACTCGCCCGATAAGCGGGAGACGTCGTAGCCCGGATAGCCGTAAGGGTCGACGGCGTAAGGGTCGGCAGGGTAAGCGCCATCCTGCTCATATCCGGGAGCCGGATACCCGGCCGGCTCGTACTGGGCCGTGTACTGGGTCGGGGGATAGGACTGCGGCGGGTCTTCTGCCTGGAACTCGTGCGAGGCGTAAGGCCTGCTTGAATCGGCCGGGCCTGGCGCCTGGTAATCCGCGTAGCTGGCGGCGGGCTGATGGCTGTAGGAGTATCCGTTTGCCTGCTCGGCATAGCCCTGCTGTTCAGCCGGATAGCCAGGCAGGCTCTCCGGCTGGTATCCCGATTGAGCCGCGCTGTACCCGTTGCCTGAGTAGCTGTAGCCGACTGGCTCGGGAGCAGCATAAGGGGTCAGGCCCTGCGACTCTGCGTGATAGTTGCCCGGCTGCGAATAAGCGGCGGTCGCCGACTCCTGACGGTAGGGGAGTCCGCCCGCAGGCAGGTAGCCGCTTGCTGGAGTCTCGGCCTGGTAGGGCTCAGCCGGAGCGGCGGCATACTCAGTGCTGGCAGCGGGATACTCAGTGCTGGCGGCGGGATACTCAGTGCTACGTACTGGTCTTGAATAGGCTGCCGTTGCCTGGCTGTCTGCGCTCGGCAGCGGCGTGACGGGCGGGACCGCGTGATAACCGGAGTTCTCTCTAGGGTGCCGGCGGTATGACCGGCTGTCGTCAGTCACCCTCGGGAAGGAGGGGCTGGTCAGCGGGTCGTCATCGAGCGGCCGGCTTCCTCCGGCCGCGGCAGCGGCGGGCGCCGGCGCGGGCGGAGCCTGGCGCGCGGGATCGGCGCCCGCGGCGATCGACCGCCTCAGCTCCGTCGATCCGTAGCCCTCGCCGCGGGCCGGAGCGGAGAAGCCGGACTCCGCCCCCGATCGCGAGCTTCTCGCGCCAGGAAGCGACGGCTGCTCACGACGGTCGGCACTGTCACGACGATCGGCACTGTCACGACGGTCGGTGCCGGAACGCGAGTCCCGCCGGTCGGCACTGTCCCTGCGGTCAGCACTGTCCCTGCGGTCAGAGGTTTCACGCCGCTCACTGCGGCGCGAAACCTGATCGGGTTCTCCGCGTCCGTCCCTTTCTGCTCTTACTGGAGGCGTGACGGACTCGGACTGCGTGGTCTGTGTCGTCGTGGTAAGCGGCTTGTCTGAGGCGAGCTCGGCCCAGTAATCAACGTCGGAGAGTTCGTCCCACTCAGTGCTCGGCCATTCGCCGTCGTCGTCTCGCTTGCTCCGGCTCGGCCTCGGCTTGATCTCCGGCAGGGAGTCGTCGCGACGCGCGGAACCCGACGTGCCCTTGCGGCTCTCGAGCCGGGGGTTCGGCCCCGTGTTGCCACGACGCTCGCGGTCGTCCCGGCTGGCAACCGCATTCTCCCTGGCGGCGGCCTGAGCCCTGTCCTGGCTGCTCTTGCTCCTAGTGCGCAAGGTCCGCTCTTCCTGATCATCGAACCGCATGCCATCGTCGGCCCCAGCGAAGTCGCGCTCGTCGTAGTCCCTTGGGCTAACCGGGCGGCGGTGAGGACCCGAGGTCCGGCTGCTCCGCCGGTCAGAACCAGGGGAAGTGCCGTCACGGCTCGAGCCGTCCCGGCCGGAACCGTCCCTGGGGCCATCACGCAGTGAGCCGCCCCGGCTCCCCGTCATGCGCATTGTCTCGTCGCGCCCCTGGCTGCGGGGACCCGTGCTGGTGAGCTCGTCTGGGCCAGCCCCGCGCCTGGCACGATCACGCCCGGTCGCCGAGCGGGCACTCGTGCTTGTGCCGGTCCTGCCCTGAGCCGCGTCACGGGAATCGCCTTCACGGCCACTGCTGCGCCCGCGGGCGTCCCGTGCGCCGCTGTCACGCTCCCGGCCACCGTCGTTCCTGCTGGCGCTCGCACCGCTCCGACCCGAGCCCATGCGAGCACCAGGCGAGCGGCTCATGCCGCGGTGCGACTCCTCGCGCTCGCTTCGCGAGCGATGGCCATCGGCCTCGTCCGCCTCGTCATCATGGTGCCTTGACCGCCAGTGATCGCGAGGCGGGTGCTCTCCCCGGCTGCGGGAGTGCCCGCGCTCGCCCGTGCCGGCATCGTCGAAGTCGTCTTCGTCGTCGGCCCTCAGGAATCGCATTCCGGTCAAGACGACGATCACAATCAAGGCAACTACTGCTGCCAGAATGATCAGCACCGTCTTGTGCATCGCACCATCCATCGCGGTCTTGGCCTGAGAATGGCGCTCGTGGCGCTCGCGCCGGCCATCGGTACGAACACGCCCGTAACTCCAAGCGCCCTGGGCAGTTTCCTGATCAATCGTTAAACGACGATTCTGTCGGAGAACTATGGCCTGTGTCAGGAGATTCGAGAAGTTTAACCACCTCTGTCTACTCTAAGTCACAACCTGATTACGGTCAGGTGCCAGACGTTAGCCGCCCTGAGGCGATGACGTGGCGGGCAATAGCCGACCATGCCGCGCGCAAGCCTACGCCGTTTGGCAGGTTGATCCAGGCGTTGAGCGCATAGACAGTGAACCGGTAGGCGTGACCTTTGCCCTGCGGGCATGGCGGGTCATAACCAGCGAGGCCCGCGCTGTTCTCCGCCTGCCTGGCACCGGGCGGAAGCTGACTCTGCCCGATCGCGACGGTGTTCGGGCTCAGGTCAAAGACAAGCCAGTAGACATATGGGCTGATCGGCGCGTCAGAATCGTCGATGACGATCGCGTACGACTTAGGTGCAGGGGAGATGGCGCCCGACCACTGCAGTGGCGGGCTCTGACCCTGGCCAGGCGCGTGGCAGGTGTAGATCTTCGGCAGGACGACACTTTCCCCGAATACCGGGCTGGTGACCGTTATGGAATCGGGCGAGTTCAGGCGCGTGTCACTGAGCCCGTTGAGCACTCCGCAGCCAGCGAGCAACGGAAACGTCGCCGCAAAGATCGCCAACCGGCGCAGAACGCCGACGTGGCGGACATAACCGGCCAAGCATCGTCCCCTAACCTGACTCAATGGCGCGGCCTTGCGCGCCCAGGCACGGTCGCCATGCCTGACCCGCTCAGTCAGCTTATTACTCGGGCTGCCTTGAATTGCCGAACATGATCTCGTCCCACGACGGCACCGATGACCGGCGAGACCGGCTGCCGCCAGCACGGCGCGCTGGGCGCGGCGGCTGCTCGGATTCGCGTTCCTTGGCCTGGGACGCGGCCGGCGGCGCAGGCTCCTGTGCGACTCGCGGCTCTGAGGGCTCGCTGGCCGCCTGTCCCGCGGCGGCCGCGGGCGCCTCAGGGGAGGCTGGCTCGGGCTTGACGGGCTGCGACGGCACCGTCGTCGGCGCTGCCAGCGAGGGGTGCTGCATGGTATGCCGCTCGGCGTCGCCGCGGTGCTCAGGCCTGTGCTCAGACGGGTGATGCACGGCCAGCCGTGAGCCGATCGGAGTCACCGTCGCCTTGGCCCCGCTGCCGGAAGAGCGCGGCGCGGGCCAGTGCCCCTCGTCCAGGCTCAGCCTGACCGCCTCGTCGTCAGCAGGGGTCACGTGCTTGCTTCTCGGGTCGTATATCCACTCGGCGACGTACATCCGCCCGGCGACCGTGTAAGCAAGCTGCACCTGCCAGTTGCCGTCATGGCGCTTCCTTGAATCCCAGTCCTGATCGTCGGAGCTCGCCCCGAGGTCAGACAGCCGCTGCGGCAGGACGTCACCGAGGCGCTGACCAGGACCCGACTCTCCCGGAGCACGCACAGTCGCCCGCTGAGCTTGCGCCGCCTGATACTCGCGCTCGGCCAGCACGGGGCCTTCGAACCGGCGGATACGGTCGACGGGCAGCCCAGCGGCGTCGGCGATCTCTTCTGCGGTCTCGCCAGCACGGATTCGGTCCTGGATCTCCTTGGGTCGCAACGGACTCTCCACTTCGATCTCGTACTGAGCAAGCCGGGAGAACTGCCCACGCGCCACCGTTCTCAGCCGCTCGTCTATGGGCAGCGCAAAACGCCCGCTACGACCGGGAACCACGAGAACCGCGTAGCTGCCATCCTCGCTGACTGCGACGAGTCGCAGTTCCTGCATCAGCGCCCCTTTCGCGCTGTCACTCAGCGGCGTATCCGCGCACACCTGCTCGCCGGCCCAGGCGAAGCTTGGACACCTCCGCACCTGAGTGTGACTGGCGAAGGCCCGACTAGCCAGCACCGTGACCGGTGAGTCCCGCAACTAGTCACGTGGCCAGCGTCGATGGGCACGGTATTCATCCTGTCAGACCATCGGCGTCTCGGGCTGTCACTTGCGTCTACTACGCTTCGCGGCATGAACGTGGACGCGATCTTCGGCGGGATCGGCCGCCTCAGCGTGCGGTTTCGCTGGCTCACGGCGCTCATCTGGATCGTCGCCGCGGTTGCGGCGGTGCACTTCCTGCCGTCGTTGTCGAGTGTCACGCAAAATGACAACACCAAGTTCCTGCCCTCAAGTGCTCCGGTAGAGAAGGCGACCGCGCTTGCGGCGCCGTTCGGTACCCAGAACCTGATACCCGTCCCTGTCGTGGTGGCGCGTACCAGCGGCCCGCTGACGGCAGCCGATACGGCCGCGATCGCCAGGCTGCAGGTCGATCTCAGGTCGGTTCCCGGTATCGGCCGTGTCGTCGAGCTAGGCAGCTCTCCGCTGAAATCATCAACGCCGGGTCAGGCCGATCAACTGCTCGCGCTGGCGAAACAGATCGGCACCAACGCCAGCGCAGCGACAGACTTGATCGACAGCATGCGCGCGAAGATTGCCGCCGCCGGGCTTCCCGCCGGGCTGAGCGTGCACCTGGCAGGGAGCCTCGCGACCGAGGTCGACCAGCAGAAAGCCAATGGCAACCAGGGCGACCGGGTGCAGAACCTTTCTGCGCTGTTCATCATCTTGCTGCTCGTGCTGATCTTCAGGTCGCTGACCCTCGCGCTCACCACGCTGATTCCGGCCTTTATGTCGGCTCTGATCTCGGGGCCGCTGGTCGCCGAGGCCGCGCACCACGGCCTCCAGGTATCGCCGATCGCGCAGCTCCTCATGATCGTGCTCGTGCTCGGGGCAGGCACCGACTACGGGCTTTTCCTCGTCTTCCGTGTACGAGAACAGCTCAGGGTCGCCGATTACGACGGCGGCCCGCTTGAGCTTTCCGGCGGGCGCGGGCTGGCCCGTGCGCTGTGGGCTGATCTGCGGCGGCCGCGCGACCCGGCGAGAGTCGCGATCGTCACGGCCGTGACCAGGGTCGGCGAGTCGATCGCGTTCTCGGCGGCTACCGTCATCGCCGCCGTTCTGACGCTCCTGCTCGCGACCTTCTCGTTCTATGCCGACCTCGGCATACCGTTCGCGATCGCGCTTGTCGTTACCTTGCTCGCCGCGCTCACGCTGCTTCCCGCGCTGCTGTCGATCAGGCTGTCGCTGCTCGGGTTCAAGCGCACCTTGTTCCAGGCCTGGTTCCGCAGGCCCAAGCTGCTGCCCTGGACCATTCAGGGCGCGGGCAAGCCGGGTACCTGGGGCAAGGTAGCTAACCGAATCGTCAGGCATCCGGTTCCCACGCTGCTCATCGGGCTGATCTTCTTCGGCGCGCTCGCCATTGGCGTCGGCGGCTACAAGGCGGGCGGCTTCGGCGGCAGCACCGCGCCGCCGAAGGGCAGCGACTCGGCAGCCGGCCAGCACCTGCTCAGCAAGTACTTCCCGCAGTCTTCTGCCAACCCCACCAACCTGATCTTCAGGTTCAGTCAGTCCGTGTATACCGACCCCGCCGTGCTCGGCACCGCAACCAGCCAGCTTCAGGGCAGCAAGCTGTTCACGCAGGTAACCGGCCCGCTGAACCCGGTCGGCGTGACCTTGACGCCAACGCAGTTCGCCGAACTGCACGCGGCGCTCGGCCCGGCGAAGGCGCTACCGCCGACGCCGCCTTCCGGCGGGAAGATCCCTGCTGAGGCTTACGAGCTTTACCGTGCGACGGGGAACTACGTGAGCACGGACGGCCGCACCATCCTGTTCTCTGTCGGGCTCGCGGCCGGGGACCCCGGTAGTACCTCGGCGATCAATGCCATTCCCGCGATCCGCGCCGAGACGACTTCGGTCGCGAACGCCGTCCACGCTAACGCTTCAGGCGTCGCGGGCGAGGCGCCCGCGCTTTACGACATCAGCAGCATCTCGAACAGTGACCTTAAGCGGATCATCCCGATCGCGATCCTGGTCATCGGCCTCCTGCTGGCGCTCGTGCTGCGCAGCCTCGTCGCGCCGCTCTACCTGATCGCGTCCGTCGGCGTCTCCTACCTGGCGGCGCTCGGCCTGTCGGTGCTCTTGTTCATCAAGCTAGGCAACGCGGGCGGCCTGGTCTTTTTCCTGCCGTTCCTCATGTTCATCTTCCTGCTGGCACTAGGCGAGGACTACAACATCCTGGTCATGACCAGGATCAGGGAAGAGGCGCACAAGCTCACCCTCCGCGATGCGGTCGCGCGTGCGGTCAGCGTGACCGGTACGACGGTCACCTCGGCAGGCATGGTGCTCGCCGGCACGTTCCTGGTACTCGCCGTGGTTGGCGGCACGGGTCCCGGCGGCAGCAGCCAGATACTCGACATCGGGATCGGGCTCGCTCTCGGCATCATCATGGACACCTTCCTGGTCCGCACGCTGCTTGTGCCGTCCACCGTGGTGCTTCTTGGCCGCTGGAACTGGTGGCCTTCCAAGATCACCGTGGACGAGCCTGACATTCCGGCGGGAAAGCCCGAGGTAATGGCGCCCCAAGCCGATCATGTCGGCTGAACGCGGCCCGCTGGTCAGCGTCGTCATCCCCGTTTACGGGGTGCGAGGCTACCTGGCTGAGTGCCTCGATTCCGTTCTCGGCGGCCATGCGGGGGACCTCGAGGTCATCGCAATCGACGACGCGTCTCCGGACGGTTCAGGCGCGCTGCTTGACCAGCGGGCACGATCGGACAGCCGGCTGAAGGTCGTCCACCTGGACCGCACCGCAGGCCCTGGCCACGCCCGCAACGTCGGCCTGGCCGAGGCATCTGGCCGGTACGCCTGGTTCGTGGACGGTGATGACAAGGCCGCGCCAGGGGCGATCGACTCGATCTGCGCCAGGCTATCGGCCAGCGAGCCAGACGTGCTCTTGATCGGGTATGACGAGCTGTATCCGGAAGGCAGGACCCGGCCGGGTCCTGGCGCCGGGCTGCTGCGGGCAGCGCCACAGGGAACCTTCACGCTCGCCGAGGAACCCAAGGTCATCGACCTGAGCATGACCGCTTGGAGCAAGTTGTTCAGGCGCGAGTTCCTTGCCGGGCTCGGCGAGCCGTTCCGCACGGGCATTCACGAGGACATTCCTGTCACCTGTGCCGCGTTGTTCCGCGGGCGGCTCAGTGCGCTCGGAAACGCGTGCTACTGCTACCGGAGGTCAAGGCCCGGTTCCTTCATGGCCACGACAAGTACCGGTCACCTGGCCGTGTTCAGTGCCTACGAGGAAGTCTTCTGCATGCTGCAGAAACTCATCGCTGACGGTGCTCCGGTGGCGACCAGCGCTGTTCAGCGGGCGGTGTTCGAGCGCGCGATCTGGCACTACAGCGCCGTATTTCAGACGGCTGGCCTGGTGCCGCGCAACGAGCGCCGCAGCTTCTTCGACCGTATGCACGCTGATTTCGAGCGGTACCAGCCCGAGGGCTACGAGCTTCCTGGCGGGGCCAGAGGGGTCAAGTTCGCGCTGATCAAGCGCGGCGATTACGTCGCCTATGAGCTGCTCGAGCCGGTCAACCGGCTGCGCGTGCGGCTGTTTCACCGAGAGCGACCCAGCAAATTTACCCGGTAACTGGCAGTATCGACTATTTGCATATTGCCGCAGCACGACCAGGCGGGTCGGTAGTGTGCCAGGTGGCTGAGCCGCGCGGTGTCCTCGGATGCTTCTGACCGAAGGGATGTGGCGAATGCGGCACTTGATCGGACTCATCTTGGCCATCGTCTTGTCTGCGGCGCTCTACCTGGCGGGCGGATGGGGAGTCAAGCAGGTCACCGAGGTTCCGAGCACGCAAGGGCTGATAGCCGTTGGCTGCCTAGTCGGCGCCGGGTTGCTGCTCGGCATCTTCCTCGCCGTGCCGCGCGTCTCTCCGCTCGCGACCGGCCTGCCCGGTCTCGTCCTCCTGGCCTGGTCGGCACTCGTCATTGTCAACAACGGTTACGCGGTCAGGTACTTGCCGCTGCCCGGCAGCACGTTCACCGCTGGTTTCACCAGTCTCCTGTTCAGCGGAGTCTTCGCGCTCCTGGGGGCCGCGATGGTCATTCCGCTGGTCATTCCCTCGCGATGGCGGCGCCCCGATGCCGACGCTGACCAGGACGACCTTGATGACCTCGACGTGCACGCGGCGCTGGGCCTCACGCGGTAGTTCCCGCCCTTGGCCGGGCCAATGTATTGTTGGGCCGATACGCAGTGCCGGCCGTCGGCTACCGGACGCACCGGTGCCGTTTCCGGGTGGGGAAAGTGACCGAGGAACTACAGCCGAGGGATCCCAGGGATCTCATTGACTGCACGGCCGAGCAGGACCTGTTCAAGCAGATCCTGCCCGAAGCCGGAAAGGACAACGCCACCTCCGCTCGCGTGCTGACGATCTGCGCCGAGGGGGGTGCGGGGAAGAGCGCACTACTCGAGAGGTTGCTGTATAACTGCCGGTACGTGGTCAGCCCTCGGGCAGTGGGCTGCCTGATCGATCTGGATCAGCTTAAGGACCCGGCGCCGTTCTTCTTCGTCTCCGCCTTCTATGACGGGCTGAAAGAAATCCCCGGCGGCAACGTCAAGGATCTTTTCGTCAACTTCAAGCGGCTTAACGACGCGCGCACTAGATGGGATCTCAGCGTCTTCGGCGCTCAGGATGACGGGCGAAACGGCGGCGGCATGACAGGTACAGCGCAGGCCGGTTTCCTCGGGCCAGGGGCGAGAAGCGCGGGCATCAGCATCGATCAGATCAGCCATATCGACAACAACTACATGTACCAGTCCCAGCGGCAGCAGTTCACAGAGGAACAAGAGCGGTGGGCAAGGGAAAAGTGCGTCGAGGCGTTCTTCGAAGATCTGCGTGCGGTCTGCGCTGTGCAGACCATCGTCATCTTGCTCGATACCTGGGAGCGCTGCAACCTGGGCCTTCGTGACTGGCTGCTCGATGTGTTCCTTGGCATTCACTGCCTGAATCCTGACCTGGCGCTGCGGCCCCCACGCCTGTCGATAGTGATCGCCGGGCAGCCTTACGGGGCCGGGCGCCCTTACGGGCTGCGAGAGAACGAACTCGAGCACCTGTTCAGGTCGCCAGAGGAGTTCAAGGCGATGGTCAAGGGCCGTCCGTCGCTTAGCGAATGGGGCAGGGACCACATCAGGCAATTTGTCATGCAGAACAATGGCGGAGAGGAGCCGTCAGAACTCGTCGTCGACCTGATACAGGACAGGATGCAGAAGGGCGGCTTCACGCTCTCCAAGGCGCAGTACCTGGTCAAGGCCATCTACCCTGGCCTGCCTCAGCCGGCCAAGGTCGGTCAGGGCTAGGGCCGGCGAGAAGATGTCAGGACAGGCGATGCAAGGACCAGGTCCCTCAGCCGAGTCAAGCAGGCTCGCGGAGATTCTCGCTGAGCTTGGCGGCACCGAGGATCTGGATCTGGCGCTGATCTCCCAGTTCATCGCCGATGCCGGTCGTGGCGATCCTGACCTGGCTGAGGCCATACGCGCTTGCGCGATACCGCACGAGGTCGACGAGAAGATCTTCGCCGTGCTCAGGGGACCGCAGAGCGAACCGGAGCACGACGCCTGGCTGCTCGGGAGGGTCAAGCAAGCGCACTTCGTGCGCCCGCGCCCGCACGGGCGCTTCACCTATCACGACAGCACCAGAGATGCCCTGCTCAGGGACTGGCAGTCGGTGCAGGAAAAGCGCGAGCGGTTCGCCGAGATCAACCGGCGCCTGGCGACGTATTTCGAGGAGAGCTACGACGAGGTGCACCAAGCCGAGCGGGACCTTGATGATTTCGCCGAGGTCATGAAGGCGGCGCGGCCTGAACGTTTCCAGCGCCTCACCTCGATCATCGAAGCCGAGTCGACCGCCCGCCTGCTTGAGGCTCTTTACCATCACCTCCTTATCTCACTCGATGACGGCATCAGTTTCCTCGAAAACACCTTCTTGCGCCTCGAGCTGGCCGACGGCCTGTTGGCCTGCCGGTCCCTGGTAGCGGTAGCCAAGGATTTCATCGAGCGCCGCCCGGTCTCGGACCAGCGGCCAGAGCACAGAGCATGGATCGAATTCTTCGAGACCAGGCTAAGCGCGAAATTGCCGCCCTACGATTTCGCGCTCGCTGAGAAACGGCTGCTGGCGCTGGTGCGCGGCGGCGGTGAACTACCGCCTGTCTTGCACAAGTGGGTGCTCACAGATCTCGCGCTGATATACGAATCGGAGCTGCGCATACCTGAGGCGATTCAGGCCAGGCAGGAGCTGATCAGCAAGTCGGTGGGCCTTGACCCATGGAACGAGCCGTCGGATTATTACTCGCTCGGCACTCTTTACGCTCAGCTTCACGACTATCCGCCCGCGCAGGAGCAATTCAGGAAAGCCATCGAGCTGTCTGAGGCCTCGGCGGAGGTGCGCCAGGACATCGCCGTGTACGGACGGATAGAACTCGCCGCGTTGCACGCGGACCTGGCCGAGTGGGAGCGTGCGTTCGAGTTCCTGACCGAGGCGCTCTGGCTGGCTCGCACGAAGCAACCCGATGAGGTCAGCATCCAGGCGCGCGTCGCGGCCAGGTTCTCCGTGCTGCTGCTGCCGCACGAGCCGCGGGCCGCTGAGACCGCTGCGCGGGAAAGCGTGGCCGTCATGGCGTCGCTGTCGGCGATGGCTTCAGCGCAGGTGACCGCTGACTTCACCCAGGCGCTGATCAAAAAGGGCCAGCTCGCGCGGGCGAAGGACTGGACCGCCGGCCTTGAGGCAGAGGTGGGAGATTCGTGGGATGACTGGAACGCGCAGATCAGCCTCCAGTGGGCCAAGGCCCTCAGCCTCAGCCAGGCGGGCCAGGACGCCGAAGCCTGCGAGCACTTCACGCGCATCGCTGACCGCATGCGCGGCCGTCCTGAGGGCAAGTGGTCGGAAGCCGCCGCGCTGACCTACCGCGCCATGAGCCTCCTCACGCTCGGCAGGCTCGACGACGCGGCAACGGATATCGTCGCCGCCGAACAGGCGTGGGCGGGCTTCAGCCTTCCCGTTCACGCCGCGTTCGCGGCCATTGTCTCAGCCGACGTGTCCCGAGCACGCGGCCTGAGCGATGAGGCGTCGGCAAAGCTGGCAAAGGCCGACCTGACGGTCCCGCGCGGCATCGACGCCGACCGCGCCGACTTCGACCGCGTGCTGGCCAGGCTCGAGGAGAGCCTTGGCCAGTGGCCTAAGGCCCGCGAGGCCTATGACCGGGCACGGAAGGTTCATGAGGCACAGCGGACTCCTCCGGCCCTCGCCAAGACGCTGGTCAGCCTCGCCAGGGTGTGCGCCGCCCAGAGCGACTGGGCCGCCGCCCGCAAGTACGCCGATCAGGCCGCCAAGGTAGCCTCAGAGCTTGAGAGGGCACAGTCCAACACCTTGACGGCCGGCGATCAGAGCGCGATCGAGGAGAACACCAGGGGCATTCTCAGGTTCGCTGAGACCGCCGATCGCACGGCCAAGCTCGATCAGGCGCGCGAGCACTTCAGGCTGGCCGCAGAGCACGCCCCGGCGAACTTCTGGCCGCAGCTCAACCTGGCATTCGCGCTGGCCGAACAGCACGACTGGCGTGGCGCTCGCGCGGCGATGTCGCGGGTACTTGACCGGGTGCCCGCCGTGATGCGCACTGCGGCACTCTATGAGCATTACGTCAGCTATTCCGTGGCTTACGCGCAGCAACTGCTTGCCGTGGATGGCTTGTCAGCGGTGATCGCCGTTATCGATACCGCGCTGCGCCGCCTCACCGGGCCCGGCCTGGGCCAGGCGTCAGCCAGGCTGCGGCTTGTGCGTTACGCCGTTGCCGCCTTGCCTGAACCTGCGCAAGCGGCCGGCACGATCGCGCAGGCGGCGCGGCCCGCCGCTGACCCGCTCGATGACCTCGCTGTCCACGGTGACCCGGCCGAGTTCGGTGCGTCCGCCGCCGCGATGATCATGGGCTTCATACCGGGGATCGAGGGTTACTGGACGATGGCGGACGCGGTCGCAGAACTTCAAAGCCGCATGCCGCCTGGATCCGCGGAACGAACTGCTCTCGCCGCGACCCGCCAGGCGCTCGACGGTTACCTTACGCAGCGATTCGGCCTGGCCGATGACCTGCCTGCCCCGGCCGATCCCCAGCCGCTCCAGGTGCGGATCGGACTTGGCCTGATACCTTACGTCGACCCGGCCCAAGACGACGGTTACCTGCTCAAGACGCTCATTCCGGCGCTGCGGGCGCGGATCAAGGCGAGTGCCGGAGTCATCATTCCTTCGATCAACTTCACCGACGCCTCGGCTTTGCCGGAAGACGGCTATGAAATCGCCATACTCGGCCGGGTATGCGATCGAGGCAATTTGCCGCTTAAAGCGTTCTTCGTCCCTGCGGCGCAGGTTCCCGCCGGCCTTTCCGGCCTCGGCACTGGCACGCATCCGCTGACCGGGGAGAGCGGGACGTGGATCTCTGAAGCCGATGACGCCCTGGCTGGCGTCGATCCCTCGCACCGGATCAGCGGTCCGGTTTTCCTGACGTACCTGCTCGAGGCCGCAGTGCGGACGCGGCTGCGTGCGGACTACCGTCTCGACGACGCCGCCACCCTCGTACATGACTGGGCTAAGGCGGAGGGCAGCACCGAGCCGCTGGCCGGCCTGATGGCCGATCCAGCAAACACACGTCGCCTGGTAGTCCTGGTCAAGGAGCTTGTCAGGGGCTCGGTGCCGCTCACCGACTGGCGGCGCATACTCGAGGTAGTCGCCGCGCATGGCGGGATCTCCGCCTCGCTAATTGACCTGGCACTCGCGGTCAGGACCGAGCTTCGCGATCAGCTTCCGGGAAACGAGGAAGGAAGGGCGCTGATCGTCATCCCGGCTGAGTACTCTGAGCTGCCCGGCCAGAGCCCGCACCTGATTCCGCTGCGGTACCAGCTCGCGGGCTGGCTGTACGGCGAGTGGCAGAAGGCCGGAGGTCCTTGCACGATCGTCGCTCCCGGCGAGGAGATGCGAGCGTGGCTGACCCGCTGGCTGATTCCTGACCGCACGCTGGAGATCCTGTCCGCCAGCGAACTCACCAGGACGGGGGACTAGCCGCGTGGATGCCGAGGGACGCCCGGTACTGAGCATCTCCGTGCTCGTCGGCCGTGAGCTTTCCGCGATCGCGACACCGGAGGCTATGGCGCTAGCAGGCGAGGAGACCGGGCGCGAGATCTCCGGCCTGATGGCCGCTCTCGGAGTGCCAGGGGATCTCTCCGTCACGGTAGCCCCCCTGCCGGCGGCGGGAGATGAACGGGATGACGGATCTTCGCTGCGGTTCACGATCGGGGACAAGGCCTGCGTCTACCCGGCTGACCTTGCCAGGGATGTCTGGGCGTGGCTCAGCGGCCAGCTTCCGCCGCCTGACCGGGTCCCTGATAATCTCGACGCCGGGGCGGCGGCGAAGCTGATCGCGCTGACCTGCCGCGAAGCGGTCAAGCTCCAGCCTGCGGTGCTGCTGGACCTTCCTCAGGCCAGCTTCTACTGTCGCGAAGCCGGCCTTGACGCCGGCGATGTCCCCGCCGGCCGCGTGCACCGCGTCCTCCAGGGCGTGGTCGGCCTCGGTCATTCGATCGCTGACCAGGACACCGTGCGCCGGGTGCTGGCCGGCGACCAGAACCCGGGCATCGGTGCCCGCGAGGCGCTAGTCGCCGAACTCGGGGGAGCGACCTTCGCGCTGCGCGTGGCCCCGGCCTACCTCAGGCAGCTCACCATCGACTACGCGGATGCCGCCAACCTCATCGCTGAGCTGCGTGCCTGGCTGCTCACCGAATATGGTGTCATACCTCCGGGGCTCCAGCTCATCGCTTGCGAGTCGCTGCCGCCGGGCACGTTCAGCATCAAGGTCAACGAGCTTGAGACCTTGCCGGTGACCGGCCTCGCCGCGGGCAAGCTGCTCGTGAACGGGTCCGTTGAGCTGCTTCGCGAGCACGATATTCCGGCCGATCCGAGCAGCTACGCGAACGGAGCCATCATCAGCCAGGACAGCAGGCTCGCGGCCGAGGCCGCCGGCCTCACGGCCTGGGATCAGCTCAATTACATCGTGCTCAGCATCATGAAGGTCGCCAATGAGCGGATCTACCAGCTCGTCGACAAGATCCAGGTCGAAAAGCTGCTGAACCTGACCTGGCAGTCAAGAGGCTGGCTCGTTGAGGCCGCTCGCAAGGTAATTTCCGCGGATCAGCTCACCGCCGTGCTGCGCGAGCTGCTCGCCTGCTCGATCTCGGTGTCTGACCTGCCGCCGGTACTCGACGCGCTGATCGAGGCCGAGCTGACAGGTGATCCCGACTTCGCCGGGCGCGTCGAGGCGGTACGCGCGGCCCTCAGCGACAAGATCATGGTTAAGGCACTACAGGGTCAGCAGATGCTCCCGGCGGTACTGCTTGACCCGGCCCTCGAAGAGGCACTGGTCACGCAGGCGGATGGCCAGGGCGATAGCTGGCTGCCGCCTGGCGCCGACGGCTCGCTCGTCAGAAGGCTGACCGGCCGGCTGAGGGCGGAGCTTGCGAAGATCCAGGCGAACGCCGCGGCGCCAGTACTGCTCACCGGAAGCGAGGCGCGGCCCGAGGTCCAGTCTGCCCTCAGGCCGGGATTCCCCGACCTGTTCGTGATCTCGTACGACGAGCTCAGCTTCCCGCCAGGCGTGCAGGTGTTCGGCGGGATCGAAGCTGGCGCCGTCACGGCTGCGTGAGGACAGGCGCTTACTCCGCGTACTCGCTCTCCAGCTCGAGCAGGCCGCGCAGCGCGGGGATCATTCCTGGCTCGCGCCTGATCAGCGCGCCGTAATCGGCAAGCTCCCTGGCATCGAGCTTGTCCGCGAGGTGCTCGTTGAGCTGCCGCAGGTAGCTACTGACCGGTTCCTCGGGAAGCGGGCCAAGTTCCACCACCCGAAGGGCCGATGGCACGAGCCGCCGCAGGTCGCTCTCGTAGCCGGCCAGGAAGACGGTCAGCACCCCGGCGCGCGAGGTGCCGGTGATCAGTTCCTCGGTGAACCACTCGTCGAACTGCTTGCCAGGGTGATAGCTGAGGATCAGAACGATCGGGTGCCCGGAGGCCAGCCTGCTCGAGTCCTCTGAGACGCCGTCGGGACCGGGGGCCGGCTGGCTCTCGGCGGCCTCGCGGACAGCCGTGAGAAAGCCATCGATCGTAGTATCGCTGTCAACGGTCAGCGAGCTGGCGGCGGGAACGACGGGACGATCCTGATTTCTGGCATTCTTTCGTATCTCACGCAAAATGCTCCGCTTGCCCATTCCGGGAGCACCGATAATGAGCACCAGGCCAACCTCGCCGCGCGCAAGAACGCCGTTGAGCACCGCAAGCTCGTCGTCTCGGCCGATCAGGGACTCTTCATCAGGCACAATGGGCATATCGCCGGTCCTTTTCTCCATCGGAGGTCAGCATGATAGCCCTGGCCGTCGGATTTCTTGAAGCCTTCTTCGCCCGCCGGGCGGGAAAACTTCTCGACCAGGCGGGCGGTGCCGCTTACAAGGCGTTCGACGACAAGCTGAGCGCGCTGTACGGGTGGGTACGCCAGAAGTTCACTGGCAAGGACTCTGCCGAACGCGCCCTGCGCATGTTCGAGAAGGACCCAGGCGACGAAGACCCGCGCGATGCCTTCGCAGAAGCACTCAAATCGGTGCTCGATTCTGACCCGCAGTCGCAAGGCCAGCTCGGGCAGTTCGTCGATGAGCTGAAGAAGCTGCGTCCGGCCGGCGTCACGATCCGCGGCCTGGCGCAAGCAGACAAGGTCGCCGGGCAGCAGACCGGTGTCAGCGTCGAGGGCAAGCTCGCGGCAGGCGACACCGTCGAAGGCACCGCCAAGGCGGGCACCGTCGAAGCCGGAGGATCGCAGGCCGGCGTCAGCTACCGCCCGGGCACCTGACCGGCTTAGTGGTGCGCGCCGGCGAACTGGTCCGCCTCGGTGGAGCCGGCGAGGGCCGTGGTCGAGGAGTCCGGGTTGATCGCGGAGGTGACCTGGTCGAAGTAGCCGGTGCCGACCTCGCGCTGGTGCCTGGTCGCGGTGTAGCCGTCGTGCTCGGCGGCGAACTCATTGTCCTGCAGTCGGACGTAGGCGGGCATGCCCTCCCCGGCGTAGCCGCGGGCCAGGTCGAACATCGAGTAGTTCAGCGCGTGGAAGCCGGCCAGCGTGATGAACTGGAACTTGTAGCCCATCGTCGCCAGTTCCTTCTGGAACTTCGCGATAGTCGCGTCGTCCAGGTTGGCCCGCCAGTTGAATGAGGGCGAGCAGTTGTACGCCAGCATCTGGTCCGGGTAAACGGAGTGGATCGCGTCGGCGAACTCGGCGGCGACCGCGAGGTCAGGCGTGGAGGTCTCCATCCACAGCATGTCCGAATATGGCGAGTAGGACAGCCCGCGTGCGATGCAGGCACCAATGCCGTTGCGGACTCGGTAGAAGCCCTCCGAGGTGCGCTCGCCTGTGACGAACGGCTGGTCGCGCTCGTCGACGTCGCTGGTCAGGAGCGTCGCCGCCTGTGCGTCCGTGCGGGCCACGATGATCGAGGGAACGCCGCACACGTCGGCGGCGAGACGGGCGGCGCTCAGCGTCTTGATGTGCTGCCCGGTCGGGATCAGGACCTTGCCGCCGAGATGGCCGCATTTCTTTTCTGATGCGAGCTGGTCTTCCCAGTGCACTCCGGCCGCACCCGCCGCGATCATCGACTTCATCAGCTCAAAGGCGTTGAGCACGCCGCCGAACCCCGCCTCGGCGTCGGCCACGATCGGGGCCAGCCAGTACGGCGCCGCCGCGTTGGCCGACTCGGCCCAGGTGATCTGGTCGGCGCGGAGCAGCGCGTTGTTGATGCGGCGCACGACCTGCGGGACCGAGTTGACCGGGTAGAGGCTCTGGTCCGGGTAGGTCTGACCGGCCAGGTTACCGTCGGCCGCAACCTGCCAGCCGGACAGGTAGATCGCCTTCAGGCCGGCCTTGACCTGCTGCACGGCCTGATTTCCCGTGATCGCGCCTAGCGCGCTCACGTAGTCCTCGCTGTTAAGCAGCGACCACAAACGCTCCGCGCCAAGCCGGGCAAGCGTGTGCTCTTCCTGTACAGATCCGCGCAGCTTGATCACATCGGCGGCGGTGTAGGTACGCTCCGTGCCCGCCCAGCGCGGGTCAGCCGCCCAGCTAGCCTGAAGCTGCTCAGCCTGGTGCTCGAGACTGATCTGGTTGCCATCGAGGCGACGAGTGTTCACTGAACCTCCTGGTGCGAGCCGTCCCCGTGCGTTGTCGCCAGGCTCGCCTTAACCGACAGCTCTCCGCTAGGGACCTTGGTCATGAAAATCTCGGGATCTTCGTATAACCTGAAGATGTGACGACTTTCGCTGAGAAAGATTCCACAAGTTTGCTGGATGGTCGACTCGACCTCAACCTCTTCGGCCAGCGACTCAGGCACATCAGGCGCAGCAGAGGCTTGACGCTCACCGAGCTGGGAGAGCGGGTCGGGCGGGCACCTTCGGTGCTTTCGCTGCTGGAGAACGGGCGCAGGGAGCCCAAGCTGTCGCTGATCGAAGCGCTGGCGAACGCTCTGCGGGTGCCGGTCGAAGAGCTTATGAAACATGAGCCGCCAAGTCGCCGCGCCCAGCTCGAGCTGGCACTTGACGAAGCCCAGCGCGATCCCGTTTACCGCAGCCTTGGACTGCCGTACGTGAAGCCCGGGCCGCGGGTGCCTAGCGAAGTCATCGAGCACCTGCTCGCCCTGTTCGGGGAGCTGCGCAAGCAGCAGGTCAAGCCGACGGCCACGCCTGAGGAGGCCAGGCTGGCCAACGCCGACCTCCGGCTGATGATGCGCGACAGGGGCAATTACTTCGCCGGGATCGAGCGGGCCGCCGCCGAGGCCCTCGCCCCGGTCAGCTACTCAGGCGGCGCACTGTCACAGGGACTGCTGCTTTCGGTGATAAGTCACCACGGCTTCTCCGTCAGGTACGTCACCGACCTGCCCAGGTCCGCCCGGTCGGTCACCGACCTGCGTAACCGCCGCATCTACTTGCGGCAAGAGTCACTCGGCATGCACACTCCCCGTGCTGTCCTATTGCAGACCCTTGGGCATTTTGTCCTCGGCCATAGCACGCCAGCCGATTTCGCCGACTTCCTCCGCCAGAGAGTGGAGGCCAACTACTTCGCGGCCGCTGTCCTCGTGCCCGAGTCGGCCGCCGTGCCTTTCCTGCGCAGCGCGAAGGACAACAAGAACCTGTCGGTCGAGGACATGCGGGACGTGTTCTCCGTCTCCTATGAGATGGCCGCGCACAGGTTCACCAACCTCGCGACCCACCACCTGGATATGACCTGTCACTTCGTCAAGAACGACGCGAACGGGACGATTTACAAGGCCTACGAGAACGACGGAGTGATCTTCCCTGCCGACAACGCGGGGGCAATCGAGGGCCAGCGGATGTGCAGGCTCTGGTCAGGCAGGCAGGTCTTCGCCTCGGCTGACCGGTTCAGCCCGCATTACCAGTACTCGGACACGCCTTCTGGTACCTATTACTGCGTCGCGTCGGTGGAGCACGGCAGCGAGTACGCGATCACGCTCGGAGTCACCTTCGATGACGCCCGCTGGTTCCGTGGCCGTGACACGACGAAGCGGACGAGGTCGGCCTGCCCCGACCCCGCATGCTGCCTGCGCCCGCCCGCGCGGCTCGCGGCGCGCTGGGACGGCATGGCCTGGCCGTCGGCGCGTGCGCATTCCCATATTTTGTCGGCTTTGCCGTCCGGGAGCTTCCCCGGTGTCGACGAAGCGGATATCTATACGTTCCTCGAACGGCACGAATCGCAGTAACTGAGGTCCTGATCAGGTAAGTTCCGCTCCGGCGATATGGCAACCTATGGCACATGAGGCACGGAACGCACCGGGGGATCCGCCAGCTAGCCCGGACATACCGGACCGACATCGCCTGGGTGGCGTTCGTCGGCCTGAACCTGACGGCCATGCAGCTCATACCTGACTGGCAGACGGTTCCGTTCCTGATCATCTGGATCACGCTGACCGCCGCCTACGGCGTCAGGCTCTGGCGGCTCGGATCGGCGATGATAACCGTGGTGATCGTGACGCTCGCGACCGGCGGCCTGATCGGCTTCCAGGTACTTCGCGGCGAACAGGATCTTGACTACCTCGCCGAGGTACCGCTGCTCGCGATGTTGTTCGTGGTCATGGTCTGGCACTCCAGGCGCCGGCTGACCGCGCTGGAGGAGATGAAGCGCGTCTCCGATCACAACGTGCTGCTGCTCGATCAGCAGCGCCAGTTCCTCCAGGACGCCTCGCATGAGCTAGGGACGCCGATCGCGATCGCGCTCGGTCACGCCGAACTCATCGAGCGAGCCGCCACCGATCAGGCGATCGCCGCCGACGCCAGGATCGCGGTCGAGGAACTGCTGCGGATGCGGCGCCTGACCAGCAGGCTGCTGCTGCTTGCCTCAACGGAAGGGCCGGCATCGCTGCATCTGACGAACGTCGACGTGGAGGAGATCGTCGTGGACGCGTTCCGGCGGTGGAGCCACATTCCGCGCCAGTGGGTGCTCGGTGACCTGGAAGAAACCTGGGCGCAGGGCGACGCCGACCGGCTCACCCTTGCCCTGGACGCGCTGATCGAGAACGCGGTGGATCATACCGAGCCTCATGACAGGATCGAGCTCAGTGCCAGCCGTGACGGCGGCAACGTGGTGATCGGCATCACCGACGAGGGATCGGGCATCCCGGCCACCGAGGTAGACCGGATCTTCAGCCGGTTCTCTCGCATCGACGCGGGCCGTAACCGAGCGGCAGGCGGTTTCGGGCTCGGCCTGGCCATCGTCAAGGCGATCGCGCAGGCGCACGGGGGAACGGTCGAGGTAAGCAGCAGGGTCGGCCAGGGTTCGCGATTCGAGCTCAGGCTGCCGGCGTCCAGGGCGCTTGTCGGCTCGTCGCCCGCATCCGATCAGGTCAGGCGAATCTAGGCGCGCGCTTCTCCCGCAGCGCGGCGGCGCCTTCAGCGACATCGGGGCCCATGAACGTCAGCATCTCGTAGGCCGCGGATTGGTCGAAGATCGGTCCGGCCGTGCGCAGCCAGCTATTCAGCGCTCTCTTGGTCAGCCTGATCGCGAGTTGTGACCCTGCCGCCAGGTTCCCGGCGATGCGCAGCGCCTCAGGCAGTACCTCGTCCCTTGGCAGGGCCTTGCTGACCAGTCCGATCCGCTCGGCTTCCCTGCCGTCGACCATCTCGCCCGTCATCAGGTAGTAGCGGGCCTTGGCCATTCCGCAAAGCAGCGGCCAGATAATAGCGGCGTGATCCCCGGCCGCGGCGCCGAGCTTGACGTGGCCGTCGCCGAGCCTGGCGTCCTCCGCGCAGACGCTGATGTCGGCGAGCAGCGCGATGACCAGGCCCGCGCCGACCGCGACCCCGTTGATCGCTGAGATCACCGGCTTCTCGCAGTTGACCAGGTTGTAAACCAGGTCGCTCATCTCGCCGAGCATGTGAGCAGTGGCCTGGTAGTTGCCCGCCATGCGCTGCACCATCGCCAGGTCACCGCCGGCCGAGAACGCCTTGCCCGCACCCGTGATCACGGCCACTCGTGTCTCGTCGTCTTGCGCGACGTCGGCCCAGAGACGGGCGAGCTGGCCGTGCATGGCCTCGTCCGCGGCGTTGTAGACCTCGGGGCGGTTCATGGTGATCAGCAGGACGCCGTTGCCTTGCCTTTCGAACAGCAGGTGGTGATAGCTGGCGTAGTCCATGGAGTGCCGGTCCTCCTCCTTCGATGGTGGAATACTCCCATGACTAGTGCCGCGCCGCCCGGGCGGCTGATCGGTCAGGGCCGGGCCGCCGATGTGTACGAGATCGACGACGATAAGGTGCTGCGCCGGTACCGGATCGAGGCCGATGTCGCCGACGAGGCGAAGCTGATGAGCTACCTGCACTCAGCCGGCTTTCCCGTGCCCTGTATCTACTCGGCCGAGGGCACGGACATGATCATGGCGCGAGTGCGCGGCATCGACCTGCTGTCCGACCTGGCCAAGCACCCCTGGCGTGCGGTCGCCTACGGCGCCATCCTGGCCCGGATGCACGACCAGCTCCACGAGATCGAGGCGCCTCCCTGGCTGCGCCGCCCGCTCGGCGAAGGTAACCGGATCATGCACCTTGACCTGCATCCGGGCAACGTGATGCTGACCCAGGACGGGCCGGTCGTCATCGACTGGTCCAACGGGTCGGCCGGGCCGCCTGGCGCTGACGTGGCGATGGCCTACCTGATCATGCGAACCTCAGAGGTCGGCGACCTGGTGTCCCCCCTGATCAGGACCATCGCCGGCCTCGTCAGGGGCCAGGTCATCCGCCGGTTCGAGGCCAGCGTCAGCGCCGACCCCGGCCCCTACCTCGCGCCCGTGGCCCGGCTGCGCCTCACCGACCGCAACACCCGCCCGTCCGAGGCGGCGAAACTACAGCAGATAATCGACCGCCACGGTGTGGGGACATAATTGGCATTGTGGTGACACATGCTGTGCCGGCGGGGCAGGCCGGCCGCTTTCTGGTCACGCGCCTCACCCTCATGTTACTGTTCGGTAACTTGAGTAAAGGGAGCCTCTGATGAGCGACGAGCAAACCGGCGGTGGTTTCACTCTAGACCTGTCTGATGACGTGCGGCAGATGCGGGATTGGGTGCACGACTTCGCGGCGAGCGTGATCAGGCCGGCGGCTGCCGAATGGGACGAGCGCGAGGAAACGCCGTGGCCAGTGCTCGAGGAAGCCTCGAAGATCGGCCTGTACTCCCTGGACTTCTTCGCCGAGCAGTGGTTTGAGCCGAGCGGGCTCGGCACGCCGGTGGCCTTCGAGGAGATCTACTGGGGTGACGCCGGAATCGGGCTCTCGCTGACCGGCAGTTGCCTGGCAGCCGTCGCGGTAAGCAGCAACGGCACGTCCGAGCAGGTAGGGGAATGGCTGCCGCAGATGTTCGGCGGACCTGGCGACATCAAGCTCGGCGCGTTCTGCTCCTCTGAGCCCAACGCCGGCAGCGATGTCGGTGCGATCAAGACCAGGGCCGTCTACGACGAGGTCAAGGACGAATGGGTGCTGAACGGCACCAAGACCTGGGCCACGAACGGCGGCATCGCCAACGTGCACGTTGTCGTGGCGTCCGTTGATCCCGCGCTTGGCAGCAGGGGACAGGCCAGCTTCATCGTGCCGCCTGGCACGAAGGGCCTGTCTCAGGGGCAGAAGTTCCGCAAGCTGGGCATCCGTGCTTCCCATACAGCCGAGGTCGTGCTCGATGACGTGCGGGTGCCCGGACGATGCCTGGTCGGAGGCAAGGAACGGCTCGATGCCCGGCTCGCCCGGTTGTCACAGGGCGGCGCGGCGGGTGAGCAGGCCGCGATGAAGACGTTCGAGACGTCGAGACCGACCGTCGCGGCGATGGCCGTCGGAGTGGCCAGGGCGGCAGCGGAATACGCGACCGAGTACTCGACCCAGCGTGAGCAGTTCGGCAAGCCGATCGGGCAGAACCAGGGCGTCGCCTTCATGCTCGCCGACATGCACGCCGCAGTCGACGCGGCGAGGCTGCTGACCTGGCGCGCAGCCTGGATGGGCAGGCACGGTCACAAGTTCAGCCGCGCCGAGGGGTCCATGTCCAAGCTCTTCGCCGCGGAGACCGCGGTCAAGGTCACCGAGCAGGCGATCCAGATTCTCGGCGGCAACGGCTACACCAGGGAATACCCGGTCGAGCGCTGGCACAGGGACGCCAAGATCTTCACGATCTTCGAGGGAACGAGCGAGATCCAGCGGATGATCATCGGAAGGGCCGTCACCGGGCTCGACGTGCGGTAATAACCGCAGGTCATGGCCTGGCCGCCCGCAGGCGCGGGCCAGCGCCTCGGCGGCTTCCTGGGCGCTGCAGTAGCAGCCGGCCGGCCGGCCCTGGGGCTGCGGCACGGCCACCCATTCCCGGCCGGGGGAGGCGGCGCGGTCGCAGCGGATGTGGCCGATGTG
>DATJLT010000325.1:0-12535 GCA_035509195.1 Streptosporangiaceae bacterium | reverse complement strand
TAGTCCTCTTCGTCCTTGCCGAGGAGCATCGGATGCGGCGGCGCTTCCATGCCCGGCTTGAGCGGCGCAAGCAACTGCTCCTTGGTCCAGATCAGGCTCTCCCTGTTGTCATCGGCAAGCTCGTAGTCGTTGGTCATCGTCAGCGCCCTGGTCGGGCACGCCTCGACGCACAAGCCGCACAGGATGCAGCGCAGGTAGTTGATCTGGTAAACGGCACCGTACCGCTCGCCAGGTGAGTACCGCTCCTCCTCGGTATTACTGCCGCCCTCGACGTAGATCGCGTCGGCCGGGCACGCCCAGGCGCATAGCTCGCACCCGATGCACTTCTCCAGGCCATCCGGCCACCGGTTGAGCTGATGCCGCCCGTGGAACCTCGGCGCGGTCGGCAGCTTTACTTCCGGGTACTCGACGGTGTCGACCTTCTTGAACATCTGCATGAAGGTGACGCCGAAGCCCTTGACGGAGTTGAGGAACTCAGGCACCGGTAACCTCCGATACCGTCGCTTGTCTCGTATCTCGGCCCGCGGCGGTCAGCTCGCTCGGGCCCGCGCCCTCGGCCAGGATGCCGTCATAGTGCGGCAGGTACATCGGCGGGACAGGGAAGGTCTCTCCGAGCTTTTCCGCGAGGTCCTTCTCTTCTGCCGCCCGCCGCTCAGCCCGGCGTTCAGCGGCCAGGTCAGCGGAGAACAGCCAGACGAGCACGGCCGCGATCACGAGGCCGCCGACAACGTACACGACCGCGCCGCCGCCTTGCCTGCGGTAGACGCGCAGGGTAGCGATCAGCAGTGTCCACGCCAGCGCGCTCGGAATAAGCACCTTCCAGCCAAAGGCCATGAGCTGGTCATACCTGATGCGCGGCAGCGATCCGCGCAGCCAGATGAAGAAGAACAGCAAGATGCCGACCTTGATCAGGAACCACAGCACTGGCCACCAGCCATGGTTGGCGCCCGACCACGCCGAGATCGGCCAGACCGCGTGCCAGCCGCCCAGGAACAAGGTCGTGGCCAGGGCCGACACGGTGATCATGTTCACGTACTCGGCCAGGTAAAACAGCGCGAACTTCAGCGACGAGTACTCGGTGTGATAGCCGGCTACCAGCTCGCCTTCGCCTTCCGGCAGGTCGAAGGGCAGCCGGTTGGTCTCCCCGACCATGGTGATGATGTAAATGACAAAGGACGGGAGCAGCAAAATGGCGAACCAGGAAGGGTAGTGCAGCACGGCTCCGAAGAGCTTGAACGTCGCTCCGTTCGCCTGAGCGTGGACGATCTGCGCCGTCGACAGCGACCCCGCGTACAAGAAGACTGGCACGAACGACAGGCCCATGGCGATCTCGTAGCTGATGACCTGAGCCGAGGAACGGAGCCCGCCGAGCAGCGCGTAAGGCGAGGTCGATGACCAGCCGGCGAGCACGATACCGTAGACGCCCATCGAGCTCATCGCGAGCACCAGGAGCACGGCGACCGGGAGGTTGGCGAGCTGAAGCGGCGTGTGGTGACCGAAGATCGAGACCGTCGGCCCCCACGGGATGATCGCGAAGCTGATGAACGCCGGAATCGACGCCAGCGCCGGCGCGATAACGAAAAGCACCTTGTCGACGCCGCGGGGGATGATGTCTTCCTTCAGCGGGAGCTTGATGCCGTCCATGAGCGACTGGAGCAATCCGAACTTGCCCGCGCGGTTGGGGCCAGGCCGCTGCTGCATCCGGCCGATGACACGGCGCTCGGCCCAGATCATGAACAGGGTTGTCAGCATCAGGAACAGGAAGACAATGAGCACCTTGAGCGCTGTCAGCCACCAAGGATCGTTGTCGATCAGAGCCGACGTGGCGGCACTCGCGCCGCCGGCCGCCAGGTTCATTCCGCGCTCCTCAGGGTGACGAGGGTGCCGTGTCCGGCACCGAGCTGACTTCGCACGGCGCAGTCAGCGGAGTTCGTAGGCAGCCAGACCACCCGGTCAGGCATGACCGTGATCTCGGCCGGCACTGTGATCGAGCCGCGGCCGGTGCTGACGGTCACCTTCGCACCGTCGGTGACGCGCACCTCGGCCGCGGTCGCCGCCGACATCCGCGCTACGGCGGTACGGGCCGTGCCGGCCAGGTGCGGCTCGCCGTCTTGCATCCGGCCAGCGTCGAGCAGATTATGCCAGGTCGCCAGCAGTGCCTCGCCTGGGGTCGGATTGGCGCCAGGTACCGCCGAGTAGACCAGGCTCCCGTTGCTGACGGCACTGCCCGGGCCAAGTGCGTCGAGTTCCCTGCGGGCAGCCGTCGCATCGGGCAGGCCGAGGTGGACATCCATCGCGTCGGCGATGCTGCCAAGCACGTGGAGGTCGGACCTGACGGACGGCACGCTGAGCGCGGCGCCGAACCGCGCGGCCCGGCCTTCCCAGTTCACGAACGTGCCAGGCTTCTCGGTCACGGCGGCGACGGGGAAGACCACGTCAGCGCGATCGGTCACGGCGCTCGTCCGCAGCTCGATACTGACGACGAAACTAGCCCGCTCGATCGCGGCCAGCGCAGCCGCCGGATCAGGAAGGTCGGCTGGGTCAACGCCCGCGATGACGAGAGCCTCGAGCTCTCCCGCGCCGGCCGCTGCCAGGATTCCCGCCGTGTCCCTTCCAGGCTCGGCTGGCAGGGAGCCCACGTTCCATGCGTGCGCGACCTCTGTCCTGGCGGCCTCATCGGCAACGAGGCGGCCGCCGGGAAGCAGCGTGGGAAGCGCCCCGGCTTCGATGGCACCACGTTCCCCGGCACGGCGAGGTATCCAGGCCAGCCTCGCGCCGGTGCGATCGGCGAGGCGTGCGGCCGCGGACAGCGCACCAGGTACCTCGGCGAGTCGCTCGCCGACCAGGATCACCGCACCGTCCTCGCCCAGGGCTTCGGCCGCGAGCCTGACGGCCTCATCGCTTGCTCCAGGTCCGTCGGCAAGGCGGTCAAGCCGCATCGCCTCACCGCCAGGCGGAGTTGCCAGCAGCGTGCCTGACATCCGGTCAAGGCTGCTTGTCGCGAACGAGGCAATAGAGAAGACGCGGGTGCCGTGCTTGCGCGCGGCCTTGCGGAGGCGAAGGAACACGATCGGCGACTCGTCTTCAGGCTCGAAGCCGGCCAGCAGCACGGCAGGCGCCTGCTCGAGCGCGGTGTACGTGATGCCGGGGTTCTGGCCAGCGACGCGCGAGGCGAGGAAAGTGCCCTCTTCCGCGCTGTGCGGCCTGGACCGCAGGTCGATGTCATTGCTGCGGAGGGCAAGGCGCGCGAACTTGGAGTACGCATAGGCGTCCTCGAGAGTCAGCCTGCCCCCGGTGAGCACGCCCGCGCGACCGCGCGCTGCGTGCAAGCCGCGGGCCGCGGCGTCCAGTGCTTCTGGCCAGGACGCCGGGTTGAGCACCCCGTCCGCGTCCCTGACCAGCGGCACGATGAGCCGGTCAGGAGCGGTCGTGTAGGTGAAGGCCCACCGGCCCTTGTCGCAGTTCCACTCCTCGTTCACCTCGGGAGCGCTGCCGGCCAGGCGGCGGGTGACCGCGTTGCGGCGGTGATCGGTGCGCTGCTGGCAGCCTGCCGCGCAGTGCTCGCACACGCTCGCGGTGGAAACCGTGTCGAAGGGCCTGGCGCGGAACCGGTACGAGGCGCCGGTGAGGGCGCCAACCGGGCAGATCTGAACCGTGTTGCCGGAGAAATACGAGTTGAAAGGCACGCCGTCCGCGATGCCGACCTGTTCTTCAGGGCCGCGGTCGATGAGCTCGATCAGCGGTTCGCCGGCGATCTGGTCAGCGAAGCGAGTGCACCGCGCGCACTGGACGCAGCGCTCACGATCGAGCAGTACCTGCGAAGAAAGCGCGAGCGGCTTGGGGAACTTGCGCTTCTTGCCGGTGAACCTGGTCTCGCCCTGGCCACTGGACATGGCCTGGTTCTGGAGCGGGCACTCGCCGCCCTTATCGCACATCGGGCAGTCAAGCGGATGGTTGACCAGCAGCATCTCCATGATGCCGCGCTGCGCCTTCTCTGCCACGGGCGAGGTGAGCTGGGTCCTGACGACCATCCCCTCGGTACAGGCAGTCGTGCAGGAAGCCGGAGGCTTTGGCTGACCCTCGACCTGAACCAGGCACTGACGGCAGGCTCCGATGGGATCCATCAGGGGGTGATCGCAGAATCGGGGTACCTGAATGCCGAGCATCTCGGCCGCCCTGATGATCAGGGTGCCCTTAGGCACGGTGATCTCGAGGCCATCGATCGTCACGTGCACGCCTTCCGGCGGCATCACGCTCATCTGGATCTCCATGAGTCGCTGAAGGCCGTCGACGCGGCGGGATCGAACGGGCAGGACCCGCGAGTGACGTGCTCGATGTACTCGTCCCTGAAGTACTTGATCGAAGAGACGATCGGGCTGATCGCGCCGTCACCGAACGGGCAGAACGACCGGCCGAGTATGTTGTCGCAAATGTCAAGCAGCTTGTCGAGGTCGGCCTCGCTGCCCTGCCCGTGCTCAAGCGAGTCGAGCACCTGAACCGTCCAGTAGGTGCCTTCCCTGCAGGGCGTGCACTTGCCGCATGACTCGTGCTCGTAGAACTGCATCCACCGCAGCACGGCCCTGACCACGCAGGTCGTCTCGTCGAAGATCTGCAGGGCACGGGTGCCAAGCATGGATCCGGCCGCGCCGATCGCCTCGAAGTCCAGTGGCACGTCCAGGTGCTCGTGCGTCAGGATCGGCGTCGACGAACCGCCAGGCGTCCAGAACTTCAGCAGGTGGCCTGACCTGACGCCGCCCGCTATCGACAGCAGTTCACGCAGCGTCACGCCGAGCGGCGCCTCATACTGCCCTGGCGTGGTGACATGACCGGAGAGCGAGAAGATGCCGAAGCCCTTTGACCTCTCCGTGCCCATCGCGGCGAACGAGCCTGCGCCGTACTTGATGATGCTGGGGACGCTGGCGATCGACTCGACGTTGTTGACCACGGTCGGGCAGGCGTAGAGGCCCTCGATCGCGGGGAAGGGCGGCTTGAGCCTGGGCTGGCCGCGCTTGCCTTCCAGGGAGTCGAGCAGCGCGGTTTCCTCGCCGCACTCGTAGGCGCCGGCTCCCGCGTGCACCACGAGGTCAAGGTCGAAGCCCGAGCCGAGGATGTCGCGCCCGAGATAGCCCGCGTCGTACGCCTCGGTCACCGCGTGGTGCAGGCGCCTGATCACGTGCAGTACCTCGCCGCGCACGTAGATGAAGGCCTTGTCCGACCTGATCGCGTAGGCGGCGATGATCGCGCCTTCGATCAGCAGGTGCGGGGTCGCCAGCATGGTCGGGATGTCCTTGCAGGTGCCAGGCTCCGACTCGTCGGCGTTGACCACGAGGTAGTGCGGCTTATTGTCGCCCTGAGGGATGAAGCCCCACTTCATGCCGGTCGGGAAGCCCGCGCCGCCGCGGCCGCGCAGCCCGGACTCCTTGACAGCCGCGATCACCGCGTCAGGCTGCATGGCCAGCGCCTTGGGCAGGGCCTGATAACCGCCGGCCCGACGGTAGCCGGCCAGCGTGAACGAGTCAGCCTCGTCCCAGTACGCGGTCAGCTCGGGGGTGAGCACCGTGCTCAATTCCGTGCTCCATTGCTGTTCTCGTTGGCGGGTGTCCACCCGTTCTCTTTGGCGATTCTCAGCCCGGCTATGGTCGGGCCGCCCGCGGTATGCCCGCTCGTGGCCTGATCGTCGGGGAAGCCAGCCAGGATCATCGCGGCTTCGCGCCAGTTGACCAGGCGCTCCGCGCCCCGGCTCGGTGCCGGGTAGTCGCCCGACCGCAGGCCGTCGACGAGGTCCCTGGCCGACTCTGGGGTCATGTTGTCGTAGAACTCCCAGTTGACCATGATCACCGGGGCGTAGTCGCAGCCGGCGTTGCACTCTATCCGCTCGATGCTGACCTTGCCGTCCCCGGTCGGCTCGTCGGCGTCCACGCCCAGGTGATTCTTCAGTTCGGCGAAGAGCACGTCGCCGCCCATGATCGCGCACAGCGTATTGGTACAGACGCCCACGTGGTACTCGCCGACCGGTGCCCGCTTGTACATCGTGTAGAACGACACGACGGCGGTCACGTCGGCCTCGGTCAGGCCAAGCCGCTCGGCGCAGTAGGCGATGCCGTCGTCAGACACGTAGCCTTCCCTGGCCTGCACCAGGTGCAGCAGCGGAAGCAGCGCCGACCTGGCCTTGGGGTACCTGGCGATGATCTGCCCTGCCCGCTCGGCAAGCTCGGCCCTGGCCTGCTCGGTATAGGCCATTACCTGTCCACCCCTCCCATCACGGGGTCGATGCTGGCGACGGCCGCGATCACGTCTGCCACCATGCCGCCCTCGCACATCGCCGAGACCGACTGAAGGTTCGTAAACGACGCGTCCCTGAAGTGCACGCGGTAGGGCCGGGTGCCGCCGTCGCTGACCACATGGCAGCCAAGCTCGCCGCGCGGTGACTCCACGCTCTCGTACACCTGCCCGGCGGGGACCCGGAATCCCTCGGTGACCAGCTTGAAGTGATGGATCAATGCCTCCATCGACTGGCTCATGATGTGCGCGATGTGATCGGCCGAGTTGCCCATCCCGTCAGGACCGACCGCGAGCTGGGCAGGCCAGCCGATCTTGGCGTTCCTGATCATCACCGGATCATCGGCTGGCCGTTTCGCTGCCAGCTTGTCCACGGCCTGCTCGATGATCCGCAGCGACTGGTCCATCTCGTCCATCCTGATCAGGTACCTAGCGAAGGCATCGCAGGTATCACGGGTCGGGACGTCGAATTCATAGTTCTCGTAGCCGCAGTAAGGCTGGCTCTTGCGCAGGTCCCACGGGATCCCTGTGGCACGGAGGATGGGGCCGGTCACCCCTAGCGCCATGCAGCCGGCGAGGTCGAGATACGCGACGTTCTTCGTCCTGGCGAGGTAGATCGGAGCGGCGTCGAGCAGCGCCCTGATCTCGCCGAGCTGGTGCGGCATGATGGTCAGGAACTCGCGCAGCTTCTCGATCGCGCCTGGCGGCAGGTCCTGTACGACACCGCCGGGGCGTATGTAAGCGTGGTTCATGCGCAGGCCGCTGATCAGCTCGAACAGGTCGAGTATCTTCTCGCGCTCACGCATGCCGTAAAGGAAGATCGTGGTCGCGCCGACTTCAAGGCCGAACGTGCCGATCGCCGTGAGGTGCGAGGACATCCGGTTGAGTTCCATCATCAGCACCCGAAGGACGCTGGCTCGCGCCGGCACCTGATCGGTGATGCCGAGCAGTCTTTCCGTGGCCAGGCAGTACGCGGTCTCGTTGAAGATCGGCGAGAGGTAGTCCATCCGGGTGCAGAACGTGACTCCCTGCGTCCAGGTGCGGAACTCCATGTTCTTCTCGATGCCGGTATGCAGGTACCCGATCACCGGCCGCAATTCGGTCACGGTCTCGCCGTCGAGGGTAAGTATCAGCCTAAGCACGCCGTGCGTGGACGGGTGCTGAGGGCCCATGTTGACGATGAGCTGCTCTTCCGCGCCTTCCTCGCGCAACTCGTCAGCCGCGGCGACGACCTCTTCCCAGTCCTGCCCGCCGACGTTGTAGACGCGGCCTTCGCTTGTGGTGGTCACTGGTACGACCTCCGCTCGTCGGGCGGCGGAACGGTAGCGCCGCGGTACTCGACGGGAATGCCGCCAAGCGGGTAGTCCTTGCGCTGGGGATGACCTTTCCAGTCGTCTGGCATCTCGATCCTGGTCAGCGCCGGATGCCCGTCAAAGACGATGCCGAAGAAGTCCCAGGTCTCGCGCTCGTGCCAGTCGCAGGTGGGATAGACGTCGACGACTGACGGAATATGCGGGTCAGCGTCGGGCGCGGAGACTTCCAGCCTCAGCCGCCGGTTATGCGTGATCGAAAGCAGGTGATACGCCGCGTGCAGCTCGCTGGCGGCGTATTCCGGGTAATGCACGCCTGACACGCCCAGGCAGAGCTGGAACGCCAGGTTGGGGTCATCGCGCAGCCGGCGGCACACCTCGACGATGTACTCGCGCCTCACGTGGAGCGTCAGCTCGCCGTTCGCGGCGACGACGCGCTCGATCGCGGTGCCGAAGTTCAGGCCAGCGGCCTCGAGTGCACTGCCGAGCGCATCGGCGACGTCGTCGAAGTAGGAGCCGTAAGGGCGTTGCGATGAAGGCAGCGGCTGCTGCCTGACCAGCAGCCCGCCGTATCCCGAGGTGTCGCCGGTCGTGCTCGTGCCGAACATGCCACGCCGGACGACCGGCTCGGCCAGGCGTTCTTCTCCGGCCTCGATCGCCTGATCTTCGTTGTTTTCTTGCTCGCTCACTGCACGCCTTCCCGCAGGTGCGGCAGCAGCGGCAGCCGCCGCAGGCGAGCTTCCTCAAGCTCGGTGATCTCTTTCTCCCTGTTCACGCCCAGCTTCATGTTCTGGATCTTGTCGTGAAGTTTCACGATCGCGTCAATCAGCATCTCCGGCCTCGGCGGGCAGCCAGGCAGGTAAATGTCGACGGGCACGATGTGATCGACACCCTGCACGATCGCGTAGTTGTTGAACATGCCGCCGCTCGACGCGCAGACGCCCATTGAGATAACCCACTTGGGCTCGGACATCTGGTCGTAGATCTGGCGCAGCACCGGCGCCATCTTCTGGCTCACCCGGCCGGCCACGATCATAAGGTCGGCCTGGCGAGGCGTGTTCGAGGCCCGCTCCATGCCGAACCTTGCCAGGTCATGCCGGGGGCCGCCGGTCGCCATCAGCTCGATCGCGCAGCAGGCCAGGCCGAACGTCGCTGGCCACACCGACGACTTACGCGCGTAACCTGCCAGCTTCTCTACCGAGGTGAGCAGGATGCCGGCTGGCAGTTTTTCTTCAAGTCCCATGGCTCAATCCCATTCCAGACCGCCGCGCCGCCACACGTAGACGTACGCGATCAGGACGGTCGCGACAAACGTAACCATCTCTACCAGGCCAAACGCACCGAGACGGTCAAAGGCCACCGCCCAGGGGTACAGGAAGATGATCTCGATGTCGAAGACGATAAAAAGCATCGCGGTCAGGTAATACTTCACGGGGAACCTGATGCCGGCCGGCTGCCGCGTGGGCTCTATACCGCACTCGTAAGACTCGAGCTTGGCACGGTTCCACCGCTTGGGGCCGGCCATCGCGCCAGCGACCAGTGAGAAGGTGGCGAACACCGCGGACAGAGCGCCGAGCACAACGATAGGGACGTAGTAGCTCATCGGCTCCGTCACCCCCCTTGTCTTGGGGTCTTGCCGCGCAGCTATCCGGCTGAGCAGCCCATTTCGATTCCTGTAATTAGCACCTTGTGGTCCAAGGCCGGCCTCTGGCGTTACGCCGCCGGTGCGATCTTAGACAGCGCGTTGATGACGCGGTCCACCGCGTCGCCGCCGCGCGGCTCCGTAAGGTTTCCAAGCAACTTCATCGTCATCCGCATTACGGCAGGGCTCTTGATCCCGTGCCTGGTGGCGAACTTCATGAACGACGGATTTCCGATCAGCTTCACGAATGTCCGGCCCAGAGTGTAGTAGCCGCCGTAGTTCTGCTTGAGCGCGACCGGGTATCCCTGTAGCACTCGCTCGGTTCCCGCGACCGTCTGCCGCCCGAGCGCCTGAACGATCGAGCGCGCGGCGATCTCGCCTGACTCCATCGCGTACGCGATGCCTTCGCCGTTGAACGGGTTCACCATACCGCCGGCGTCACCGACGAGGACCAGGCCCTTGGTGTAGTGCGGCGTGCGGTTGAATCCCATCGGGAGGGCGGCACCGCGGATCGGCTCGGTGCGGTTGTCCTCGGAGAAACCCCATTCGGCGGGCATCGCGCCAAGCCAGCGTTTGAGCAGCGCACGGTAGTCGATGTGACCGAAGGATTCTGAGGTATTGAGCAGGCCGAGACCGACATTGGAAGTGCCGTCGCCCATGCCGAAGATCCAGCCGTAGCCGGGCAGCAGGTCCGTGCCATCCCAGAGGTCGAGCCAGGCTTCAAGATAGTTGTCGTTGGTGCGAGGGCTCTTGTAATAGGTGCGCACAGCTACGCCGAGCGGGCGGTCATCTCGCTTGTGCAGGCCCATCGACACCGACAGCCGCGAAGAGTTGCCGTCGGCGGCCACGACCAGCCTGGCCTTGAGGTTCCTGGCGGGCTCTTGCCCGTTTGCCCTGGTCGTGACCCCGCTTACCCGGCCGGTGCGGTCATCAAAGGTCGCGCCGGTCACCGTGACGTTCTCGTGCAAACGCGCGCCGGCCTTGACCGCGTGCCGGGCGAGCAACTGATCGAAGTCGGTCCTTGCCCTGATCGTGCCGTAGCCAGGGAAAGAGGACAGCTCTGGCCAGTCAAGCTCGATCCGGCCGCCGCCGCCGATGATCCGCAGGCCGCGATTGGGCAGCCAGCCATCATTTTCCCTGACCGGCACGCCCAGAGTGGTCAGCGCCTTGACCGCACGGGGAGTCAGCCCGTCGCCGCAGACCTTCTCGCGAGGAAAGCTGGTCTTCTCGAGCAGCAGCACGTCAAGCCCGGCGGTCGCCATATGGTAAGCAGCCGTCGAGCCAGCGGGCCCGGCACCGACGACGATGACGTCAGCGGTATCCGCCGGGTCAGGGGGGTTCTGCTCGCTCACTAAACCTGTCCCTCTTGTGAACGCCTTCACAAGTACAGATACCCATACTAGCCCTAAGCCGGGCCGCTACACCTGACGCCTGGCTACGTGAACCGCTACGACGCCGCCGGTAAGGTTCCGCCAGCTCACGCGCTCCCACCCGGCGGCGGCTATCCGGTCAGCGAGCCGCTGCTGAACAGGCCAGTCCTTGATCGACTCGGCAAGGTAAGCGTAGGCGCTCGAGTTGCGGGACACCAGCCTCGCGACGGCAGGAAGCGCCGCGGCCAGGTAGCGCTGGTAGGCCGAGTCGATGGCCTTGGCCGGCAGGTGACTGAACTCACAGATGACCAGGCGGCCGCCTGGCGTGGTCACCCTGTGCATCTCCTCTAGCGCATGGTCAGGATCTGCCACGTTGCGAAGACCAAACGAGATCGTCACCACGTCGAACGCCTCGTCCGTGAACGGCAGGTCCAGGGCGTCGCCAGCGACGAAACTGACCCGTTCGTGCGGCCTGCGCGCACCTGAGCGCAGCATTCCGAGCGAGAAGTCGCAGGCCACGCACCGGGCACCAGCCTGAGTGAACGCACGGGACGAGGTACCGGTCCCGGCCGCGAGGTCAAGTACGAGATCATCGGGCCCGGCCGCGACGAGCCGGGCGACGACGTTGCGCCAGCGCCGGTCAAGGCCCGCTGACAAGACATCGTTCATCAGGTCGTAGCGGCCGGCGACCTCATCGAACATCGCCGACACCTCTGCCGGTGCCTTGTCAAGCTGCGCGCGAGTCATGCGCTCAAGCCTGGCACAGTCGCGGGTCCGCGCCTGGCCGACCCCGCGCCCGGCGGGACCACGGGCTCGGGTTCCGGCCGACCGGCCCGGGCAGGCGGCGCATTCCGGACATTCCGCCGGGGCCTACAACATCGCTGGCTTCCTGTTGTCGTTCGCGGGCCGGGACCGGCGACATCGGTGGCTACCTGATGCGGTTCCCGTAGCATCGCGAAGCCACCGTTGCTATTCGCCGCGCGCCGGTTACGGCATCGGTGACCACTTGATGCTGTTGCGGGGCGGGGAACTGTCCGCGCTGAACCCCAGCAAGCGCCCGGCACCTGCATGGACGGTTGTCGGGATCGCCGTGAAGAGTTCTCGCGTCGCGGAATCCGGCCGGCATATAGAGCGGTCAGCCCGTGCAGGGGCGCACACGCCAGTCATAAGTATCCCAAGAGCCGCGCTATTGCGGTAATTGGCGACCTTGGAACACCTGAAGCATTATGCGGGCAAAATTCCAGACGGAATTTTTTCGATTCTTGTAAACCGGCATCACAAGCCGAGCGTCTTGACTTTGCGCAAGCATTTCCGGGCGTTACTAGAAATGCACGGAAAGGCGTGAAAACCGAACAAGTATTGAGCCCGTGACCTGGGAGAACCCCCAAAATACCCAGGCGCGGCAAAAACAAGGAGAGATCATGCGCAAACTATTCATGGCGCTCGGTGCCGCGGCGATTCTGGCAACTATGGGATCGACCGCCGCGCAGGCATCGGTGGACCACGTCAGGCCCGACGCCACGCCAGCGTGCAATCTGACCTGCTTCGACCTTTCGAGCCTGGTTCTCGGCACAGGGCAGATTCAGAATGCCTACATTAATCACGATAACGGGACCGGCGGAAAGGTCGGCCAGTACCTCAACCTCAAGACCGGGAGCAACAGCCACCCGAACGAGGACTTCGCCGGGGCACTCGTCGGCGACCTGGCCGACTACTGCGGGAACCTGATCTCGAGCACGTCCTACGTGTGCGTGAACTACCCGGCAACCTACCCCGTGTTCGAGTCGAACTGGGCTCCGTACGGCAATGAGTCAGGCCTGTGCGCGGGCGTCGCCACCGCGAACGTCAACCACGAGGCCGTCACGCTGCGGAAGTGCGGCGTCTCGGCGAAGACCCTCTGGGTCGGAGACCTGAGGGACTCGACCACCTTCGGC
>DATJLT010000324.1:0-7546 GCA_035509195.1 Streptosporangiaceae bacterium | reverse complement strand
CGCCGTGCGGGAAGATCGTGCCGAAGGCGCTGACGAACGGCGCCCCGTTGTTCACCAGCGCGCGCTGGCTGACCAGGCCCATGACCGCGGCCGACACCGCCAGGTACACGATCGCGCTGGCCCCGGTGCCCAGCAGCGAGGCGCGGCCGACGTTGCGGCGCGGGTTCTTGACCCGCTTGGCGGTGATGGCCGCCGTTTCCACCCCGATGAACGAGAACAGCGCCACCCCGGCCGCGATCCCGATCGCCGAGTACAGGCTGCCGCCGGAGGCGTTGAACGCGCCGAAGTTCGCCTTGCTGACGAAGAACCAGCCCACCACGGCGACGAACAGCAAAGGCAGATATTTCAGAACGACAGTGATGTTCTCCAGCCAGGCCGTCTGCCTGATGCCGGCCAGGTTGACCGCCGCCGGGATCCACAGCCCGACCAGGGCGATTCCCCAGTTGCCGAGGCCCGGCGGGTTGATGCCGAACAGGGCATCCACGTAGAACGCCCAGGTCGCGACGATGGCCGCGTTGCCCGCCCACGCCTGAACCCAGTAGCACCAGCCGGTGAGGTACCCGGCGAAATCGCCGAACTCGTGCCTGGCGTAAGCGTAAAGGCCGCCGTCGGAGTTCGGGATCCGGCGGGTGAGCTGGCCGAACAGCACTGCGAGCACGATCGCGCCGACGGCGACCACGGCAAGCACCGCCAGCGAAATCGTGCCCGCTCCGGCCAGCACGGCCGGCATCGTGAACACCCCGGCCCCGATGATGGTCCCGATGACCAGCCCGGTGGCCGAGGTCAGGCCGAGCGCGCTGGCCTTCTGCTTGTCAGGTGCCGAGGTCGCGTCCGGCTTGTGATGCAGTCCTTCTGGTGGGTCAGCGCTGACGGTGCTTGACATGGGTGCCTCCTCGCCGTGCCCGCAGTTACGTTCTATCCCTTTCCCGGTCATTTCACCCCGGTATCGGAGCGGGGAAGCGAGCCTTTACGGGCTAGTCTTCTGGGCATGGCATTGCGACCCGAGGAGTTCTACAAGCACGCGCTCGCCGCTGCCGATGGCGAGGGCAGGCTGCCGCTGGCGAGAATGACTGGCTGGGAGATCAGCCCGTTCGAGCAGGAAGGACTGCGCGTGGCCCGCCTGCGCCCGCCGGTTCTGCCCGAGCCATCGCGGCAGGGCGAGGACCCGGCGGAGTGCGCCACGTGCCCACGGCGGGACGAGGGAATCTGGCTCGATGACCGGTGGCGCCTGACGCGCATCTCGGGAGTCGGCGTTCCGCTGGTGCTGATGCTCTACCCGCGCGATCATTACGACCTCGCCGACCTGCCCGATGATCTCGCGGGCGAACTCGGGGTGCTCACCGTCCACATCGCGCGCCACGTGCAGGCGTTGCCGCATATCTCGCGGGCGCATGTGTACCGGGTCGGCGACGGAGGCGCGCACCTGCACATCTGGTTCTTCGCCAGGCCTGAGGGCCAGACGCAGCTTTACGGCTCATGGATGCCCGTATGGGATGACCTGCTGCCTGAGTATCCCGACGATGTCGCGGAAGCGGACGCGGCGAAGGTCGCGGAGGCTCTCGCCGCCTCCTACGGAGGACAACGCCCGGCACGGGCGGCTTCGCCGGCGCGCTGATCGAGGCGATCAGCAGCCGCCTGAACCCGAACCGGTTGATTAGCGGCGTAGTCGCGGGCTTGATCCCGATGTTTCCCGCGAAGATGAAGGCCACGACCGCACCTGATTTGACCGGCGACCAGCCGAAATGGGTCTGGAACAGGAGCGGCAGCAGGAACGGCGCCGCCCCGATGACCAGGAAATACAGCAACGAAGAACCACAGATGCTGTTCTCGGGGCGGCGACGACAGCAACGGTGGCTCCGAGATGCTGCTGCCGCGACAACAATGTTCCACCGTTGCTGTTGACGAATGCCGCCTGACAGCATCAACGGGCCACCGTTGCTGTGGCCTGGAGCGATGCGAGGCTTTTGTTCGTTTCGCGCCCACAGCAGGCAACCCTGACCGTGGCATGACTTTGCTTTTCTGCTCATCGGGATATAAGAGCGCCAAATGAGTAGCAGAAAAGAACTCGCCGCGATCGGGTGCGCGTTCCTGTTCGCCGGGAGCCTGTGGTCCGCCGCCCCGCCAACGCAGGTCGTCAGCACGCGGCCGGCTCCGGGCCCGTGCGCCACCCGGCCTTACCCCACGACAAGCAGGCCGGTAAAGCCGATCTTGACCGGCAAAGACGTGTGGCGCTTCGCCTCGGCGCCGAGCCTGCGGCCGATGCGGGTAAGCGTCGTCGTTCACCGGCGCGGCATCGCGCGCGGGCGGATCTTCGTCGCGCCCTACAGCGCGGATCGCATGGTCGGCCAGACAGGCTCGATGATTCTCGGTAACTCTGGTGACCCGGTCTGGTTCAGGCCGCTGCCCTCGGCCAGGCTGCAGAGCGCCGACTTTCAGGTCCAGGCGTACCGGGACCCGAGGACAGGGCGGAAGGAACCCGTACTGACCTGGTGGCAGGGAACGCTCGCGATCCCGCCTGCCTATACGAACCTGCCGTCGGGCGCACCTGAGCCAGGTAGCTGCTACTACCTCTACGACTCGAGCTACCGGCTGGTCAGGACCGTCAGGGCACGCAATGGCTACGCAGCCGACGAGCACGAGTTCACGCTCGTCAACGGCGGCCGCGACGCCCTGTTCATCGCGTCGAAGCCGGTTCCGCTTGACCTGCGGCCCTACGGCGGGCCTGAGAACGGCGCGATCGAGGACAGCGAGGTCCAGGAGATCAACCTCGCCACGGGCAGGCTCATCTTCACCTGGGACATGCTCAGCCACGTCGATCCGGCCGACTCGGAGGTATCCGCGTCCACCGCCACGTCGTCCGGCGGAGTGTGGGACGCCTTCCACATGAACTCAGTCGACGTCGGGCCTCGCGGGCAACTGCTGATCTCGGCCAGGAATATGTGGGCCGTCTACGACGTCTCCATGCGGACAGGCAGTATCTTGTGGCAAATTGGCGGAAAGAAAAACGATTTTTCTTCTGGCCGCAATGCCAGGTTCTACTGGCAGCATGACGCCAGGTTCCGGCCGGGCAATAAGCTGAGCATGTTCGACGATGGCTGCTGTAATCTGCCTGACGGCAAGCCGGAGCAGGAGTCGCACGGCCTGATATTGAAGCTCGACTTCCGTTCCTGGCACGTGACCGCCGTGAGGGCTTATTACCACCAGCCCGCGCTGTTCTCAGCGACCCAGGGCAATCTGCAGCGGCTGCGGAATGGGAACGAGTTCGTCGGCTGGGGCGAGAACGCTTACTACTCCGAGTACCAGAGCGCGGGCAACACGGCAAGGAATGCGCTGGCGAGCCTGCTTTACGACGCGAAGATGCCCGGCTCGAACATTTCGTACCGCACGTTCCGCTACCGCTGGACGGGCACGCCTTACTACCCGCCGAGCCTGGCGGTGCGGGGACAGGTGGCATACGCGTCGTGGAACGGGTCGACGCTGACCAGGGGGTGGCGGGTGCTCGAGGGGTCAGATCCCTCGCACTTGCGCGTCGTGGTCTGGCGGGCGAAGAGCACTGGGTTCGAGACCGCCGTGCCCGTGCCTGGTCGTGCCCTGTACTACCAGGTGCAGGCCTTGAGCGCGACCGGGAAAGTGCTGCGGTCCTCGCGGGTAGCGAAAACGACCAAATCCGGGTAAGGCTGGGAGCATGAGCGACTACGACGTGATCGTGGTGGGTGCTGGTTCGCCTGGAGAGCACTGCGCGGGCGAACTGGCCGACGGCGGGTTGCGGGTCGCCGTCGTCGAGCGCCATCTTGCCGGGGGCGAATGTTCTTACTACGCGTGCATTCCCTCCAAAACGCTCCTTCGCCCCGGCGAAGCGGTAAGCGACGCTCGTGATGCGACTGCCACGGCCGAGGTCAACGTCGAAGCCGCACTTGCCTGGCGCGATTACATGGTCAGCGACTATTCAGACAAGGGCCAGGAGCAGTGGCTGGCAGGCAAGGGGATCGATCTGCTGCGCGGCAGCGGGCGTCTCGCCGGGCCGGGAGTCGTCGAGGTGGACGGGGTGCCGCACACGGCGGACCACGTGGTTCTCGCGACCGGGTCAGACGCGGTGATCCCTCCGGTGCCTGGGTTGCGGGCGCTCGATGGCGTGTGGACCAACCGCGAGGTCACCGGCATGAAGGCCGTGCCGAGGCGGCTGCTGATCCTGGGTGGCGGCCCGGTCGGGGCCGAGATGGCGCAGGCCGTGCGGCGCCTGGGCGGTGAGGTGTCTGTGGTTGAGGCGGCATCTCACGTGCTCGCGCGTGAGCCCGACCCGCTGGGTCACGCACTCGGCGAAGTGCTGCGTCGCGATGGCATCGAACTGCTGCTCGGCGTGCAGGCGACGGCCGCACGTAAGGAGGGCACGGAGTTTGTCCTTGTTCTTGCGGGCGGTCGCGAACTGCGCGGTGATCAACTGCTCGTGGCGACCGGGCGCCGGCCGCGGGTTGACGGAGTCGGCCTGGAGACCGTGGGCGCGACGTTCGACGCTCATGGCGTCCACGTGGACGGGCAACTGCGTGCCGGCGAGCGACTCTGGGCCGTCGGCGACGTTACAGGAGTCCGGCTTCTCACTCACGTCGGCAAGTACCAGGGCGAGGTCGTCGCCTCGAACATCCTCGGCGAATCGCGCGAGGCCAGGTACGAAGCCATACCTGACGTGGTCTATACCGATCCCCAGGCCGCCGCCGTCGGCAAGGGCAATGACACCTTCAGCGCGACCGTCGCGCTCACAGAAGTCGCCAAGATCGAGACATACTCGCGTGCCGCCGCCCAGTCCAACGGCTTCATGACGTTGCTGTCAGACGGCCAGTACCTCACCGGTGCCCACGCACTCGGACCGGAAGCCGGCGAATGGATGCAGCAGGCGACGCTGGCAATCCGGGCGCAAGTGCCGCTTGACGTGCTCCGCGACGTGATCCAGCCGTTTCCGACCTTCTCAGAGATCTACGTGGCTGCCCTTAAGGCCCTCCGCTCCAAGATCGCCGCCGCCAGCTAGCTTGCGCTGGCCATGCCGTCGCGGGGTTCTAGGGCGCCTGGCCCGCGATCGCTTCGCTGACTGCCTCTGTCACGAGGGCGTGATCTAGCCCTAGGTACGCGGCAAGCCGTGCCACCTGCCGGGCGACGTCGGGCGGTGGCATCGCGGCGATCGCCGGCGCGATCGCGCGGAGCGCGGTGACCTGAGCCTCGGCGAACTGAAGTGATCGCGTCCACCTGACCGTCTCCGCGTCGGTAACCAGGTCGGCGAGCGGGCGGTGGCAGTGTTTGAGTGCGAAGGCCAGCGTGGCCTGGCCGTGGTCGCCGAGCAGGCGCGCGGGATCGTATCCGGGCGGCATCATCATCGCCCGCGTTCTGAGGGCGAGTCCGGCCAGTGCTCCGTAGGCGCTGACGGCGGCCCTGCGGCCTGCCCTGTCGGAGTCGAACGCCACAAGAACGCCGGCCCTGGCAAGGTCAACGGCCCTGGCAAGCGCGGCGACCTGGCTTGCCGTCAGCGTGCTGCCGCAGGCCGCGACCGGGGCGTACTGGCCGGCGCCCGCGTCGGCCTGGGCCACGGCCATGACATCGAGCGGCCCTTCGACGATGACGGGCAGCGCGCCGCGACTCAGTGGCTGGCGCGCTTCCCAGAGGCCGAGCAGAGTTTCCTTCTTGGCGTACAGGCTGGTAGTTGGGCTGTTGAGGTACTTGGGGTACCCCTGACCTCTGGACGGAGCGGCCCTGCCGATGAAGGCGATGACCGTACCGCGCGGCGAGCGGATCGGGAACATGGCACGGTCGCGGAACAAGTCGGTTACCGCGTCCCGCTGGCTGGCCAGGCCCGCGGCCAGGATCAGCTCGTCGCCGTATCCGGCGTCTCGCAGGTGCCTGGTCAGTTCGTCCCTGCCCCGTGGCGCATAGCCGACCTGCCAGCGTTCTAAGGACTCAGCGGCCAGGCCACGGCCCGCGAGGTAATCAGGCACCCAGCTCTTGGCCAGGCGCTCCCTGAAGAACGCGGCGGCCGTGCTGTAGATCGACACATCTAGGTTGTACCCAGAATCTCGAACTTATGTTCGAGTAGGGCCACGGTACCCGTTTTGGGGATGGATGATCGGGTTTCTTGCGGGTATACCAACTCGCGGTCCTGATGGGTAATGACAGTCGGCAAGGTCATGCACACGAATTTGGTCCTGCGTTATTACGCCTTCGCGTATGACATGCTGAGCAAGCCCGCCGAACACGCTGGTCTCGCCGCGCGGCGGCACGAACTTCTTTCGCTTGCCACAGGTGCGACCCTTGAGCTTGGCGCCGCGACGGGCCTGAATTTGCGGCATTATCCACAGGCGGTTAGCCAGCTTGTGCTTACCGAACCGAACCCGCACATGCTCAGGCAGATGCGGCGACGAGTGGCCAAGGTCAGGCCAGGCACGGCAGTCTTGCAGGCGAACGCGGAACTGCTGCCGTTTCCCGATGCTTCATTCGACACTGTCGTGGTGATCTTTACCCTGTGCAATGTGCCGGACCAGCGCCGGGCGATTGAAGAGACCACGCGCGTGCTCGTGCCTGGTGGGAGGCTGCTGTTCCTGGAGCACGTGCGGTCCGCCGACTCGGCGATAGCGGCAAAGCAAGACAGGATTCCCCTGCCATACCGGATGCTTGGCTGCCACCCGAACAGGAACACTTTAGGCCGGCTTGAGCTGTCCGAACTTGAGCTGGAATCGGTTGAACGGGGATACGTTCCAAAAGCACCGGATATCGAGCGGCCGATGATCGTGGGAGTTGCCCGCAAGCCTCCTTAGCGGGTCAGGACTGCCCCTGGCCGCAGTCCTTCGCCCCCACCCTGCCGATCGCTGCTTCCCTAATCGCGTTGGAAGCCGACCGGCAGGGCTCCCGCTTGGTTATCCGTGAGTGACATTGAGGAACTCGAGCGCTCCGGCGCCGAGGAGGACGATCGCGGTGACGGCCACGATCGCCAGGAGGATCTTCAGTACTGGACGCCAGTACACGACCAGTGCGATCGCGGCCAGGATAATGAGCACCCTGGACGATGCCGCGTCTTGAGCTGTGCTGCCTGTGGCGATGAGCATTGCCTTCTCCTTTCTGCTGGCACAGTCAGATCGGGTCAGGCCTGGTCATATCCCTACATCTCTACCGGCTTGATTTCGCCGCCAAGGTAGGTAACATGATCTTCAGGACTGAACCTCTTCCCCACTGGATGACGTTCGGTGATCAGCACGGCCGGTGGCGCTAACATCGGCCGTGCTTCATGTTGGGTCGCTCTCCAGGGGCCTTCCTCCTGTTCCTCGGTTTGGCTGCGAAGCCTGGCGGCTTGGCCTATAATCAGGCTCTCATATGTTTTGGCATTTGCCAATGGCGATGAACTGAGGCACTTACCGTTGGGTTGGATCGCGATCGGGCGATGAGGCCAGATCCGGGGCTTGGTCGCGCGGGTGGTAAGCCTGCGCGTCCCGCACTGTGCCCGCCTTGGGGTGCGACTACGCGAGAAGTGCCGGGTGGTGGATTGAATGAACCTTCAAGTATTGGCTCGCTC
>DATJLT010000323.1:0-5996 GCA_035509195.1 Streptosporangiaceae bacterium | reverse complement strand
TCGCGGTGCAGAGGGAACTCGGCGTTCCCGTGAAGCTGGTCGGCCTCGGCGAGGGTCCTGACGACCTGGCGCCCTTTGACCCGGCCACTTTTGTAGACGCCCTGATCGGCTAGGCAGGCAAGGAGTTCAACGCACGTGTTCGAGACACTCTCCGACCGGCTAACCCAGGTCTTCTCTTCGCTGCGCACCCGCGGCCGGCTGTCACCCGCGGACGTCGAGGCCACGACCCGCGAGATAAGGATCGCGCTGCTTGAGGCCGACGTTGCCCTCCCGGTCGTGCGTACGTTCATCGCTAACGTCAAGGAGCGCGCGCTCAGCGCCGACGTGCTGCAGGCACTGAACCCCGCGCAGCAGGTCATCAAGATCGTCAACGAGGAACTGATCGAGATCCTCGGCGGGGAGGCGAGGCGACTGCGCTTCGCTAAGGTGCCGCCGACGGTGATCCTGCTGGCTGGGTTGCAGGGCTCAGGTAAGACCACGCTGGCAGCCAAGCTCGCGCTCTGGCTGAAGCGGCAGGGCAACACCCCGATGCTCGTCGCAGCCGACCTGCAGCGGCCGAACGCCGTCCAGCAGCTTCAGGTGGTCGGCGAGCACGCCGGGGTGCCGGTGTACGCGCCAGAGCCGGGGAACGGCGTGGGCGACCCGGTGAAGGTCGCGAGGGACTCGGTCGACGAGGCCAGGCGGCGGCTGCAGAACATCGTGATCATCGACACCGCCGGCCGGCTGGGCGTGGATGCCGAGATGATGGCGCAGGCCGTCGCGATGAGGGACGCGACCGATCCAGACGAGATCCTTTTCGTCGTCGACGCGATGATCGGGCAGGACGCGGTCGCGACCGCGCAGGCGTTCCTTGACGGAGTGGGTTACGACGGCGTTGTGCTCACCAAGCTCGACGGCGACGCCAGGGGCGGCGCCGCCCTGTCGATCGCGCAGCTCACCGGGCGTCCGATCATGTTCGCCTCGAACGGCGAGAAGCTCGAGGACTTCGATCTGTTCCATCCGGACCGGATGGCTTCGCGGATACTTGACCTCGGCGACATCCTGACGCTGATCGAGCAGGCCGAGCGTACCTTTGACCAGCAGCAGGCCGCCGATATGGCCACCAAGCTGGCCTCGGGCGATGGCTTCACGCTTCAGGACTTCGTCGATCAGCTCGCGATGGTGCGCAAGCTCGGCCCGATCGGCAACCTGCTTGGCATGCTGCCCGGCGCGGCACAGAACCGCGAACTGCTCAGTCAGATCAGTGACAAGGACCTTGACCGTGCGGCCGCCATCGTCAACTCAATGACGCCGGAAGAGCGCGGGAACCCCAAGGTACTCAACGGGTCCCGTCGGCTGCGGATCGCGAACGGCGCGGGCGTAAGCGTGGGTGAGGTCAGCTCGCTGGTCGTGCGTTTCCTCGAGGGTCAGAAGATGATGAAGCAAATGATGGGCGGCATGCGGGGCATGCCGGGAATGCCGCCCGTCCCCGGAGGCCGTCGCGGCACCCAGAAGGGCAAGAACAAGAAGAAGGGCAAGGGCGGCGGCCGGCCCGCCGGAGCAGCACGTCCGAACGCCCTGAAGGAGCAGGCTGGTACGGGGCTGGCCGGGCTCGGGGCGGGCGCTGGCACGGGCGCTGGTGGCCCCGGTCCTGGCGGACCACCTGCGGGCGGCCTCGGCCAGGGGAATTTTGGCGGAATGGACTTGTCTTCCCTCGACCAGTCCGGACTCGACTTCCCTAATTTGCCGGCCGGCTTGCGCAAGGCCACCGAGTCAGGCGACAAGCAACTGCCACCAGGACTGCGCGGTCGCAACGGTAAGAAAGGCCGCTAGGCCGCTGCACGGTCGGATGTCTGGCAGAATGTGTCCGCAACCTTCGGTTCCGCGAGGCCCTCTCAAACTCGTCGTTGCCGTAACCTGCGTCGGACGGTAGGTCAGGTTCCTCACTCTGAACACCGCCGTCCGCACTCGAATCCGCTGGGAGAAGACCACAGACGTGGCTGTAAAGATCAAGCTAAAGCGCATGGGCAAGATCCGGGAGCCCTACTACCGGATCATCGTCGCCGATGCCCGCACCAAGCGGGACGGGCGCGCGATCGAGGAGATCGGCAAATACCACCCGAAGGCCGATCCGTCATTCATAGAGGTCAACTCGGACCGGGCACAGCACTGGCTGTCCGTCGGCGCGCAACCGACCGACCCGGTGCGCAAGATCCTCGAAATTACCGGGGACTGGCAGAAGTTCAAGGGCCTTCCCGGAACCGAGGGCACCCTGAAGACGGCTGCTGCGAAGACGGACAAGAAGGACGTCTTCGCGGCCGCGCTGGCCGAGACTGTCGCAGACAGTTCCGCCGCGCCGAAGGGCAGGGGCAGGTCGGGCGGAGCCGCCGCTAAGTCTGGCGATGCTAAGTCTGGCGCCGCCAAGTCTGGCGATGCTAAGTCTGGCGCCGCTAAGTCTGGCGATGCTAAGGCCGAGAAGCCAGCTCGGGGTGGTAAGCAAAAGGGCGACGCACCTGCGGCACCGGCGGCTGAGGCTCCGGCACCTGCGGCACCGGCGGCTGCGGCTCCGGCGGCTGAGGCTCCGGCGGCTGAGGCTCCGGCGGCTGAGGTTCCGGCGGCTGAGGCTCCGGCCGCTGAGGCGCCGGGCGATGCCGCCACGGGCAGCGGAGACTGACGTGCTCGAAGAGGCACTAGAGCACCTTGTCAGGGGCATCGTCGATTACCCGGACGAGGTGCGTGTCTCGAGCCGCAGCCTGCGTCGTGGCCGCGTGCTTCAGGTCCGGGTGCACCCCGATGACCTGGGCAAGGTCATCGGCCGTGGCGGCCGTACCGCGAGAGCCTTGCGGACGGTGCTCGGTTCGCTGGCCGGGGACTCCTACGTCCGCGTCGACCTGCTCGACGCGGACGAGGCACGCTAGCCTCTGATGCTGCTGGTTGTTGGCCGGGTCGGAAGACCGCACGGTCTGCGCGGTGAAGTCACCGTGGAGGTGCGGACGGACGACCCGGCTGATCGCTTCCGTCGCGGTGCGGTGCTGCTGACCGATCCGGCGGGGTCAGGTCCGCTGACCATTGCAGGGGTGCGCTGGAACTCAGGTCGGCTGCTGCTCACGTTCGACGGCTACGAGGACAGGGACGCGGCCGAAGAGCTGCGAGATACGCTCTTGCAGGTTGATTCAGACGATCTTGAGCCGCTGGCCGATCCCGAGGAGTTCTACGATCACGACCTGATCGGGCTCAGCGTTGTGACGGTCGGCGGTGAGGTGGTCGGGACCGTGGGCGATGTGCTGCACTATGGGCAGGACTTGCTCGTGGTCGAGGCTTCTGGTGCCCGGTCGGGCGCGGAGATCCTGATTCCTTTCGTCGCCGCGATCGTGCCTGAGGTCGATGTGGCCGGCGGGCGTCTGGTCGTTGACCCGCCCGCGGGGCTGCTCGATCCGGACGCTGCGGTCTGACGACGCAGGGCCAGCCCGGCGTGCATGCTGGGCTGGCCCGGCGTGAGATCCGGAGGCTCACTCTGAAAATTGACATTATTACCATATTTCCTGAATACTTCGCCCCGCTCCGGGTCTCGTTGATCGGCAAAGCCGTCGAGCGCGGCGACATTGACGTGGCTGTGCACGATCTGCGCACGTGGTCTCACGATGTGCACAGGACTGTGGACGACGCGCCGTTCGGCGGCGGTCCTGGAATGGTTATGAAACCCGAACCATGGGGCGAAGCACTCGACACGCTGACAGACCCACTTGAAACATCCGTACCCCAGCTTATTGTCCCCACCCCGGCAGGCGCTCTGTTCACGCAGGCAGTCGCCGCCCGCCTGGCGACTGCAGCGCACCTGATCTTCGCGTGCGGCCGTTATGAAGGGATCGATGACCGGGTGCCCGCCGACGCGCGCAGCCGCATGGAGGTCCACGAACTGTCGATCGGCGACTACGTCCTCGCCGGCGGCGAGCCGGCCAGCCTGGTCATGATCGAGGCGATCTGCCGGCTGATTCCCGGCGTCCTCGGCAACGCCAGGTCAGCGCCGGACGACTCGTTCGGCTCTGGCGAGCCAGATGGCCCGATGTCCGGACTCGTCGAAGGCCCCTCATACACCCGACCACGCACCTGGCGAGGCCTGGACGTCCCCGACGTGCTGATGTCAGGCGATCACGGGGCGATCGCCCGCTGGCGCAGGGACCAGGCGCTCGCGAGAACGGCGAGGAACCGTCCCGATCTCGCGGCCAGGGTCATCGCAGGTCAGCCCCTGGACGCCCGCGATCGTGAGGTCCTTTCCGAGGCCGGTTTCGCGATTGACGGCAAAGATGTGGCACACTAAAAGCCGCTGCCCCCACCACGGTCGTGCCTCACAGCACAGCTGAAGTCGCGAGGGCAGCCGTCGCATGCCTTCGCTGCGACAAGACCACTTCAGCGCGTTCGCAGGCGTGCGCGTGATGAATAAATGAGGACGACGAGCGATGCACACCGCGATTGCCGAGCTTGAGCAGGCACAGATTCGGTCGGACATTCCGGCTTTCCGGCCAGGCGACACCCTGAAGGTGCACGTCAGGGTTACCGAGGGCAACCGTTCAAGGATCCAGGTCTTCCAGGGCATCGTGATCCGCCGCCAGGGCGGCGGCGCGCGCGAGACCTTCACGGTCCGCAAGATCAGCTATGGCGTTGGCGTCGAGCGCACCTTCCCGCTGCACACGCCGGCGATCGAGCAGATCGAGGTTGTGACCAGGGGAGACGTGCGCCGGGCTAAGCTGTACTACCTGCGGTCGCTGCGCGGCAAGGCCGCGCGGATCAAGGAGCGCAGGGAGCCCGTCCGCTAGGCGGTTGCCGTCGCCAGCGTGATACTTGCTGCTGTGGTGATCTTTGCCGCCATGCCTGCTCGCCCGGCTTGGCCTCCCGGCGTGGCCGGCGCGGGCCTGCCGAACACGTGCTGTGCTAATCAAGATGCCGTGCTGACGGGATGGTGCTGAACGCCGATGACGCAATCTGAGACACCGCAGTCGAAGACCCCGAGTCCGGCGCCTGGCGAGAAACCCGCCGAGGCAGAGGAGCCGGCCGGGTCTGGCGAAGAGACAGATGAGAAGACCGAGGATAAGCCGGGCAGGCGCGGCCGGTCGTTCCTCAGCGAGATGGTGCTGCTTTTCGTCATCGCGCTGACCATCGCGTTGCTGATCAAGAGTTTCGTCGTCCAGCCGTTCTTCATCCCGTCAAGTTCGATGGAGAACACCTTGCTGATCGGCGACAAGGTCCTGGTCAACAAGCTCGTCTACCACGTCAGGCCGATCCAGCGCGGCGACGTCATCGTGTTCAATGGCGACGGCTCGTGGAATCCGCCGGGCCCGGCGTCGGCCGCGAGCCATAACATGGTCGTCCGGGTCTACGACGACACCCTCGGCGCGCTGTTCCGCAACATCGCTGGTCTCTTCGGTACCCCTACGGACCAGGTCGACTACATCAAGCGAGTGATCGGCCTGCCAGGCGATCATGTCGCCTGCTGCAACGCCCATGGCGAGATCACCGTGAACGGGGTCGCGCTCAGCGAGAAGTCCTTCATCTATCCGGGCAACCAGCCGTCACAGTTCGGTTTCAACGTGACCGTGCCGGCCGGGCAGTTGTGGGTCATGGGCGATCACCGGATCGACTCGGCGGACTCCCGCCTGCACGACTGCGGCTACAAGGATCCCGAGTACTGTTATCCGTTCGACCGCCTGGGCACCATTCCTGAGAATAAGGTCATCGGCCGGGCATTCATGATCGTCTGGCCGCTGCACCGGTTCAGGATCCTCCCGATTCCGTCGACGTTCCTGCAACCGAAGCTGCTTAGGTCGGGCAGCCACCCAGCGGCAGAAGGCCGAGGTGCCGCGAGCAGGACGGCCACGCTTGCGGACTACGGCGGAGGAGTGCCGGTCAAGCCGTCAGGCTCTTACCTGCCGCTGGCACTCGGCTTCGGCTTCGCGCTGCCGCTCACCACGGCCGAGCGGGTCCTGAGGCGGCGCTTGCGCGCCAGACGCCGCCTTGCCGCG
>DATJLT010000322.1:0-14745 GCA_035509195.1 Streptosporangiaceae bacterium | reverse complement strand
CCCGATGGCACGCTCGGCAGCCGGGCCAGCTCGGACAGCCTCTTCCGGTCGCCCTCGCGCAGCACCAGGGCAGGAGCAACAGACATGCTCCATTGTCCCGCGAATCACACCGTAAAACAACTTTCAACACGCTACACTAGGGTGACGAGACGTCAGTCACAGTGACTCTCAGGCAAGAGCGCAACCTCTTGACCTGCACCGCCGTTTCCACTGGTCACATGGGCACATAAGTGCTCAGAGCCGTGCCACTTCCGTGCCAGAACGGGCGGGAGACAAGGGTGTCTCACGGTCGGTAAGGGGGACCTCGAATCCGGGCTGACCTGGGAAAGTGCCGGTGAGCGCCTCGGCGGGAACGATCTTCTAAGCAGTTGGTCGCAGGTTCGATCCCTGCCAGGCGCGCTGGCTGATCTCTATTATCGCAGGTCAGGCACCTGCTGGGTAGCCAGTGAGCGGTCAGATCGGATAGCCGTGCCCGTGTCGTGCCCGATCGCAGGCGGACGGACTCGTCGCTTTCGCTCGCGTTCTTGGCGAAGTCCGGGTGTAAATGGTCTGCGCGAGCGCCGGAAGCGATGCCGTGCCAGTTGTGCGCCCGATCCCCGGCGGCGGCTCAGGGCGCAGGGCGGAGGCCGTTCATGAGGATGTTCAGCAGCCGGCTTGCCCTGGCGTGGTGCTCGGGCGGGGGAGCCACGGTGAAGATGCCGATGAGGCTGGCGGCGATGTCTTCGGCGGTGACGTCGGCGCGGAGTTCGCCTGCTGCGCTGCCAGCGTTGAGGATGTGGTCGATGGCGGCGAGCAGTTCGGTCTGGGTCTGGGCGTGAGCGATCTCGCCTGTTTCGATCATCGCGAGCAGTGTGCCGAGCATGCCGTTCTTGGTCGCGATCCAGTCGCCGAACAGGTCCATCCAGCGTCGCAGTGCCTCGGGAGGGGGAAGCTGGGTGAGCAGGTCGCGGGCGCCGTCGGCGAGGCGCTCGACCTGGTCGCGGTAGACCGCGTCCACGAGAGACTCGCGGTTGGGGAAGTGTCGGTAGAGCGTGGCGATGCCGACCCCGGCTTCGCGTGCGATCGCTCGCATGGACGGCCCGGCGCCGGCAGAGGAGAATGCGCGGGTCGCTGCTTCCACGAGTTGTTCGCGGTTGCGCGTCGCGTCCGCACGGAGCGCGCGGGTCTCCGACTCTGCCAAAACGGATCACGCTCCGGTTATGTTAGAGTTCCGGTTGCATCCGGAGCGTAGCCCGCTTCCGCTCCTTGACATTCGTCCTCGGGGGAAACAAGTGAGCATGCAAGAACAGGGCAACAGCACGCCAGCGCCCACGAGCAGGGCGGTCCGCCTTGAGTCATTCGGCGGCCCTGAGGTCCTGGACGTCCGCGAGGTACCTGCGCCGCAGGCCGGACCGGGGCAGATCCGCGTGCGAGTCACCGCGGCCGGGCTGAATCCGATGGACTGGTTCATGACCTCTGACGCAGGCACCGCCGCCCGGTTCGGCCTGAGCCTGCCATCCGGGTTCGGAACCGACTATGCCGGGGTCGTGGACCAGGTCGGTAACGGCGTGACCGAGTTCGCGCCCGGCGACCGGGTGTTCGGCGGCGCCCTGTCCCGCGCGGTCGCCGACTACGTGGTCGTAGACGTGGCCGGGACCATCGCGGCGGGCGGCGACGCGCACCACACCCCGGGCGGCATCGACGACCGCACCGCCGCCACCCTGGCCATAGCTGGATGCACTGCCGCCGCCGCCCTTGCCGTTGTCGGCCCCGGCCCGGGCGATACGCTACTTATCGGCGGCGCGGGAGGCGGAGTCGGCGTGTTCACCGTCCAGCTTGCCCGACTCGCTGGCGCGCGAGTGATCGGGACGGGATCGGCGGCGTCGGCCGGTGCGCTGCGTGCCCTAGGTGCCGAGCCGGTCGCCTACGGCGACGGCCTGGCCGGCCGGGTCCGTGCCCTGGCTCCCGGTGGCGTCACCGCGGCGATCGACCTGTTCGGGACTGACACGGTGCAGGCGGCACGAGAACTTGGCGTTCCTGACCAGCGCATCACCACCATCGCCGCGCAGGTCGACGGGATCACGCCGGCAAACGGCGCTAACGCCGCCCCCGGCGCCATCGAGGAAGTCGCCCGCCTGGTCGCGGCGGGCCACCTCCGCGTGCCCATCGCGGCAACCTTCCCGGTAGAGCAGATCCGCGCCGCGGTCGGGCTTCAAGCCGGCCGCCACGTACACGGCAAGATCGTCATCAACCTCTAGCTTTTAGCTGTCGCTTGCCCGGCGGGCAGTTCGGCGCTGGATTAGGTAGCGCGGGCGCGGTGGCCAGTGTAGCCACGCGAAGAACAGTGTTCACAGTGAGATCCGAGGTGCGTACATGCACCGACTCAAGCCAGAATGAGTTGCCTATGGTATAGGTAAGGAAAGATTTCACCGGGGCTTTGCCGGTGTGGACAGGACTGGTCCAGCGCCAGAATTTGCTTATCGTTTCCACCGTGACTTGCTGACTGGTGCCACCGTGGTGCGTCAGCATCAGCTTGGGATCATAGTCAAAGGGGAATGGCTCCCCGATGTTGGTAAGCGTCTGGGAGTCGGCTAGCGGAAGACGTCGCCAGCACCTGGCCGCCGCGTCATGGACGAAGGTGGCTGCGCTGCCTTCTGCGACGAGCGTCACCGGGGCGGGGCCAGCGGTAATGAATTCCTCGCCGGTGATCGTGCCAGCGCATAGCCACAGGCGCAGTTGCGGAGCGGCCGACCGAGCTGCCGATGACAGCTCCACGCCGGGTACGTGCCGGTAAGCGCGGGCTACCCGAGCCAGCAATGCGATTGCCTGCCGGTTACCCAGCGTGCGCTTGAACGGCCGGCTCTGGTCGGCTTTGCTGCCAGGCAGCAGGTGGGCTACCCGAAATCGGCCCGCGGACCTGGCCCGCTTCACCGCTGAGGAGCGGCGTGGGCACCTTTCGCTGATGGCTGTTCCCGGTCGTGGCGTAGCAACCGTCTTCATCGGCGTCGCCGAGTTCGATGGCTTTGGAGACGCCGATGGACTTGAATGGCAGCCCGAGGTCACGGCGAGGACCGTCAGCAGCAAGGCGACTCGCGCGGCGACACGTGCCAGGCTCATCGCGGACGCGGATACGGTCACTTCCTCTTCCCCTGGTCAGGGAGCAAAGCGGTGCGCTTATACCCTGCCGGGATATCGGGGCGCAGTTTGGCCAAGTGCGCTGGCGTGGGCGATAGGAACGCGTAGTTGGTCAGGCTCTGCTTCCCGTCGGAAAACCGCAGGAGCTGGCGCATCGGCAGGTAGGTCGTCGCATCGACCCACAGCTCCGCTGTGGTGACCCACAGCTCCGCTGTGGTGACCCGCAGCGGGTTGGCTGGTTCACTGTGCCGGAGGGTGATGGCTAGCTCAATGGCCCGCCGCCCGCGCAGGGTTGCATGGCGAATAACACGGAGCTGGCCATGCGCGATCTCGCTGCGTATCCCGGCCGCGTTGACCGGCAACCCGAGAGTGATGTTCTGGCGCTCCCACTCACCCCAGGTGCGCCTGAGGTGATCGACCACGATCAGGGTGCCGGTGACAGTCATCAGACCCCAGTCGATCGGATTGCCGGACCCGCCCGCCGCGCCATGGCGGCCAGGCATCGTGAAGATGTACTCCGCATCCTTGCCCGGTATGCCATTGGCGCCGAGGCCAAGGACGCGGACCCGTACCTGCTGCCCTGGGTGGGGGTATCCGGGCCAGATCCACATCCCTCCTGCATCGGGTGATCGCCCCGCGTAAAGAACGTCTCCGCCAGCGACGCTTATGGCAGCAAGCAGGCGCGCACGCAAGGAGGCCGGGGACACCGGGCCGCCGCGGCCGGTCGGCCCCTCCGCCGTGACCAGCACTAGCGCGACCGCGGTTATGGCGGCGGCCACAGCGACCAGAGCGAGGTTGACTCGCCGAATGCGCCATCGTGGCGCGCGCAGCGGGCGGAACGCTCTTTCCGGCCGGTCATAGACTGCGCGGAGCACCATGTCAGCGTCAGGCGCGTGCCGCTCCAAGGCCCGGTAAGCCGACCGCAGATCGTCTTCAGTTCGCATGGTCAGATCTCCTTCGAGAATGCTGGCTCCTGGCACGGCTGGGCGGTCATCTCAATCCGCAGGGCGGCCAATGCCCGAGACGCGTAGCCGCGAACAGTTCCCGGGCTGCAGCCGAGCGAGTCGGCGATCTCGGCATCAGACAGGTCTTCGTAGTAGCGCAGCGCAAGCACAGCGCGCTGCCGGGGCGGCAGCCTGGCAAGCTCGGCCGCCAGAGCGTCACGTTCTGCGTAGCCGACGGCGTGGTCAGGAGCGGCACGGTGGTCGATATCTGAGCCAAGGCCCGACGGGATCAGCCGCCAGGATCGGCGACGCCACGACAAGAACTCGTTCAACAGCATCTTGCGGACATAACGATCAGGCCGGTCTAGTTTCCCGATCTTGCTCCACCGGGCGTGCGCCCGGATCAGCACCTCTTGAGCCAGATCCTCGGCGGTGCCACGATCACCGGTCAGCACTACGGTGAACCGCAGCAGGCCCGGCAGCAACTCAACCGTGAACTCCTCGAAGTTCATTGCACCTCCCCGTCAAGACTCCTTCCTTACACGCAGCGGACAGGCAGATCTGTTGCGAAACGAAGCAAGTGAATTTTCGGGAGGAGCGTCTTTGATGGCTTAGGGGTGACCAGCACTTCCGCGCGACGGCTACAGTGACGGCAGTCAGCGAGGAGGGTGCAGGATGCCGCTGGAATACAGCTATGAAGACCGCCTCTTCAGGGTCGACGTTGACGTACTTGAGACCTTTGTCAGGGGGTCATCAGAGCATCGGATCTTGCTGGCCTGGCTGGCGGTGCAGATCTTTCCCGTCGCCAGGGGCCAGTTGGCCCTGCGGATAGGGTCGGCGCCCCAGGGCACGCCGCTGTACGAGGTGGTACCGAAGCCCAAGGTAACAACGGGCTTGCGAGCCGCTGTACAGCTGAATATCAGCCCAGAAGGAGAGCCGGTCCTTCGTGAGTTCTTTTCTCACGTAGCAAAGTTGTGCGGCCGGGCAATGGCAGCCTGAGGTACGCGTCATGGAGCAGACGTCATCGCCGGCGACGACCTACCAGCAGACCTCGGACCGCTATCGTGCGACCGGCGATGCCCGCGAACGATTCGAAGAGCTGGCGGTTCGCGAGGTCAGCGCGCGGGCCTTCATGGCCCTGGTGGCGCGCGGTGATTACGATCCGCGGATTCACGGCGACGCCGCCGGTTCTGAGCCGCTGACAGTGACCGAGCACCTGGAGTTGCTCGCGGCGGGCGAATTGCTGGCGCGGTACTACCGGCACCCCGCACATGCCCACCGCGCCGTGCAGGCGGGAGCGACCTGGGCGCAGGTGGCAGCGGCGACTGGCCGCGACGAAACTCAGGCACGGCGGGATTACCGCGAGTGGGCGGACGAGGAACATCGCCTGTGGGCGGATTGCGACGGCCAGTTCGGTATCGACGACGACGAGTACGCAGCAGCCATCGCGCGAGCTGACGCGGCCGTGTAAGGACAACCCGTGCGCTTTGAAGAAAAATTGGTCGGCGGGACAGAGTACCTGGCCATGGTCACCCGGCTTCTGCATCTAGTTCGGCTCGCGGATCCGGCAACAGGGATGTGGGAGGCCGCTGACCTTCAGTGGTGGTGGCGCCGCGACAGGGTTACCGACGGCTACGGCCAGCTTTTCTTGATTGATGGTCAAGGTGAGCCCGTCGCTGGCGTCATCTTCACCGCTCAGGGCCAGGGCGAGCCGTGCCAGTGCGACGTGATCATCGCGCCCGATCACGCTCAAGCGACCTTTAGCGACCTTTGGCAGCGCGCGCTCTCCAGAATGGGGGAACTCAGCCTCGACGCCGTCGAGCTCACAGTGCGTGATGACGACACGACGACGCTCGATGCGATGGCGGAAGCTGGTTTTACCACGACGGGCGATACAGGGAACTCATCGTGGCTCAACTCCGGTGACCGTCCTGCCGTCCCGCCGCTGCCCGATGGATACCGGCTCTTGTCACGCGCTCGCACCGCCGGCCAGACACGTCCTCGCAACGGGGCTTGACCTGCTCGCGGCACGCGGCTGCGCCAGGCTCAAGGTCAGCTCCGGGCATCCGCTCTATCTGGAGGCGGGCTTCACGCCAATGGCCCCTGACCAGACCTACTCAAGGAGAAAGGCCTTAATCGAGTAGGCGATGCCTTCGGCGGCGGCGTCTCGCCAGTGCGGGTCGGTGACTTTGAGCGCGTCGCTGGCGTTGCGCATGTTGGCGCATTCGATGAAGATCTTTGGCACCGTCGACAGGTTGAGGCCCGCGAGGTCGTCGCGCGGCTGAATGCCGTTGGCGCCGAGGTAGGTGGACAGGGGCTCGCTGGTGGTCTTCGCGAAGTGCGTGAGCAGCGCGTCGGCGAATTCGTTTGATGGTTTGATGATGGCGCTGTTATTGGCCTCGGAATTCACGACGAGCTCGGGGGTCAGGGCGGCGAAGCCGTATCCGTCGACCGGGCCGCCGTCAGCGTGAATGGCGATCGAGGCATCGGCGTGGGCGCGGTTGGCGATCCAGGCACGCCAGTCGTTGCATGGGCCATACGGGGTGTGCCCGTTCTGCGTCATGATGACACGGGCGCCTGCGGCGCGAAGGATGACACGGGCGCGGCGGGCGACATCGAGGTTGAAGGCCCACTCGGGGAAGCCTTCGTCGGTTTCCGTCCCAACCGTGTTGCAGGCCTTAAGGAAACCGCCGGCATCGGTGAGCATGTTGATCTCGGCCAGGTGATTGATGTTATTCGGGTTATGGCCGGGGTCAAGGACGATCACCTTGCCTGCTAGCGGCTTAGGCGGCGCCACGGGAGTCGGCCGTGAGGTCGGGGTAACCGCAGGCCTGGTGGTGACTTCCGGTGCCGCGGGAGGCTCGGCGGCCTTGGCCGTATCACTATGCCGAAGGAGCTTATCGGCGACTATTGCCGACCCGGGAATGACGACCGCGCCGGCGATCAGGCCGGCCTTGAGCAGCCCCCGCCTGTTAACGGGATCGGCTTTCGCGTGCCGCCCGCCGGATGAGTATGGCCTGTTACCTGACATCCGGTCCTCCGCTGTCTGGCTAATCCGCGCTCGACGCCATCGGCTCCAATGTACGCGAATTAGGGCGGCAACGCTTCGCAGTCTAAAACGTCACCGCCAGGCAAAGTCAGCGGGCCGGCCGGACCTGGCGCTCACGCCGGCAGCCGGCGCACAGCCCGACAACGTCGAGGCGGTGGCCGTGGGCCTCAAAGCCTTCGGCGTCCGTGATGCTGCTGACCGCGCCAGAAACCTGCCGCTCGAACGCGGGCGGCGGAGTCACGTCGGTGACCTGGCCGCAGCCGGTGCACAGCAGGTGGTGATGGTGCTCGGTCAGATCTTCCGCTAGCTCGAAACGGGTGAACTCGTCGCTGGCAGCGACCCTCCTGACCAGGCCGGCGGCCTGGAGGTCGGTGAGGTGCCTGTAAGCGGAACTGCGGGGGAGCGAGGGCAGTCGCTCGCTGATATCTCCGATGCTGACCGGATGCCCGGCGGAAATCAGCAGTTCGATGATCGCGCGGCGCCCGCTGGTATAGCGCTGGTCTATGCGCCGCAGTCGCTGCTCGGCCAGCCCGTGCAGGTTCTCCGCCGTCACTGTCCCTCCCTGCTGTGCTGTACCGCGTCGGCCACGATGTGCGCGACGTGGCTGTCGGCGAGGGAGTAGGCGGCCTCCCTTCCCTGGCGTTCTACCCGCACCAGGCGGGCGCCGCGCAGCACCCTCAAGTGCGAGGAGACGAGCGGCTGGCTCAGTCCGAGGCGTTCGACCAGTTCGTGCACGTACCTGGGCTGCTCAGCCAGCTCGTGCACGATGGCCAGCCTGACCGGGGCAGCGAGCACCCTGAGCAGCTCGCCGGCCGCCTCGAACGGCTTCACCTGCGCTGACAGTGACACGACGACATATAAACACTTGTTGATCCGTCAATGCAAATTCATCTGACGGACCGGTCGCCTCGCCCTGGCGTGGACGGCGGTTGCGGTCGCGATCGCGGGTTGCGGTGCGGGCCTTCCAGGCTGGTCGTTGCCGCGGTCCTTGCGAGGGGCCTTGATGTTCAGGCCTTAAGGTACTATTTGCGCGGCGAGGAGGAGCTGTGACCGATCGCGGTCTGCTTTGCTCTTCCGCCGGGCGGAGCATCTCATGAGGCCACTCGCTTACGCACGGGTCAGCGGCGTCGACGAGGCGATCATGGCCGTCAGCCGTCAGGAGAGAGCCGACTACCTGGCGGGGGGCACGACCGAGGTTGACCTGCTCAGGCTGGACGTGCTGCGTCCTGAACTGCTCGTTGATATCAGCCGGCTGCCGCTAGCCGCCGTCGAGGAGCTGCCCGGCGGCGGACTGCGGATCGGCGCGCTGGCCAGGATGAACGATGTCGCGCAGGCACCTGCGGTGCTGCGGCGGTTCCCCGTGCTGTCGCAGGCGCTGCTCCTTGGTGCCTCGGCCCAGGTGCGCAACCTGGCCACGATGGGCGGGAACCTGTGCCAGCGAGTCCGCTGCGGCTACTACCGCGACGCGATCTCGCCGTGTAACAAGCGTGATCCTGGCAGCGGCTGCGCGGCGCTGACCGGACTCAACCGCGGCCACGCCGTGCTCGGGACCAGTGAGATGTGCATTGCCACGCACCCGTCGGACGCGGCCGTTGCCCTTGTCGCTCTTGACGCGGTGGTGCATACCAGGCGCCGGGGCGGCCTCACCCGCGCCATCCCGGCCGACGAGTTCTTCCTCCTTCCCGGCGACACACCCGAGCTTGAGCACCCGCTCGAGCACGGCGAGCTGATCGTCGCGATCGAAGTTCCCGCGACGCCGTCCGCCGCGACCTCCGTCTACCAGAAGTACCGAGACAGGGAGTCCTACGAGTTCGCGCTCGCTTCGGTCGCCGCCGCGATCCGGCTGGACAAGGGAACCGTCGCCGAGGTCAGGCTCGCGCTCGGCGGAGTCGCGACGAAACCGTGGCGGGCGCGCAGCGCTGAGGCAAGCCTGCTCGGCCAGCCCGCGACTCCGGCCAGCTACGCGGAGGCCGCACGCGCCGAACTGGCGGCCGCGGCGCCGCGGCCTGCTAACGCCTTCAAGGTCGAACTCGCCAAGCGCGCCATCGTCATGGCGCTGTCCGAGCTCACTCCGGCTAGCCGATGAGCGCGGCGACGTCGGCGGCGGTTGCGGAAATCTGAGTAGCTCCTGAGACGACGCTGACCGGCGTGAGGACGGGGGTCAGGCCGCCGTCTCCGGCCTGGCCCTGTGAGCTTGCGCCCCAGGCGTAGACGTCGCCGGTCCTGGAGATCGCGTACGAGGTCGCTCCCGATGTGGCCAGGCTCTGGTAGGTCACCCCGGCAGGCGGCGAGATCGGGACAGGGGAAGGCTCATCACCACTGCCGCCGTCGCCGAGCTGGCCGTACCTGTCGTCGCCCCAGGCGAACAGCTTGCCATTGGCGAGGATGACCAGCGACTGGCCGTTGTTGGTCAGCGAGCCGCCCAGCGCGGCATCTTCGACCCGTCCGGGCAGACTGACCTTAACCGGCAGGTCAGATGCGTGACCGACGGTTCCGTTACCGAGCTGCCCGCGGCTGTCGAGACCCCAGACGTAGTAGTGCCCGTTCTTGAGCAGAGCGCCGGTGTTGCCGTAGGAGGCCATGAGAGCCTCGATCCGCTCGCCGCTGAGATGCTTGACCCTGACCGGCCGGTAGCTTGCCTTGTAGGTGCCGTCGCCGAGCTCGCCGAATTCATTGGTGCCGCACATGTACAGCTTGTCCCTGGCGTCGTAAATGGCGTGATCAGAGGCTCCGGCCACCGCAGTCACCTGCGCGAACGGCAGCCTGACCGGTCGCGTGTATTCCCGGGAAGTGCCGCGGCACAGCTCGCCGCCGTAGTTGAAGCCCCAGCCCCAGACGTGGCCCTTCGTGTCGATGGCCAGGCCGGTGTCGAACGGCATGACGTCGGCCGGGATCGACTTGATCCTGACTCCGTGCGGGAAGCGTACTCGCACCGGCCTGGCGAACGAATCGTGCAGGCGGCCGTTCCCGAGCTGCCCGTGCGATCCCTGGCCCCATGCGTAAAGCGCGCCGTTGGCGAGCAGCGCGTATTCGGTGGAATTCGAGGTCCCGATCTCAACTATGTGACCAGGCACGGTCATCGATACCGGACTCAGGCTGGTGTCATTTCCGCCCGGCCGGTGCTGGCCGAAGAAGGTGCCCCAGTGGTCGACGGTGCTGTGGTCGGCGGTGCTGTGGTCGGCGGTGCTGGTCGTCACCTCGCGAGCGGCGGCAGGCCCGGCAGCCGCGGTCAGCGGCACGCAGGTGATGGTGGCAGCGATCGCGGCCATGAGCGATCGGCGCGCGGTCAAACGCATCTTTGCTCCCGAATCGAATGCCAGGACAACCCGCTACGTTGTGCTAACGCCGGGGTTGAACCAGTTGTCGGACAGGTTCGGATGCGCATCCATATCGGTAGACGATGGAAAGGCCCTGATTGTTCCTGCCGGCAGTGCGGGCGCTTCCTGGCGTTGTCAGTTCAGGTCGCGGTCTTCGAGTTCCCACGCATGGTCGAGCATGTGCCAGGCGCAGCGCCGGATCAGGAACTGCAGTGCCCAGGAGCGCGCCGGCTCGCCGCGAGCGTGGTGCTCGCGGATCCCGTCGGCAAAAGCATCACGGTAGGCGCTGAGCGCTTCCGCGTTGTCCCTGGTCTCCAGCGGGACCTTCACCCCGACCTTCGGCGCGAACTCGTCGATCTCCGCACCGTTCACGTGCCGGATGATCCGGTCTTTCTCCCAGCCGCCGCCCCTCGGACCCTTGCGCAGCACGGCCGAGACCCGCGCGGCCGTTTCGTCGAAGGTCCGCCAGCAGGCACGGAGCAGCGCGATCTTCCTTTCGCACTCCGCATCGGTCATCGGCTCTTTCTCCGGACCTGCCGCCCGCCCTGACAGCCCGTAGTAGTCGGTCATCCCGATACCGTCGAGCCGCTCGGTGACAACGAACTCACCCGCACTGGCGAACTCGTCCCCGAGTCCGGCTAGCTGGGCGACCCGCAGGTACCGGGGCCGGTAGGCGGCAAGGACAGCGAGCACGTCCGCGCCGGTCCTGGCGCTCCTGTCCCATCCTGGCCAGTCAAAGGCGCAGGCCACGACCCGCTTCTTCTTGCCCTGCTCGATCATCACGCGAACCGGCACGAGGACCTCACCCCGGCCCGAGATCGGCCGACAGCCAGCGTTCCGGGCGCAGGTAAACGGCGACCTGCTCACCGAAGTCGCTCTCGGCGAGTGCGATGTAGGCCGCCACCTTCTCCGGCGGCAGGTATCGCTCGGCGATCTCGCGCAACTGGGCATCTGTCCCGGGGACCACACGGGAGACCGGGCCTTCCACGGACACGTACCTGAAGGTAGGCGTGGTCCTGTCCACCATCAAGGAGAAGCGCCCGGCCGCCTTGATGAGGCTGACCTTGCGTGAAGCGGCCTCGGTCAGCACCCACGCCTCGCCGCCGGGGGCGTACTGGTACCAGATCGGCACGGTCAGCGGCCCGCGGCCCTCGCCGGCCGCCACCGACAAGGCCGCGACGTGCGGCTCGGCAAGGAAGAGCTCGCGTTCCTTCAGCGACAGCCTGTTATCCGCCATGACCCGACTCTAGGCAGGGGTACCGACAGTCACGTAGACGGCGAAGGGCGCGTTGTCGTGCTCACCGTTCTCGCCCACGCTTCGGCGCGCGTCGCCGCGTAGTTCGCGGCCTGAATGTCTGACCACTCTCCGCCGTACCATTGCGCGATCCACGGATCACGGTGGATGGTCAGAAGGTCGCCCACGTGCCCGTAGCCAACGGGGACCAGGTGAAGCCGCTCGGTGAAGATCTCTCCCGCGCCTGCCCGGTCAGTCACAAGCACCAACGATAGCCAGCCAGCAGGCAGGGGACGGCTGTCGGAAGCCTGCAGTGCTAGACATGTGACTAATTGGTCACCTATGCTGGGTGCCGTGGACGAGGTCTTCCGCGCGCTCTCCGACCCGACCAGGCGCAGCGTTCTTGATGAACTGTTCCGCCACGATGGGCAGACGCTGTCGGCGCTCGAAGACCGGTACCAGACGATGACCAGGTTCGGCGTCATGAAGCACTTGAAGGTGCTCGAGGCGGCCGGCCTGATCGTGACCAGGCGCCGCGGCAGGGAGAAGCTCCACTTCCTCAACCCCGTTCCCATCCGGCTTATCCATGACCGGTGGGTAAGCAAGTACGCCGAGCCCTGGGCATCCGGGCTGGCTGACCTCAAAGAGCAACTGGAGACCGTGATGGAACAAGTGTACGAAATCTATATCCGCACGACACCCGAGCGCTTGTGGGAGGCGATCACGAACCCGGACATCCGCAGTAAGTACAACTTCGGTGTCCGGCCGCAGACCGACTGGCGGCCAGGCTCGCGCATCGAGGTTGTCCACCCCAAGGCGCCTGGCCTGCTCGGCGAAGGCACGGTACTCGAGGCCGACCCGCCCAGGCGACTGGTGCACACGATGATCGCGAAGTGGAGCCCCGAGGTCGAAAGCGACGGCGAATCCCGTGTTACCTGGGAAATCGAGCCCGTCGGCGACTCCTGCAAGCTGCTGCTGACCCACGACCAGCTACGGGAGGGTGCGAACCCGGAGATTTACGGCGGCTGGCCGATGATCCTTTCCGGCCTGAAGACCTGGCTGGAGACAGGCGAACTGCTCACCACGCCCGGCTCGCTCATGTACGCGTAACTCTGCGGTGCGCACCCCGCAGCAGCATCGCGGAGCCAGCGATGACATAGCCCGACCCGCGGCGCACAGCATCGATGGCTTCGCGATGCTACGGCTACAGCATCAGGTAGCCACCGACGACCCCGGCCCCGCCCCGCGAACGACAACGGCGGGCCAGCGATGCTGTCCGCCCCGGCGGAATGCCCGGAAAACCCGGCGGAACGCGGGCCGATATCGCCGGCGCGAGCAGCAGGCGTCAGCCTGCCGGGCGGGTGATCGACTTGTACTCAAGGTAGGTCATGAGGCCTTCAGGCCCGAGCTCACGGCCGATGCCGCTTGACTTGTAGCCGCCGAACGGCGCGCAGGTCTCGATCATGTACATGTTGACGCCGTACGTGCCGGTGCGGACCTTGCGGGCGACCTGCATGCCGTGCTCGTTGTCCGCCGTCCAGACCGTGCCGGCGAGGCCGTACTCGCTGTCGTTGGCGATCCTGATCGCGTCGCTCTCGTCCTCGTAGGGGATCACCGCGAGCACCGGGCCGAAGATCTCCTCGCGTGCGATCCGCATATCTGGGTCGACGTCTGCGAACACGGTCGGGGCCACGTACCAGCCGCGGTCCGCGCCTGAAGCGTGCGAGCCGCCGGTTACTACCTTGGCGCCTTCTTCCTGGCCGATCGAGATGTAACCCTCGACCCTGTCCTGCTGCCGCTTCGCGACCAGGGGTCCGATCTGCGTCGCCGGATCGCCTGGGTCGCCGACCTTCAGGCCAGACACCATGCCGGCGACCGCGTCAACGGTCTCGTCGTAACGGCTGCGCGGCGCGAGGATCCTGGTCTGCGCGACGCAGGCCTGCCCGTTGTTCATCAGCGACGCCATCTCGAGCCAGCCAACGGTCGCCGCGAGGTCGGCGTCCTCGAGGATGATCGCGGCTGATTTGCCGCCAAGTTCCAGGCTGCAGCGCTTGAGCTGCTCTCCGCAGATCGCGCCGATGCGCCTTCCTGCCGCGGTCGAGCCGGTGAACGCGACCTTGTCGACGCCTGAGTGGGACACCAGGCGCTCGCCGGCCTCGCGTCCGGCCGGAACGATGTTGACCACGCCGGGAGGCAGGCCGGCCTCATCGATCAATTCGGCCAGCAAATACGCGTCGAGCGGTGTCTCAGGCGCCGGCTTGACGACCACGGTGCAGCCGGCGACCAGCGCGGCGGGGAGCTTGGTCATGATCGTGAACTGCGGCACGTTCCACGGCACGATCGCCGCGATCACCCCGACGGGCTCGCGCCGCACGGTCACCGGGCCGAACAGGCCAGGACGCTCGTCTTCCCAGGTGAAGGTCTTGCCGAGCTCGGCGAAGTACGTCAGCATCATGTGCGGCTGCGGTGCCTGCGCGAGCTGGGAGAACGTGATCGGCGAGCCCATTTCCTCGGTGATGATCTCAGCGAAGTCGCCGAGTTTCGCCGCGTAAAGGTCAGCCAGCCGCCCGATGGCGTCGGCGCGTTCGGCCGGCTCCATCTGCGGCCAGGGCCCGTCGTCGAACGCGTCACGAGCGGCCGCGACGGCCCGGTCCATGTCAGCGGCGGTGCCCTCCGGCACGTGGCCGATGACTTCCTCGGTATGGGGCGAGATGACTTCGATCGTCTCAGTGCCCGCCGGCGCGACCCACTGGCCGCCAATGTAGAACCGGTCGTGATCGCGCATCGTGATCTCCCTGGAGCAAGCGGGTAAAGCTCACGTTGGTAGTGAGTGCTCACTTTACGCCGGACCGCTGAACTAGAACAGGTTTCAGTTCGGCCCCGCTAAACCGCTTTGACTTGCGTGGCCCTGATCATCGGGTCGGCGATCCGGGCGCTGCACGAGCTGAACGAGGGTGACGCCCTCTCGTTCACCCGGTTGCAGGACATGCTCAGCCTCACTCCCGGCAACCTCAGTCTCAGGAGCAGATCAGCCAGCCGCAGTGCGTGGTGACGCGGAACAGGCCGTCCTCGTCGAAGAACAGCCGG
>DATJLT010000321.1:0-35442 GCA_035509195.1 Streptosporangiaceae bacterium | reverse complement strand
GAACGGGAAACCGTGGACGGCGCCGAGGTGTACCGCATCGTCGGCAAGGCGGCTCCCGAGCACCGCGCGGAAGAGATGGCGATCGGCCCGCACGCCAAGGCCGCCGCCGGCGAGCCAGGCAAACCCCCGCCGCACTGACCGCACGTCAGTCGGGTCCGTCGGCGGTAGCCACCGCGAACGCGGTCAGTGCCTCTTTCACGTCGCGCCCGGCGGGGAGCCGGTGGAGGACGTGCAGCGCCTCATTGACCTGCCGGACGATCATCTCCTCGGCGACGGCAAGTGCCCGTGTGTCGGTGACGATACCGCGCAGTCGCTCCGCTCCTTGTCCGGTGAGCGAGGGATCGCCGTAGAGTGCCTGCAGTTCGGCGCGCTGGCCGGGGTTGCCGCGCTCGCGGGCCAGCGCGATCAGCACCGGTGCCCGGCCGCGGCGCAGGGCGCCGTCGGCGAAGACCGCGATTACCTCGGCGCGAAGCTGAACCGCCTCGCCGAGCGGTGAAGCGAACGCGCCGCACTCGTCCGCCAGTTCTGGCCCGGCGCCGGCCAGCGCGGCCCCCGCCCGCATGGCGTGCGACGCCGACGTCCGGTACCTGCCGGCGATCCCTGCCTGCTCCGCATCTCCGTGCTCGAGCCCGCCAAGATACGACCGGGCAAGAACCTCGGCCTGCATCAGGTGAAAAGGCCCGGCGGCGGCCTCGAGCCGGCCGGCGGGCAGCCCGCAACCGTAAAACAGCTCAGCGCACCAGGTCAGGCACAGGTCACCGACCAGGCTTCGTTCCGTGGCTGCCCGGATGCCGAGCAACTCCATGGCGGAACTGGCGGTGATGATCCGCTGATCACCGGCGTCACCGCCGGCGGCCCGCCACCCCCAGTAGCAAAACGGGGGAAACGGCTGTCCTGAGCCGGTGTCCAAGATTTCCCTCACGGCTCTGACAAAGGGCACGAACTGCGGACTCACCGCTGCGAGCGACTCGGCCCTGGCATCAAGGAAGCCGCGCAGCCTCGTCTTGATCCATGGCTCGATGTCGTCCTGGCCGACCTGGCCGGCCTCGTTGACTGATGGCGGGTGCATGGCGGGGTTCCTCGGGGGCTAGCTGGTCACCCCAATGCTTCCCTGACGCGGTTCCGTCAGCCAGCGACAACGCCCCTACATCACTGTGCTTATCCCGCCTGCGGCCCTCGCGGATGGCCAGATACCGAAGCTGCTCGCTTGGCTAGGGCAGGCAGCTGTTGATGCGCTCGAACAGCTTGGCCGCTCGCTCCAGGGACGCGGTGGTCAGCTTGGGGAGCATCGCCTGCTGCTCCCGCAGGAAGCAGACCGCGAGCCGGTACCTGTCGATCGTTCCGATCGGGATGTCATTGTCCCGCAGGTACTGCTCCACCCGAACGGCGATGCGCGGAACCCTGGACTTGATGTCCGACGGCTTGAGCGTGCCGAGCGGCAGGTCCTTGCCGTAAACGCTGGAGAACAGCGCGCAGTAGCAGTCGGCGCCCAGCAGGTCCTCGATGTCGGCTTCCTTGCCCGTGGTGAACTCGCTGATCTGGATCAGGGCCTTGGTCTCCGCGTGCCCGTTGTCGGCGAGCGCCTTGATCCGCTGCTGGTCGCCGGTACCGCCGTCGATCAGCACGGCCACGTTCAGCGCCGGCGAGCCCGTCAGGCTGACGAACGCGGAAACCTTGTCTGCCCCGCCGACCGGGGTAATGACCCAGCTCTGGTCCAGCGAGGAAAGGCCGGCCTCCAGGCAGGCCTGGCTCAGCATCTGCAGGTAGATCAGGTCAGACGGCCAGCCGACGAGCAGGCAGTCAGGCCCGGTGACCAGTGCCTGAGCCAGCTCATAGCTCAGGGCGGCCTGTAGCGGGAACAGCGTTTCGCTGTCGCGCTTGAAGTTATCGGCGCTGATGATCGTGCCCTGGTCATCGACGTCCTGCACGGTGCGCACCCGGTCGATGCGCTGCGGGTCGATGAGGAAAGGCGAATGCGTCGTGTAGATGACCTGGTGTTTTGCCGCGAGCTTGTGCTCGATGAAGGCGAGCACGTCCGCCTGGGCGGTGGCGTGCAGGCTCAGGCCTGGCTCGTCGAGCAGCAGGATCGTATTGCGGCGCGGGTCCTGCGGGATGTTGCTGAAGTAGGAATAGAAGGAAAAAAACCACACGAAGCCACGTGAGCGCTCGTCGAACGGCACGGTTACCGAGTGCTTGGGATTGTAAATGCGCAGGTTGACGACCGGCCCGCGGTTCAGCGGCGGGTCGGCGGCCGGGTTGCCTGGCGACATCTGGAACGTGACGCGCAGTCCTGGGTTCTGCCGCCAGAAGCTGAACACGTCCTTGGTGATGCCGTTGGCGACTCCTTCGAGATCGCGGGTCAGCGCCTCGAAGTCCAGTTCCTCGAACTCCGTGAGGTCGGCGTCCACCGTCTGCAGCAGCGAGAGGAAGGTACGGTCGGCCTCGTCGGTGAGACCCGACGCCTCCTTGGCTTTCAGGTCAGGCAGCGATACCCGGCCGCGCATCGTGCTGTAGTCGGAAAAATAGAAGAACCTGGGCAGCCAGCCGTCGAGGTAGTTGTCGACCAGGTACACGCCGAGCGAGTGATCGCGCCAGGTGTCGAGCCTGGCAAGCAATTCGGTCACCGAGACGTGCGGCCCGACGATCGCGCCGAGCGCGGCGGTCAGCTCGGGGATCGTGCTCGCGCCCTGGACCGCCTGCTTCTCGGCCGCGGTCAGCTCAAGACCGGAGGACAGGTGCTCGATCGCCTTGCCGACGTCGTAGGACGAGATGTAACGGCGCCGGCTGTCGTAACCCTTGACCACGGTGATCTCGCGGCTCTTGAGCACGCCAGGACCGAGGTCTTCCTCGATGACCTTCAGCTCGTTGTCGCTCAGCTCGAACACCGCGGTCACGACGTCCGCCGGAGAGGTCTCCCGTACCTTGCGGTAAGCGGAGAACCGCTTGCTGGGGAAGTCCATCACGTCGTCGAACCTGGTCTTGCCGCCAATCGGGTTCAGCGGGTTCAGCAGGTGGAGCGCGTGCAGGAACGCGGTCTTTCCTGACTCGTTCTTACCGACCATGCAGGTGATATCGGAGATCGGCACCACACCGGAGTCGTCGATGCTCCGGTAGTTCTGAATGCGGACTGACTTCAGCTCCAACGGATCCGCCCCTCCCTGATGACGTCTGCGGCACCGGTCGCGCAGCCAGTCACCTGCCCTGTGCTCTTGTCCCTGTCGCACTCTACCGATCGACCTGTTGGCCTTAGGGCCGATCCGCTCATACATGTGCTCTTCCCGGCACACGCGAAGATGGGAGCAGCGGCGAGCGAGGAGGCAGCCATGGCGGACAGCAGGTTCGGAGTCACAGAGATGGACGAGCTACCCGCGGACCTGCGGGAACGGATCGGTGTTATCGCTGAGAAATCGGGATTCGTCCCTAATATCTTTCGTGCGCTCGGGCACCGGCCCGCAGAACTGCGGGCCTTTCTCGACTACCACGACGCTCTGATGGACAGGGCCGACGGCCTGAGCAAAGCGGAACGCGAACTGGTCGTCGTGGCCACGTCTGGCGCTAACCACTGCACTTACTGCGTTGTCGCGCACGGCGCGATCCTGCGCCTGCGGTCCAGGGACCCGCACCTGCCTGACCAGGTCGCGGCCAGCCCCTGGCAGGCCGAACTCGGCCCGCGTCAGCGGGCGATCGCCGACCTGGCGCTCGCGCTGGCCAGGAAGCCCGAGTTGTTCGGCGAAGCCGATCTTGACAAGGCTCGTGCCGCCGGGCTCACCGACGACGAGATCTGGGACGTCGGCGCGATCACGGCGCTCTTCGCCGCCTCGAACCGGCTCGCCCACCTGACGGCGCTGCGGCCCAACCCGGAGTTCTACCTGATGGGCCGCTGACGGGCCGGGGTTTCCCGCAGCCGGCGTGCGAGCCGCGCGGCGAGCGGGCCAGGGGAGGTGCCTGGCCCGCTCGCGCACGGCGACCGGGGTCAGGCGGTGACGACGATCGGCCGCAGCCCGGCGACGATCTCGATGATCTGGCCGACCATGTTGTCAGGTACGCCAAGCTCTTGCAGGGTGGCGGCAAGGTGGCCGGCGGTGATGTCAAAGTCGGTGTCGGAAATGGCGTGATCGCGGTGCGCCTCGGCGAGATCGGGCCCGTGGTAACGCTCGGGGCCGCCAAGTGCCTCGCAGAGAACGGTGGCGATGTGCGCGCGGTGGACAGGTCCGACGCCTCCGGGGAAGAACTTGCTGACCACCGGATCGGCAAGCATTTTGGCGTAGAAGATGTCGACGGCCGCGGTAACGGAAGCGTGCCCGCCGATGGCTTCGTAGAGGCTGATGGGCGCGGCAACGGAGGTGGAACTGTCCGAGCTTGATGGCGTAATCATGGATGTCATGGCGGTCTCCCTCGCTGTGCTGCTATTTCCAACCATGGCGCGCTCGGACAATTTTCGCTAGAGCGAAAAGGCATTATTTTTCTTACCTGAAAGCTGGTTTGACCAGCGAAGATGCGATCTTCTTAGTAATTTGATAATGCAAAGCACGGCGCAGTGAAAATTGCAGTGCGGCTACCAGCGACAGCCTCAGGTAACGGAAGTAATTGCCAAATGCCCGATGCCCCTTTTGCGGCGATCCCGCACCCCGGATGGCTCCGCCCGCCCGCAACAGCATCGCGGAGCCACCGATGTCGTAACCCGCCTGCGGCGAACAGCATCGGTGGCTCCGCGATGCTACGGGCACAGCATCAGGTAGCCAACGATGTCCCCGGCCCCGGCCCGCGAACGACAACAACAAGCCAGCGATGCTGTTAGCCCGGCGGAATGCCCGGAATCCGGGGTTTGCGGTGTCTAGCGCGTTCCGGCGTGGGGCGGGCGGTTAGCCGGCCGCCGCCCTGATCTTGGCCGGAGTCAGTGCCTCGAGCGCGGCGATGACAGGTTCCAGTCCCGCGCGGGCCGTGATCACGCGCACCATGGTCTCATCGAGCCCGGCGCTGAGCCTGGCATAGGCCTCAGGCGCTCCTGAAGCGGGACCGAAGTAGCCAACGGCATTCAGCAGTTCGTCAGGCGCGTCATCGGCGAGCGCGTCGAGCTGCTCGCCCGCGGCCTGCCTGCGCTCCAGGTCAGACAGGACTTCGCCGAATCCCATCTGCGCGAACATGCCGCGGTAACCGGTGGTCGGCGGCACCCCTGGCCTCGCCATCGCATAGGTCAGCACCTGCCGCCCAAGCGCCCGGCGTGCCGCCGCGACGTCGTCGTCTACGCACACCCTGATGTACATGACGAGCGGGCACTCGCCGGGATCGCGGCCCGCCTTCGCCGCCCCCTCGGCGACCAGCCGCCGGCTCTCGGCGATCCGCTCGGGCGTCGCCCAGTTCAGCAACGCCCCGTCAGACGACTCGCCGGCCAGCCGCACCATCTGCGGCCCGAGCGCGCCGAGTTGCACGGGAACCCGAGGCAGCCCGTGCACGCCGAGGGAGGCGCCGCGCACGCTGATCAGGCCGTCATGCGTCACGGTCTGCCCGGCCAGCAGGCCGCGCACGATGGTCAGGTAGTCGCGCATGACCGCGATCGGCCGGTCGGGCAGGCCAAGCGAGGCCCAGAACCCTGGCCCGTAACCGCCGGTGCCTATCCCGAGCACGAACCGCCCGTCCGAGATCTGCCCGACGGTCGCGGCCTGGATCGCCAGCGCTCTCGGCGTCCACAGCGCGGGCGCGGGCACTACGGAGATTCCCGCCCGCACCTCGGAGTCTTGCAGCCAGGCCGCGCAGACGTGAAAGGCGTCTGGCACGCCGCCGGCCGGCGTCCACAAGCTCTCGAACCCGAGCCGCGCCGCTTCCCGCCCTGCCTCGCGTAGCTCGCCGAAACTGAGCCCGAGCCTGCTGTCAAGCCCCGCACCAATGCGCATGATCACTCCGCCAGGTCGTGAGTTCTCCCGCCGAATATATTGGATGGCGTCCCGCCGTGAGCGTCAGGCAGGACGTGGCCGGAGAAGGCAAGCACAGATGATGGCAAGCACAGATGATGGCAAGCACAGACGATGGCAAGCACAGATCCTGATGCGAGGCGGTTGTCGTACGCGCAGTCCATCGTCGAGGACGTGGCCGACCGGGCGCTGAAGGTCGCCGAGGCGCTCAGCGCGCTGCGCGAGCCTGAAGCCGCCCGCGCGGTCGCGCAGCTAGCCAAGGACGCCGCGCGCGCGGCGGCGATGCTCGGCGGCGTGCTCGCCCCTGAGCCCGGAGACACGGATAAGTACCGTTTCCACCGCGAACTCTGGGTCCGGTACGGCGACCCAGGCGACCTGGCAGCGATGACCGAGCACGTCACCAGGCACGGCGCGGACAAGCACGGCGCGGACGTGCACGGCCGCGACCGGTGAGGCGGGGTTCAGGCGTCCAGCTCTTTCCACTGGCGTATCGCCGCGTGCGACCAGCCGGCGTGCCTGGCCGCGAACAGTTCTGCCGCTTTGCTGCCGCTCCAGCCTTCCGGCAGCAGTTCGGCGGGCAGGCCGGGATCGACCGAGGGGAAACGCCGCCAGGCGTGCACGAGTTCGGTGAGCCGCACGAGCGGATCATCCGCCGCCGGCCAGGCGAATTCCGCGAGGAACCGCTCGTACTGCTGACCGATCGCGGGCAGATCCCAGGATTGCGCGGTCAGTTCTGGCATGGCGCCAGCGAGGTGCTCGGCGATGAAGACCTGACCGCCTGGTACGGGGGCCTGGCGCAGCACCTCCTCGACCTCGCTCCGCCGCTCCGTGTGCGTGGTTACCCATACGCCAGGTGCGGGGCTCCCTAGCCCTGCCCAGCTCAGCCGGGTACGCAGGACGTGCCGCACGGTACGGTCGCTTTCCGGCACGCGGGCAAGCACAAGCAGCCAGCGTCCGTCCCATGCGGGCTGCGAACCGCCGAACGCATAGATCCGCTCTGTGCCCTCGGTCAGCAACCGCTCACCAGCCGCGGTCAGGCACCACCTGGTACGCCGGCCAACTCGCTCAGGGCTGATCCAGCCGTCGGCGGCGGTTCTGGCCAGCGCCTGCCTGATCGACTTCTCCTCGATTCGAAGGCGAGCGAATACCTCGATGAAAGCCGAGGTCCAGGCCGTCCCGCCAGTGGGCAGCACAAACTCGCCGAGCACGGTGAACAGCAGGCCGCGCGCGCTCTCTGCCCCCGCCGAGTGCCGTCTGGACAGTGCCGGGCTGGACAGTGCCGGGCTGGACATTGCCGGGCTGGACATTGCCGGGCCGCCGCTCACCACAACATTCTACTTGAATCTTGCGACCTGTACCTAGCTCTGTAGAATGATGGCATGAGCGAGCGGGTCAGCTTCCAGACGTGCCCGAAGGAGTACCGGCACTGGCGCCTGCGCCTTGACGGGGCCGTCGCGACGCTGGCGATGGACGTGGACGAGGCAGGCGGGCTGCGCGGGGGTTACGAGCTCAAGCTGAACTCTTACGACCTAGGCGTCGACATCGAGTTGTACGACGCTGCGCAGCGGCTGCGGTTCGAGCATCCAGAGGTCAGGGTCGTGGTCCTGACCAGCGCCAGGGAGAAGATCTTCTGCGCCGGCGCCAACATCAAGATGCTGGCGTCTTCCCCGCATGCCTGGAAGGTCAATTTCTGCAAATTTACCAACGAGACAAGGAACGGCATCGAGGACGCGACGTCGGGGTCGGGCCAGGTCTATCTCGCCGCGCTCAACGGCGCGGCCTCTGGCGGCGGCTACGAACTGGCGCTGGCATGCGACCACATCATGCTGGTTGACGACCGCTCCTCGGTGGTGTCGCTGCCGGAGTTGCCGCTGCTCGGGGTGCTGCCAGGCACCGGGGGACTGACGCGGATCACCGATAAGCGGCATGTGCGGCGCGACCTGGCCGACTACTTCTCGACGAAGTCGGAGGGGATCGGCGGGGCGAGGGCGGCGCAGTGGCGGCTCGTTGACGAAGTCGTGCCGCGCAGCAGCTGGGACGAGGCGGTGGCGACCCGCGCGGCCGAACTCGCGGCGCTGTCACGCCGGCCGGAGAACGCGACTGGGGTTCGGCTCACGCCGCTGGCGAAGAAGCGCACGGACGACGCGATCGAGTACCAGTACGTCAGCGCCGGCCTTGACCGCGAAGGCAGGGAAGCCGCGATCACCGTACGCGGGCCGGACGGGGAGCCACCTGACGAGAAGGCGCTGGCCGGGATCGACGCGGGCTTCTGGCCGCTCGCGGTGATCAGGGAACTTGATGACCTGATACTTGACCTGCGCACCAACGAAAACGATCTCGGCACCTGGACACTGCGGACGCGAGGCGACCAGGCGCTGGCGCTCGCCTACGACGAGTTCCTGCTCGCGCACAGGGATGACTGGCTGGTCAACGAGATCCTCTTGTACGCCGGGCGGACGTTCAAGCGGCTCGACGTGACCAGCCGTAGCCTCATCGCGCTGATCGAGCCGGGAAGCTGCTTCTCCGGGCTGCTGCTCGAGCTCGCGCTGGCCGCCGACCGGAGCTTCATGCTTGACGGGGTGTTTGACACCGACCCCGATGCGGAGCCAGCGACGATCACGCTCACGCCGCTCAACGCCGGCCTCCTGCCCATGAGCAACGGGCTGTCGAGAGCCGCCACGCGGTTTTCTGGCGACAATAAGGCACTTGACTTGGTGCTTGACCACGTCGGGGCAGCGCTGACGGCGGAGGAAGCCGCCGGGCTCGGGCTGGTGACTTTTGCCCCTGACGACATTGACTGGGAAGAAGAAGTCAGGATCGCGATCGAGGAACGGGCGAGTTTCAGCCCTGACGCGCTGACTGGACTGGAAGCCAATTACCGGTTCGCCGGGCCTGAGACCATGGAGACGAAGATCTTCGGGCGGCTCACGGCCTGGCAGAACTGGATCTTCAACCGGCCGAACGCGTCAGGGCCGCAGGGAGCGCTGCGTAAATACGGCACCGGGCAGCGAGCCGACTTCGACCGGAACCGGGTGTGATCATGGACTATGCCGAGAAGATCCCGAACAACGTCGGCCTCCGCGAGGACAGGCGGCTGCAGCGGGCATTGGAGTCGTGGCAGCCGAACTTCCTGAACTGGTGGGATTCGATGGGGCCCGCGCTGCCGGCGCAGGACGTTTATCTCCGGACGGCGATTAACGTCGGCCGCGAAGGCTGGGCTCAGTTCGGGCACGTGGCGATGAGGGATTACCGGTGGGGGATCTTCCTCGCTGAGCGCGATCCGGGGCGGGTCGTCGGGTTCGGTGAGCACAAGGGCGAGCCGGTCTGGGCCAAGGTGCCTGGCGAGTACCGGTCCGAGCTCCGGCGCCTGATCGTGGTGCAGGGCGACACCGAGCCAGCGTCCGTCGAGCAGCAGCGGAACCTGGGCGCCACCGCGCCGAGCCTTTACGACCTGCGGAACCTGTTCCAGGTGAACGTGGAAGAAGGCAGGCACCTGTGGGCGATGGTGTACCTGCTGCATGCGTACTTCGGGCGGGACGGGCGGGAAGAGGCAGAGGACCTGCTGCGGCGCAACTCGGGCAGCGCCGAGTCCCCGAGGATCCTCGGCGCGTTCAACGAGGAAACGCCTGACTGGCTCTCGTTCTTCATGTTCACGTACTTCACGGACAGGGACGGCAAGTACCAGCTAGGGACCTTGAAGGAGTCGGCGTTCGACCCGCTCTCTCGAACGTGCGAGTTCATGCTGAAAGAAGAGGCGCACCACATGATGGTGGGCACGACGGGGGTAGACAGGGTTGTCGAGCGCACGGCTCAGCTCATGGTGGAGCGGGACACCGATGACGCCGGGCCTTACGGGGCAGTGCCGCTCACGGTGATCCAGAAGTACCTCAACTTCCACTACAGCGTGTCACTTGACCTGTTCGGCGGCGAGACCTCCACTAATGTGGCGAACTACTACACCGCAGGGCTGAAGGGCCGCTGGATGGAAGACCGGCGCAAGGACGATCACCGGCTCGCCGATGACGGCTTCCTCGTGGACTCCCTCGTGGACGGAGAGATCGGCCAGACCGAGGTGCCCGCGCTGACCGGGCTCAACACCGACCTGCGGCGCGAGTACATCAGCGACTGCCAGGGCGGGGTCAACCGGTGGAACAAGATCCTGGCCGAGGCCGGGCTCCCGCAGCGGCTGAAGCTGCCGCACGTGGCGTTCAACAGGAAGGTCGGAGCGTTCGCGGGCGTCGAGGCCTCGCCAGACGGCGAACTGCTCTCGCCGCAGGAGTGGGAGCGGCGGCAGGGCGCGTGGCTGCCAGCCGAGGAGGACAAAACGCACGTGCGTTCGCTGATGCAGCCGGTGCACGAGCGAGGGAAGATCGCGGCCTGGATCGCGCCGCCGAGGCACGGCATCAACGGCAAGCCGTTTGATTACGAGTACGTTCACCTGGCTTAGGAGACCTGAATGGCTGCTGCCGCCGACGGCGAGTTGTTCAACGCGTGTGAGTACTTGCTTGACCGGCGGCTTCTGGCCGGAGATGGTGACCGGCTTGCGCTGACCGGGCCTGGCGGGTCGCTGACGTACGGAGAACTGTCCGATCTGGTGCGCAGGACGGCTTCCGTGCTTCGCGACCTCGGGCTGCTGCCCGAGCAGCGGCTGCTGATGGTGATGGCGGACAGCCAGGAGTTCGCGGTCGTGTTTCTCGCCGCGATGCGGATCGGCGCGGTGCCCGTGCCGGTGTCGACGATGCTGCGGGCGGACGGCCTGGCCGAACTGCTCGCGGATTCGCGTGCCAGGCTGGTCGCGGTGACGCCCGCGTTCGGCCCGGTCGTGGCTGAGGCGGCGGGGAGTGCGCCTGAGCTGGCGGGAATCCTCGCGGCAGGCGGGGTGCTGCCCGCCGCCTCGCCGGTGCCTGTGCATGATCTGTCCGCGCTGACCGCGTCGGCTTCGCCGCTCGACCCGGTGTATCCGACGACGGCCGACTTTCCTGCGTTCTGGCTGTATACGTCGGGGACAACGGGCAAGAGCAAGGCGGCCATGCACCGGCACGGCTCAGTGCGCGTCGTATGCGAGACGTACGGGCAGCAAGTGCTCGGGATCAGGCCGGATGACCGGTGCCTGTCGGCTGCCAAGGCGTTCTTCGCGTACGGGCTGGGGAACTCGCTGCTTTTCCCGCTGTCGGCCGGGGCCGCCAGCGTGCTCGAACCGGCTCCCGCCAGGCCCGAGGGGGTCGCTGCGCGGACGGCCGAGTACGGCGTGACGCTGTTCTTCGCGGGGCCGACGTTCTTCGCGAACATGCTGAGGGCAGGACTGGCGGCCGATGCGCTCGGCGGGGTGCGGCTGGCCGCCTCGGCGGGCGAGGCGCTGCCCGCGGCGCTCTACGAGCGGTGGACGGGGCACTTCGGCGTGGACATCCTTGACGGGATCGGGATGACCGAGATGCTGCATATCTTCTTGTCGAACCGGGAGGGCTCGGTTCGACCAGGGACGACAGGGGTTGCCGTGCCTGGCTACGACCTGAAGATCCTCGATGAGGAAGGCACGCCCGTGCCGGCCGGGACGCCAGGGACGCTGTTCGTGCGCGGCGCGTCGGCGGCGACCGGGTACTGGTCGAGGTACGAGGCGTCGCGGCTGGTCTTCCAGGGCGAGTGGCTGCGTACCGGCGACACGTACGTGCTCGATGCCGACGGCTACTACACCTGCCTGGGCCGTACCGGCGACATGCTCAAGGCGAGCGGCATCTGGGTCTCGCCTGCCGAGGTCGAGTCCCGGTTGCTCGCGCACGAGGCCGTGGCGCAGGCCGTGGTCGTGGCGGGCACCGATCCTGACGGGCTCGAGAAGCCGGTCGCCTACGTAGTGCTCCAGGCCGGGGCAACCGCCAGCGAGGATGAGCTGATCGAGTTCTGCCTGGCCGGCCTGCCCGCGTTCAAGCGGCCACGCCGCGTCATCTTCACCGACGGGTACCCCACGACCGCTACCGGCAAGGTCAGGCGCGTCGAGTTGCGGGAACTGGCGACGAGCGCGCTGAACCCGGCAGAACCCGCTGCTGCCGTCTCAGGCTGATCAGGCGGCGGACGCGTACTTGGCGACGAGTTGCCCGACCGCGGGCAGCGCGGCCTCGATGTGCCTGGCGGCGGTGCCGCGGACAGCCTGGTAAGCCTTGACGATCACGGGCCGGTCGGACAGCGTCGCCCGGTGATCGGCCATCTGCAGCAGCGCTTCAGACACTTCCTCACCGCGCTTGCTGAGGTAGTCGCCGAAGTCGGAGCCGCCGGACTCGCTGAAGTCCGCCCAGAACGGCTGGAGCTTGTCAGCGATGTCGGGGAGCAGCGACTCCATCGTGTTGTGCAGGTAGTTAGGCGCGAAGGTCTTCGCGGTCTTGTAGGCGAGCTTGATCCCGGTGCCTCCGACCCCCGACTTGTCGCTGACCTCACGGTCGATCAGGGTCAGGCAGTCATCGACCACGTGGGGCAAGGTGCCGGGCGCGAGCAGGATCTCGGCGAGGGTGGCGGCCATGGATATGCGGTACTCCTTCGTGCGGTTGCCTGGTGGGAGCCCGCTGCCAGGAAGCGCGGGCGAGCCGCCGACGGTCGTTCGCTCGTCTAGGGCGTGCTCAGGTTACTCCGAGCCGGTGTCGTCTGTTATCGGAACATTCGCGATGGAGAGCTGCCGGGCGCTCGCGGGCCGATGGGAGGGCTCATCTGCGGTTAGCCGCGTGAGGCCGCGGGTCCGAGGTGGGCTCGGTCACCGTCGTGGTCGAAGATGCAGAGGACCTCGGCCGGGCCGTCCTGCGCACCGACGGCGTGCGGTGTCATGCAAGAGAACTCGGCGGACTGGCCCGCTTCCACCAGGATGACCCTGTCTCCTAGCTGCAGCCTGGCGGTGCCTGACAGGACGGTGAACCAGTCACGGCCCGGATGGACGCGCAGTTCGCCGGTGCTACGCTCGGGCCCCGGGTCCAGGCGCAGCTTGGCGACGGACACGCCGTGCGGCGCCCGCTCCGGCGTGGTCAGCATCCAGGTCGTCGCGCCGCGTACGACGTCGCGCCTTGGCCTGATCACGACGTCGTCGTCATCGGCCGACTCGACGAGCTGGTCCAGCGAGGTTCCCAGCGCCCTGGCAATGGCGGTGAGCTGGTCAAGCGCGAGGCGCCTGTGCCCGGTCTCGATCCTGCTCAGGTTAGACGGGCTAAGGTGGCAGCGGCTGGCCAGGTCGTCGAGCGACCAGCCACGCGCCACGCGCAGGCCCCTGATGCGCTGCCTGACCATGACCTCAAGATCAGTGCCCAGAGAATCTTGCTTCATACGCAAGAGTCTATGTCGCTACGGCATGGAGGTCATAGTCTTCGGCCATGAGCCATCACCACCACCATCACGATCAGGACCCCGAGGTCATGGCCGACCTGCTTGACCTGGACGGTGAAGTCCTCAGCCAGTACCTGGCCAGCGTCGCTGACTGGGTGCGCGACCTGGCCGGCGCCCTCCAGGTACGGCGGATCGTTGACCTTGGCTGCGGTACGGGGAACGGTGCCATTGCGCTTGCCTGGCGCTTCCCTGATGCCGAGGCAATCGGAGTGGACAAGTCGCCCGAGTTTCTCGCCAGGCTCAAGGAGAAGGCCGGCGCCCTTGGCCTTGGCGACCGGATCCAGGTCGTCGAGGCGGACCTGGACGGCTCCTGGCCTGACGTCGGTCCTGTCGACCTGACCTGGACCTCGCTCGCGCTTCACCACCTCGCCGAGCCCGGCAGGGCCTTGACCGCTCTTCTGGCTGCGACGAGTCCTGGTGGTTTGCTGGTCGTCGCTGAAATGTCGTCGCAGGTACAGTTCCTGCCCGATGACCTCGGCGTCGGCGAGCCAGGGCTGGAAGCGCGCGTCTACGCGGCCCTGAGCGAGCGCCGCGCGGCCGAGCTTCCCTACCTGGGGGCGGACTGGGGCGTCCAGCTATCAGAAGCAGGCTTCGAGATCGCCGCCGAGAGGACGTTCGAGATCGACCTGACCTCGCCGCTTCCGAAGTCAGCAGGCCGCTACGCGCAGGGTTTCCTCCGCCGGCTGCGATCCGACCTTGACGACCTAATCTCCCGTGAAGATCTCGCCGCGCTCGATGTGGTCCTCGCCGACGACGGGCCTGCCAGCGTGCTGCGGCGCCAGGACCTGCACATTCGCGGAACCAGAACCCTGTGGGTCGGCCGCAGGCGCTAGCCGGGCATCATCCCGCAAGCCCGCCAGATCGACACGTCATATCTTGATTGTGCGCGCGCGTTGTGGTAGCTTCGCCGCAGTGGCAGCGCACCGCCTGCCCGCTCTGAGCCGCCGGCCGGCCCGCGCCGGAGGCGGCAACGAGGACAAGGGTCCACGACTCGCGGGCAATTCAGGCGTACGGTCAGTGCAACCTGGGCGAGCAGACGCGGGCAGACTCGCCGGGAAAGTGACGACCGTGACCAGCGACAAAGCACGTAAAGCAGCGATCCGTAACCGCATGGCGGAAACGGGCGAGCCGTACAGCGTAGCCAGCCGGGCCGTCTGCGACGAGCAGGCAGAGCCTGACGATCCTGAGACCTACGAAGAACGTTACCTGCGCGAAGCCGCCGAAGCCGGCGCCCCGCCGCATGAGCGCGAGGCGATCCGCGCCGGGTTCGAGTCCCGCAACCTCAGCGGCCAGTTCCGCCGCCAGGCCGACCTGGCCAGGCAGCAGGCCGACAAGGCGGAAGAAGACGCCGAACAGGCCGAGGAGCGGGCCGAGCTTGCCCAGGCCTCGGCCGACCTGGCCGGGGAGTGGGCCGACGAGGACGAGCAGCAGCGGGCGCAGTTGCGCGCCGACGCCATGCGGCGCGCCGCGGACGAGGCACGCGAGCGCGCCGACCAGGCAGAAGAAGAAGCAGAAGCCGCCGAGGAACGCGCCGGCCAGGCCGAGGACCTGGCCTCCCAAGCCAGCGAACTTCTCGGCGACGACGAGCACGACGAAGACGAGCACGACGGACCGTGGAGCTGGTTCGGGCTGAACGCCGGCGGTGGCGGCCGCCCGCCAAAGCCGCCGCGTCCGCCCAAACCACCGAAACCGCCGAAACCGCCGATGCCAAGCTGGCCCCGTTTCCGCTAATCCGGCGCCGGTACCCAGGCCAACCCAGGCCAACCCAGGTCGCAGGAGCCGAGTGCCGGGGCTGGCAGCATCGTTGGTCCCGCGTTGCTGCCGGCGGGGCGGATCTGACGGCAACGGTGGCCACCCGATGCTGTCCGAGTGACATCGCTGGGGCTTCGTTGCTGTAGCAGGGGCCGGGCCGGCAGCATCGCTGGCTACTTGATGCTGCTGGCCCGGGCCGGAGGACGCCGGGGGATTGCGGATCTGGGTGACAACCGCGTGCTGGGGCGGAACGTCTACTGTGCGGCTTTGGGCGTTCTTGAGGAGAATCTGATGCGCGGACGTGCGCTGCTGGCCGGGGTGATGGCCAGCGTTGCGGCAGCGGCTTTCGCTTCGGCGGCTTCGGCGGCTTCGGCGGCACCGGCCGCCGGCCGGGCACCGGCGGTGCGGACGGGCGACCGGGCACAGGCGCGGGCCAAGGTGACGATCGGCTGGTCGGCGCCCAGGGCGGTGGACACCGCCGCGCCGTACGCTTCGCCGATCGGGCTGACCGCGCTTGCCTGCCCGACGGCGAAGTTCTGCCTCGCGGGCGACGACGCAGGTAACCTGCTGGCGTCGTCAGACCCCGCTGGAGGCTCGGCAGCCTGGAAGAGGACCGCGACCGGGTTCCGCGACCAGCGCAAGGACCTGACCGGCGCCGCCGAGTTGACCTGCCCGTCTGACCGTTTCTGCCTTGCCGCCGTGGCGCAGAATGAGGGGCCGCCATACGCGATCTTCACCTCGACGGACCCGGCGGGCGGCTTTTCTTCCTGGCATCAGGTCAGGCGTTCGCTCCTCGGCGGCATCACCTGCCCGAGCGCGAGGCTATGCGCCTCCGTGTGGGACCATCACCTCATTTACTCGGCCAACCCAGCCGCCGGCTCGGCATCGCGGTGGAAGACGATCACGTTGTCGCAGCTCACCGGCCTCACTGGCGTGTCCTGCCCGACGGCGGAGTTCTGCCTGGCCGCCGACGACGCCGGCAACATCTACACCTCGAAGTCCCCAGCGGGCGGCCGGTCAACCTGGAAGTCCGCCCTCATCGATCAGTCCGCAGGGATCGGTGACCCGTCGTGCCCCTCGGCCAAGTTCTGCGCCGCGATAGACGCAAAAGGCAACCTGCTGTACTCAGCGAACCCGTCTGGCGGCTCTTCAGCCTGGCACCAGGCCACCGCGCCCGCCGGGATCTACTCGATCACCTGCGTGAGCTCGTCGTTCTGCTATGCCAGGACCGTGACCAATGTGCTCACCACCGCGGACCCTGAAGGCGGGGCGGCTACCTGGCACAGCACCGACGTCAGGGGAACCACGCAACTCGGAGGGGTGGCGTGCCCGAGGGCGGGGATGTGCGTGGCCGTGACCGGGGGGAACGTGGGCGACGTGCTCACGACGAACCAGCCTGGCGCCGGGTACTCGGCCTGGAAAGCGGCGGAGATCGACGGCGTCAACACGATCACCAGCCTCGACTGCCCGTCACTGTCGCTTTGCGTCGCGGGCGACAACGCGGGGAACATCCTCAGCACGACCCGCCCGGCCTCCGGTGCCGGCTGGCGCCGGGTGCATATTGGCGGAAAGGCACGGGTCTTTACCGCGATGAGCTGCGTGCGCGGTTCCTTCTGCGTGGCAGCGGACAACTGGGGCGACATCCTCTGGTCAGGCCACCCGGCCGGCGCTGCCTCGGCGTGGCACCTGGTGAACGTGGACGGGACGGCCAGGCTAACTTCTTTGGACTGCCTGAGCCGGTCGCTTTGCGTCGCCGCGGACTCGGAAGGACAGGTCGTCAGCTCCGTCCGTCCTTCAGGCAGTGCGGCCAATTGGCACGTGGTGGCTGTGGGCAGCAACTCCGGGCCACTGTACGTCGGATGCGCGAGTTCGTCGCTCTGCGTAGCCACCGGGCCGACGTCGGTCTTTGAGTCGACCGATCCGGCCGGCGGTGCGGTGGCCTGGCCGGAGAAGGCCAGCATCCCGGCCGCGGCTGGTATCGGACCTGTGGCCTGCCCGGCGGCGTCCTTGTGCGTTGCCCTAGGCAGCTATATCTACAGCGAGAACGACGGCCCCCAGCCGGTGATCTTCTCCACGCGGAAGCCTGGCGGCTCGTCGAGTGACTGGCACGCGGTGCCCGAGGGCGGCCAGGAGGTCGCCGGCCAGGGCGCGGGCGCGATCTCCTGCCCGTCGGCGTCGTTGTGCCTGGCCAGCGTTTCCGGTCTGCTTCTCGGCTCGACGACCCCGGCAGCCACCAGCTACGCGGGCTGGAAGCCGGCCGGGACCGCGGCCGTCGCCGTGTCGTGCCCGTCCGCGACGATGTGCGTCGCGGTCAAGGGAACCAACGACGTCGAGGCAGGCCGGGTGCACCAGTAGCCCGTGCCCCACCGAGGAGCGACGTTGCGGCTGGCCGCGGGCGGCTAGGGGTGGAGGTCGAGTATGTCGGTTTCTGAGAGCTGACCGTCGCGGTTGTAGACGATGACGCGGGTCGGGTCGTCAGGCCAGTCCTGCTGCCGGCCTCCTGCCCAGGGCGCGGCATGGACCTTGCCGCCGGATAGCCTGGCCAGTTCGGCATCTGACCAGTGGACCGGGCCGAAGATCGCACCGTCGTTGAAGATGTCACCCGGCTGATGGCCGACCGCCTCCTGTGCGATCGAGGTCATGCGGGCAAAGATGAGCCGGTTGCCTGACCAGCCCGGCGCGTTAAAGCCCTGCACGATGACCTTGCGCGTGGTCAGGTCCTGTGCCCTTACGACGAGGCACGCGTCGTGGTTGTCGCAGCCCTGGCCTTGCGGCCACTGGCTGTTCGCGGCGGAGCCTGGCGGGTACGCGTACATGCTGAGCCGCATCTTGTCGCCGGCCGTGAACCGGATTCCCTTGTCGGCGCCGGCAGGATTCCACCATTTGCCTGGCCCGTGAGAATACAACGTGTAATTGTTGGCGTCTTCGTTGTACTCGAGCCCGAATTCGTAGTTCGTGGCTCCCGGCTTCGCCCAGCCCTCCAGATAGATGTACCCGACCTGCTTCTTGAGCTGGTGCTCATTCGGGATTTTCTCGGCGAGGTCGGACTCGGTCACGGGGAGAGTCACGGTGGCCGCGGCGCCGAAGTACCCGCGGCCCGAGTAGACCCGGCGGAATGCGCCGGTGCTCGTGCAGGCCGGCGGGTCGTCGCCTGACCACTTCTTCTCTTGCTCCCTCGTGCACTTCCAGTGCTTGTACTTGATCGGGACGGATTTGGCGGTGCGCGGGTTCCACGGATCGGTAACGCTCCAGTACACAGTGATGTGCGAGGTATCGAGCACGGTCGGCGGGTCATAGCCGAGGCTGTAGCTCAGCACGGACGCGACCTCTTGCGGGAAGAGCAGGGAACTCGTGCAGATCGTGACCGACTGGCCTGGCTTCAGTGCGACGTTATCGGTCTTGAATGACGGGCACTCGAGGCCACGGTCGTCGCTGAGTCCGCTCCAGTCCCAGCCAGGGGAGCCGCACACGATCTGAGGCTTGCCCTTGGCGTTCACGCACGCGAGACCGGGGTAGCGCAGCCCGGTGGAAGGGCAGGGATCGGTGCCGAGATTGACGCACCTGGTCGTGTTCTTGATCGTCCATTTGACGTCGATCCGGTGCATGGGGGAAAGGCCTGGCAGCGGGACATCGCGACCGCCGTCGATCTTTATTTCCTCGCTGTCGACGATGTAGCCGGCTGAGGGGGCGCAATTGCTTGAGTAGCACTGGGTTTCTGTCGGGCGCTGCGTGCCTCCGGCGATCACAAGCTGGCGCGGAGCATGAGGCGCCGCAGCGGCGCTGGCTGTTACCGGACTGCAGGCAATCGCCGCGAGCGTGAACGCGGCCATCATGACCCTCATGAATGGCTGAGGCTAGCAGCTACTGATAGGAAATCATGACCGGTTGCGGCCTTCTGTCCATTGTTTCTGCCGGGGTCAGCATCGGATGGTCCTTAGTGAAGAAGTTCTTCCAGCCAAGGAAGACACCCTTAGGCGCGGCCCCGCTCACGGCGTCCCAGGTTTCCTGCTTCGCGCCAGGAGTTCCCTGGCCGTCCATGTGAATGACGATGGCCAGGTCGTCATGGCGGGTGTCAATGTCCTGCTCGCCGGTGATCATCGACAGCCTGAACTGGTGGAGCACGAGGAGTTTCTGCGGCAGATGGTGCTCGGCCGTCAGCTTGGCCAGCCAGCTAATGACGCTGTTCACCTGCGCGCTTGTCACGCTGCCTATCTGCCCGAGCGGCAACTGGGTGGAGGTGAGCTTCCACTCAGGGTCGATGGCGAGGCCGACGTTGGGGCGTTCGAGCAGCCCTTGGTACTCCTTGGCCTGGTCAAGCAGGTCGGCACGCCCCGCCTGCAGGTCAAGCACGACGTACATGCCCGCCGCCGTCGCCGCCGTTACCCAGGGCCTGAGTTCGTCTGGCGGGGTGACGTAAGAATAAGTGCCGCCTTCCGGCTCGTTCGTGCCCTGCGCGACGGTCGCGATGATCTCGAAGGCCGGGACGACGGGGACCTTGCTGAGCGGCCGGTAAAGCGCGGCCAGTTGCTTCACCCGCTCGATGCTGGCGGTCAGGTCCTGCTGGCCGAGGGCACCGAGAACGGGGGAGTAAGGATGCCCGTACAAGGCCACGAGCCGGCGCATGGGGAACATCACCTGACCGCCGCCGGGTAGCTGAACGCCTGTCTCCGCGACAGCGACCCGGTCAGTGAGCCGCCAGGCCGGGCCGAACCGGCGGCCGACCGCGAGCACGTGAGCGGGCTTGCCTGCCGACAGCGCGGCGATGACCTTAGGGTCGGTCCTCGGATCGGCGCGGGTCACGAACAGCACGCGCGCCCCCGCTGCCCGCGCGGTCGCCGTCGCGGCCTGCGCCGCGGGGCTGGCGTCGCCCCTGCGGACCAGCAGGGTCACCGCTGGCTGTCTCGCTGGCCTCTTGGTGGCGGGCAGCTTGGCCAGGGCGGTCACCACCTCGACGCCGTGAAGTGCGGCGCTGAGCGTGGTCGCCGGCATTCCGACGTCAAGCACGGCCCCGGTCTTGAGCTGCTTGATCTCGGTGCGCAGTACGGTGCTGACCGGATGCGAGGCGTGCGTGCCGCGCCGGGCCGGCGGCCAGGCGAGCAGTACCGGGGCGCGCAGGCGATGTGCCGCGCGGGCGGCGGCGGCCAGGCTCCTGCCGCTCCCGGCGTCGGCAATGATCGCGACAGGCGCGGACGCGAACAGTTCGCGTGCCGTCTTCACGGCGACCGTACCCGGCGCCCCTGACAGCAAGGCGACCGCCGCGCCTGGGGCGCGGGTACGTGCCCTGAGCGGCCCCGCCGATTTCACTCGCTGCGCTCCGGCCGGGCTGCAAGCCGCCGAGGCAAGCGTGACCGCCGACAGGGCGAGGAGCGCGGCAATCGCTCCCCTGGGCAGCCGCACGCGAAGCAGGCTTCTCATTGGCTTGATTCCGTAACAAGTCGGCAATGCGCTTGGACTGACACGATAGACCCCCGCAACTCGGCTATGACCGCAGCAATGTGTATGACAGCGTCGCAAGCTATTCGGTTGGCGGATCTTTGGGGTAGCTTGTCGCGATGGAGGATGAACCGCGTCCGCCTGACTGGGCAGTTGACGGTGCCGACCGCCTCGACCCCGGCGGATTCGGGCGGGCCTTCGCGGAGTGCTGGCAGTCTTCTCCGTCCGGCATGGACAAGGTTGAGGCCTGGCAGACCTACGATGAGCCAGGCGCAGGGTCGCTCCGCGCGTTCGAGGCGGGCGACTATCCCGCGTTCAGCGCGCTCGCCGAGGCCGAGACGGAGGCCGAGGGCTTCGTCTACGACGACCTGCGCCTGCGTGGCAAGTCGCTGCGACGCCAGCGGGTCGTCCGCCTGCCGTTGTCTCCCTACCTTGAATGGGAGTTCTGGCAGTACCGGATCAGGACCAGGCTAGGCGAGGTGGTCGAGATCATCGACGCGGGCGACTCGCAGCTCTCTTCGTACTTCGACTGCCTGCTCTTCGGCGCAAGCGTCGCGCTCGTTCAGGACTATCGCGCGGGAGGGCAACTCGCGGGCGGCTGGCTGGTTACCGGTCGTCCGGCGCTGGCAGGCATAGCGGACCTGGTCGCCGGCCTGAGAGTTAGGTCCGTGCCGCTGGAAACCTTCATCGCCGAGCGGCGGATCAAGCTTCCCGGCGAAGGGAAGATCCGGGCGATTTGAGTAAGTACGGAAAGTGAACCCGTACAAGGTCGGGCGGGCCGGACGACCCGTCACGGATTGCCAGCCAACTTGTGCCCGTTATGCCGCATATGAGGCATCTTGTGAACAGGGAACCCGTACAGGGTCACGCCTCGGTCGCGACCCTGTACGGGTTTGTTTTCTGGACGCGCCTCAAGGTGGTCGTTACCGTTCCTATTTCGTTTCGCTGCGTGGCTGAGACCGAGTGCGCTAACATTTCCCCCAGCTTTGGAGAATTTCATGACATTTCTCCGCAGGAGGCTTGTTGTCAACGAGGCGCATGCGACCTGATCGGCGGCGCCACCGCAGTTCGGCTCCAAGGCAGAAGTCGATGTCGCCTTGGCTGATCTGCACGTTCACCGCCGTGGGTGTGGCGGCGGTCGTGGCCGGCGCGGCCGGCAGCCCGCAGGGAAGGGACATCGTTGCCGCCGTGCAGCGGTTCCTGTTGTTTTACGCGGGCGTCTTCGCGCTGCTTGCCTTGACCGGAGCGGTAGCGGCCGGCCTCGTCGTCACCGACAGGACCGTGATGACCCCGGGCGGGCGGGTAGTCGGGCAGGTCGTGCACAGGGTCATCTCAGTCGCCGCGCTCGCCGCCCTGGCCACCCACATCGTGCTCGAGATCGTCGCGCACCGGTCGGCGACCATCGATGCGTTCGTGCCGTTCCTGGCCAGGGGCCGCACCTTCTATATCGGCCTCGGAACGATCGCCTCGGACCTGATCGTGCTGATCATGCTGACCAGCCTGGTCAGGGGCCGCTTCGCGGCCCGGCCCGGTGCCTGGCGCGCCATTCACGCCACCGCTTACCTGGCCTGGCTGCTCGGGATCTTGCACGGGCTGCTCGCGGGACGCACGGCAAGGCCTTACGTGGACTGGAGCTACGGCTTGTGCGCGGTCGCGGTCGCGGTCGCCCTGGCGATCAGGATCATCGCCGCGCATCGCGGGCAGGCTCAGCACCGGCCGCTGCCCGTACCCGGCCGGTTGCCTGCCCAGATGAACGGCGGGATCGTGATCGGCGACCACTTCGCGCTGCCGCGCAGGCGGCGGCTGGCGATCGGCGACCACGACCGCGGGTACCCGCGGTGACCGCGACCAGCGCCCCCGATGTGCTCTGCATCGGGCAGCCCCGCCTGACCTCGGGACTTGACCGGATGCCCAGGGTAGGCGCGGATGCCTTCGGCTCGGTGTTCGGCAAGCTGACCCGGCGCGGCCTGCCCGAGCTGATCGCGATGGCACAGCAGGTTGACCTGCGGGGGCGTGGCGGGGCGGCCTTCCCCGTGGCCCGCAAGCTAGCCGCAGTGGTCAGATCGGCCAGCGCGCGAGGCAAGAGACCGGTTGTGCTTGTCAACGCCGCAGAAGGCGAGCCAGGCAGCGCGAAGGACCTGATGCTGCTGCTGCGCACCCCTTACCTGGTGCTCGGCGGTGCCGTCGTCGTCGCGAACGCGCTGCGCGCCAGCGAAGTCGTTGTCGCGGTCACCGACGAGGTGATGGCCAGTTCGGTGCGGGCGGCGCTGCGGCGGGCTCCCGAACTGCGCCGGCTGATTCAAGTTGTCACCGTGCCGCGTCGGTTCGTGACCGGCGAGGGCGGTGCGCTGGTCAACGCCGTGAACGGCCGGGCCGCGCTGCCTCCCGGCCGGAAGGTGAGGGCAAGCGACAGCGGAGTCGGCGGGCAGCCGACGCTGCTCAGCAACGCTGAAACCTTCGCGCAGCTCGCCGTGCTCGCCATGCTCGGGGCGGCCGGATATGCCTCGGTCGGCATCCCTGGCGAGCCGGGCACGCTGCTGCTCACCGTGGGCGGTTCTTCTGACCGGCCCGCCGTTGTCGAGGTGCCTTCAGGGCTTCCGCTCGGCTATGCACTTGACCTGTGCGGGTCTTCGGCCTGCGACGGGGTGCTTGTCGGCGGGTACCACGGCAGGTGGCTGCCTGCCGAGACTGCCTATGACGTGCCGGTGAGCCGTGCCGGTCTCGAAGCGGCCGGAGGCACCCTGGGCGCGGGCGTCGTGCTGCCGCTCGGGCCGGGCACCTGCCCGATCGGCGAGGTCGCACGGGTCGCCGCCTACCTCGCCGGCGAATCTTCAGGACAGTGCGGCCCCTGCAAGCTCGGCCTGCCTGGCGTTGCCCGCTCCCTGGCCGCGGTGGCCAGCGGGTCAGGCGGGCTTGAAGCACTCGATGCGGCCAGGCGAACCGCCGCCGCGGTCAGGGGCCGGGGCGCGTGCGGGCACCCGGACGGCGTCTTCCGGTTCGTGCAGTCGGCGCTGACCGTCTTCACCGACGACATCGCCGCGCACCTGTTCCGCGGCGGCTGCGGCCGCCCGGTGCGCGGCGTCCTTCCGGTACCCGCGGCCAACGGCGACCAGCGTCTGGCCCTGGACTGGACCAGGTGCCAGGGCCACGGGCTCTGCGCGCACGTCGTGCCCGAATTGATACAGCTCGACGAGCAGGGTTACCCGGTGCTGCTCGCCATGCCGGTGCCTCCCTGGCTTGAGCGCGATGCACGCCGCGCCGTCGAGATGTGCCCGGCGCTCGCGCTGCGCCTGGCCTCGGCCGCTCCCGTCGCCGATGAGCGGGGTCAACCGGCCCGCGGCCTGCCAGCGTCTGGCCGCGGGCAGCTAAGCCTCCGTGCGGGCGGCAGGCAGCGCGATGGCGACCTCATGGTCACTGAGGAGTGGATCGCTGACCTGACCGATGCCAGCGGCCGCCTGCGGGCGATCCGCGACTAATCAGGCTTGCGGGCGACGACGCCCATGAACTGGATCGTGTCCCTCCTGGCCGGGCTCTCGTCGATCGGATGCCAGGCAGTCACGGGCACCAGGCCAGGCTCGACAAGCTCCCAGGCAGACGGCAGCAAGGCGGCGATGCCTTCCCTGCTTCGCCGCGCGATCGCGTGCACGGCACCCGAGTACTGTTTGGCCAGTTCCTCGTCGGCCGGCACGTACTGCCAATGCGAGGCAACGATGAAACTGCCCGCCGCCAATGGCGCCGTAAGCGCCTCGACAATGGCGGTTGCCACGGCATCATCTGGCACGAAATGCAGCATGCTGATCAGCAGCAGCGCGACCGGCCTGCTGAAGTCGAGCATTTCACCCGCCCTGGCAATGATCTCAGCGGGATCGCGCAGGTCGGCATGCAGGAACTCAACGCCGCGGTCCGAGGCGAGCAGCGCACGCGAATGCGCGGCTACGACCTCGTCGTTGTCGACGTAGACGATCCGCGCCTCCGGGTTGACCGACTGCGCGATCTGATGAACGTTGTCTCCGGTGGGCAGCCCGGTTCCGACATCAAGGAACTGGTCGACGCCTGCGGTCGCGATGTACCGCACGACCCGCTGCATGAAGGCCCGGTTGGCCTGGGCGTTGACCTGGATGCCCGGCTGCTGCGACAGCAATTGCTCGGCGAGCAGGCGGTCGGCTTCGTAATTGTCCTTGCCGCCGAGAAGGTAGTCATAGACCCTGGCGATATTGGGCTGGCCAGTATCAAATGGCGCAGGGGCATCCTGAGCAGCGTCCGTCATGGGAAGAACCTATCTCATTCCGGCAAAAGGCAGGCGCGGGCGTACGGGTCACGGGTTACGGCGCGGGCGGCGCCGGAGCGCGCGGAAGGCGGAGGCCGTCGAAGGCGATCGCGCAGACCGCGTCCGCGAGCGATGGGCCTTCACCGTCGCGCCGGCCGGGCCGGTACCACTCAACGAGGGAGTTGACCATGCCGAACAGCAGCCTGGCGGTGACCGCCTGATCAACGTCAGGCCTGATATCGCCCTCGCGCTCGGCCTCCGCGACCAGGTCGGCGACCAGCCGGTCGAAGGCGCGCCGCCGGTCAAGCGCGTCCCGCTCGACCACCGTGTTGCCACGTACGCGCAGCAGCAGGGTGACGTAGGGCAGTTCGGCTTGCAGCACCCCGATCGTGCCCCTGACCAGGTATTCGAGACGGTCAATGGCCGGAGCGTCCAGTCCCCTCGCCTCCTCGGCGATCCTCGACCAGCCGTCCAGCGCCCGGTTCAGCGCCAGCCGCAGCAACTCTTCCTTGCCCGCGACGTGGTGATAGATGCTGGATTTGGACAGGCCGAGCCTGCGGGCGAGGTCCTCCATGCTCGTACCGTCGTAGCCGCGCTCGTTGAAGACCTCGACCGCGACCTCGAGTAGGGACGCGAGGTCATAGCCTGGCCGGCCTCGCCGCACGGTTGTCATCAGCGTAGAATAACTGAACGTTCGGTCGGTAATTACCCGGAGGTTGCCAGATGACGGTCCTGCGAAGTTACGTAAGCGGCCGGTGGCAGGCGCCGGATGATGGCCGGCCGGTCTGCGACGCGGTGACAGGCGCCGAGGTCGCGCGAGTCTCGTCCGACGGCGTGGACTTCGCTGCGGCGCTTGATTACGGGCGCCGCACGGGCGGCAAGGCGCTGCGTGAGCTGACCTTCCACCAGCGTGCCGTACTGGTCAAGGCGGTCGCGACGATGCTGCGGGAGCACCGCGACGAGCTTTACGCGCTGTCGGCAAGAACAGGGGCCACGCTCTACGACAGCAAGTTCGACGTCGACGGCGGCATCGGCGTCATGCTCAGCTACGCCAGCAAGGCCCGCAGGGAACTGCCGAACGACCGCTGCTATATCGAAGGGCAGCCAGAGCAGCTCGGCAAGACCGGCCTGTTCGCCGGGCAGCACGTGCTTACCCCGCGGACCGGTGTCGCGGTCCAGGTCAACGCCTTCAACTTCCCCGTCTGGGGCCCGCTGGAAAAACTCGCCCCCGCCCTGATCGCCGGGGTGCCATCGCTGGTCAAGCCGGCCACGCTGACCGCCTACGTCACCGAGCGCCTGGTCGCGCTCATCGTGGACTCAGGGCTGCTGCCTGAAGGAGCCTTGCAGCTCATCTGCGGGGGTACCGGCGACCTGCTCGATCACCTGACCGAGCAGGACCTGCTCGGGTTCACGGGCTCGGCAGCGACCGCGCGCAAGCTGCGCGCGCATCCGGCCGTCACCGGCCGCGCCGTCAGGTTCAACGCCGAGGCCGACTCGCTTAACTGCTCGGTACTCGGCCCTGACGCGGTACCTGGCACGCCCGAGTTCGACCTCTACGTCAGGCAGCTCGTCACCGAGATGACGGTCAAGGCCGGGCAGAAATGCACCGCGATCAGGCGGGCCTTCGTCCCTGCGGATCAAGCCGGCGCCGTGACCGAGGCGGTCGCCGGCCGCCTGGCGAAGATCGTCGTCGGCAATCCCGCCGATGAGTCGGTGCGGATGGGTGCCCTGGCCGGCCTCGAGCAGCGCGAGGAAGTCAGGCGCGGGCTCAAGGCACTGGCAAGCGCGGGCCGGATCGTCTTCGGCGACCCTGAGCACGTCGAGGTTGCCGGCGCCGACGATCAGCGGGGCGCGTTCCTGTCGCCGATCCTGCTCGCCGGCGACCCTGAGCGCCCCGAGCCGCACGAGGTCGAGGCGTTCGGCCCGGTCAGCATGATCCTGCCGTATCGCGACACCGGCCACGTGATCGAGCTGGCCGCGCGCGGCCGCGGCAGCCTGGCCGGCTCGGTTGTCACCGCCGATCCGGAGTTCGCCAGGAGCGTCGTGCTCGGGCTGGCGCCGTGGCACGGCCGGATCCTGGTCCTCGACAGCGAAGGCGCACCCGAGTCGACCGGCCACGGTGCGCCGCCTCCCGTGCTGGTACATGGCGGGCCTGGCCGCGCGGGCGGCGGGGAGGAACTCGGCGGCCTGCGGGCGGTGTTCCACCACATGCAGCGCACCGCCGTCCAGGGCAGCCCTCGCATGCTGACCGCGATCACCGGCCGCTGGACGGCAGGCGCCGCCCGCGACACCGCGGGCGGGCACCCGTTCCGCAAGCCGCTCGCCGAGCTCAGGATCGGTGACACCGTCGTGGCCGGCCCGCGGACCGTCACGCTCGAGGACATCGAGCACTTCGCGAACTTCACCGGCGACACGTTCTACGCCCACATGGACGAGGAGGCAGCGGCGGCGAACCCGTTCTTCGACGGCCGGGTCGCTCACGGTTACCTGGTCGTCTCGCTGGCCGCCGGCCTGTTCGTCGACCCTGTCCCAGGCCCCGTCCTCGCCAACTACGGTGTCGATGACCTGCGCTTCCTCACCCCCGTCTACCCGGGCGACCAGCTAACCGTGACACTGACCTGCAAGCAGATCAGCCCGCGCGACGGCGCGTACGGCGAGGTCCGCTGGGACACGCTGATCACCAAGCAGGACGGCTCGGTCGCCGCACAGTACGACGTCCTCACGATGGTCGCCAAGCAGTGGCCAGCTAGCGGGGAGTAACGCCATGACCAGCGTCGAAGACCATTTCGAGGCGACAATCGCCCGTAATCAGCGCATCGAGCCCCGCGACTGGATGCCAGACGGCTACCGGGCGACGGTGCTACGCCAGATCGCGCAGCACGCCCACTCCGAGATCATCGGCATGCAGCCAGAGGGCAACTGGATCACCCGCGCGCCTTCGCTGCGGCGCAAGGCCATCCTGCTTGCCAAGGTTCAGGACGAGGCCGGCCACGGCCTCTACCTGTACTCGGCGGCGGAAACCCTGGGCGCCGACCGGGCCGACCTGACCGCGAAGCTGATCAGCGGCAGGCAGAAGTACTCGTCGATCTTCAACTACCCGACGCTCAGCTACGCCGACGTGGGCGTCATCGGCTGGCTTGTCGACGGCGCCGCCATCTGCAATCAGGTACCGCTGTGCCGGTCCTCGTACGGGCCCTATGCCAGGGCAATGATCAGGATCTGCAAAGAAGAATCCTTCCATCAGCGGCAAGGCTACGAGCTGTTGCTGACGATGATGAAAGGGACGCCCGCGCAGCGGAAGATGGTTCAGGACGCGACCAACCGGTTCTGGTGGCCGTCCCTGATGATGTTCGGGCCGCCAGATAACGCTTCGCCGAATACCGGGCAGTCCATGGCCTGGGGCGTCAAAAGGCACACCAACGATGAGCTCAGGCAGCGGTTCGTCGACATGACCGTGCCCCAGGCGGAAAAGCTGGGTGTCACGGTGCCCGACCAGGAACTGCGCTGGAACGAAGAACGCGGGCACTACGACTTCGGAGCGGTTGACTGGGACGACTTCGCGGCCGTGATCAAGGGCAACGGCCCGTGCAACGCCGAGCGAATCGAGCGGCGCCGCCGTGCCCACGAGGAAGGCGCCTGGGTCCGCGAGGCCGCGACCGCATACGCGGCCAAGGCCGCGGCGCGAACCAGGGCCGCGGCGTGACCGGGGACTGGCCGCTCTGGGAGGTGTTCCTGCGGAGCAAGCGCGGCCTCAACCACGTGCACGTCGGTTCTCTCCACGCGGCCGACGCCGAGATGGCCCTGCATCACGCCCGCGACCTCTACACCCGCCGCAACGAAGGCGTCAGCATCTGGGTCGTCAGGTCGGCCGACATCACCGCGTCGAGCCCGGACGAGAAAGACTCGTTCTTCGCGCCGTCAGGCGACAAGGTGTACAGGCATCCCACGTTCTATCCGATCCCCGACGACGTACCGCACATGTGAGCGGCGATGACCGTACCTGACAACACGGGGCATGACAACCCTTACGACCTCCTGTCGGCGGATGACGATGACCACCGCTGGGCGTTCGGCACCGGGTTCACCGATCCGCTGGCCGGCGTCGACACAACCGTGCCTGACGGGGTTGACGCCGCCGCGCTCGCGCGGCACTGCCTGATGCTCGGCGACGACGCGCTGATCTACAGTCACCGGCTGCAGCAGTGGATCACCAGGCTGCCCGAACTCGAGGAGGAGACGGCCGTCGCCAACATCGCGCTTGACCTGCTCGGGCAGGCGCGGATGCTGCTGGCGCGGGCCGCGGCGGCCGATCCTTCGGCTGACTTCCCTGCTGGCACCGGCGAAGACCGGCTCGCGTTCTTTCGCGCGGAGGCCGAGTTCCGCAACGTGCGGCTGGCAGAGCGGGCGGACGAGGACTTCGCCGAACTGGCCGGGCGGCTGCTGATCTTCTCGGCCTGGCGGCTTGCCTTGTTCGAGCGGCTGCGGGACACCGCCGATCCCGTGCTCGCTGCGATCGCCGCCAAGGGGGTTCCCGAGCTTGCCTATCACCGCGACTACGCGGCCAGGTGGGTGATCAGGCTTGGCGATGGCACAGAACTGTCGCACCAGCGGATGCAGCGGGCGCTTGATGTCTTGTGGCCGCTGGTCGATGAGCTTTTTGACGACGACCTGCCGGTAAGTGATGTCAGGGGGGAGGTTGAGGCCGTGCTTGACGGGGTTTTTGAGCACGCCGGGGTTGGCCGGCCGTCTTCCGCGCCGCTCGGCGCGGTCAGCGGGCTGCGCGGGCGGGACGGCGTGCACACCGAGGCGATGGGTTACGTGCTCGCCGAGCTTCAGTCGGTGGCACGTGCTTACCCGGACGCGACGTGGTGAGCGCCTGGGAGGTCGCTGCCGCGACCCCTGACCCGGAGCTGCCGATGGTGACCGTCGCCGACCTGGGGATCTTGCGGGACGTGTCGGTAGAAGGCGACCACGTCACCGCGACGATCACGCCGACGTACTCGGGCTGTCCCGCCATGCGCGAGATCACGGCTGAGCTGCGGCATCGCTTGCTGACGGCGGGTTACCCCCTGGTCGAGATCCGTACCCGGCTGGCGCCTGCCTGGACGAGCGACTGGATCACTGCCGAAGGGCGCCGCAAGCTCTCCGAGGCCGGCATCGCCACGCCGCAGGCGGGTGCCACGCCGCAGGCGGGTGCCACGCCGCAGGAGAGGAGGACCACGACGCTGACGTTGCTTCCAGCGCGGCCTGCGGTGGTGTGCCCGCTGTGCGGCTCGTCGCGGACTGCTTGTACCGCCGAGTTCAGCGGTACGGCCTGCAAGGCGCTTTACCGGTGCGAGGACTGCCTGGAGCCGTTCGAGTACGTCAAGGAGCACTGAAAATGAGCGTCGCCGCCGAGTTCCATAAGCTCCGCGTTGCCCGGACCGACGAACTCACCGGCGACGCGGCGGCGGTCACCTTTGACGTGCCAGGTGAGCTGCGTGACCGGTTCGCGTTCGCGCCAGGGCAGTCGCTGACCGTGCGGCGCGTGGTCGATGGCAGGGACGAGCGCAGGTCTTACTCGATCTGCGCTGCGGCGGGCCGGCCGCCTCGGATAGGCGTCCGCGAGGTCGCGGGCGGGCTGATGTCCGGCTGGCTGGTGCGCCAGGTCAGGGCGGGGGACGTGATTGAGGTCCAGGCGCCGTCGGGCTCCTTTACCCCGGACCTCGGCAAGGGCGGCGAGCACGTGCTGATCGCGGCCGGAAGCGGCATCACGCCCGTGCTGTCGATCGCCGCTTCGCTGCTCGAGTCGCGCGACGACACGAGGGTCACCTTGCTTTACGGCAACAGGCGCAGCGACACCGTGATGTTCGCCGACGAGGTCGCCGACCTGAAGGACGCCTACCCGGCCAGGATGCGCCTCGTGCACGTGCTGTCCAGGGAGCCGCAGGAAGTCGAGTTGTTTACTGGCCGGCTCGACGCCGTCAAGCTCCGTGAGCTGCTCCCCGCGACAGTCGCTGCCGATGCCGCAGGCGCGGTTGACCATTGGTGGATCTGCGGGCCTTTCGGAATGGTCAGCGACGTGATCGAGGTGCTTGACGAGCTCGGAGTGCCAAGGGGGCGAATTCACAGGGAGTTGTTCTATGTCGAGGATGTTCCTCCGGCCGAGGTGCACCACGAAGAGCCGCCGGCCGGGCCAGGCGCCGAGGCCACCGTGGTGCTCGACGGCCGCGTCAGCTCGGTGACCGTGCCGCCAGGCAGTGCCGTCCTCGACGCGGCGCAGCGGGTCAGGCCCGATCTGCCCTTCGCCTGCAAGGGCGGGGTGTGCGGCACCTGCCGGGCACTGCTGCGCGACGGCGAGGTGCGGATGCGGCGGAACTACGCGCTCGAGCCCGAGGAGCTGGCCGCCGGTTACGTGCTCACCTGCCAGTCGGTCCCGGTCTCAGAAACCCTGACCGTCGACTACGACGCATGAGGCGGCTTGCCCCGCGACAGCATCAAGTAGCCACAGATGTCGCAACCTGGCAAGGGCGAACAGCATCGGTGGTTCCGCGACGCTGCGGGCACAGCATCAGGTAGCCACCGATGTCCCTGGCCCCGGCCCGCCAACGACAACGACGAGCCAGCGATGCTGCACGCCCCCGGCCGGGTTGAGTTGCCTGTCATTTCTTGGGCTCGATGCAGGTTGTTCCCGGCTTCTTTGAGGTGGGGAGGCTCTTGACGAAGCTCGCGTCCGGTGGCGGCTGGGCGTTGGTGTAGAGGGCCCAGAGCAGGGTCTGCGGGCAGCGCACCGTGTGCGGCTTGATCGGGTAATTGATCTGGAAGTGAAGGTGCGGTCCGGTCAGGCCTTCACCCGACTCGCCGGTCAGCCCGAGTTGCGTGCCTGCCGTTACCTTCTGCCCGGTCTTGACGTCGCGCTCCGAGGCGTGGCAGTAAACGTACTGAACACCGTCCGTGCCGTTGATCTGGATGCCGTTGCCGCAGGTGTCGGTGTCAAAGTCGGTGATGGAGCCCGCGGTGATCGCGTAGAAGGGGGTGCCGACCGGGACGGGGATGTCGATCGACGGATGGTCGTGATGGGGCGCGTTCAGTATCTTTTTCCAGGCGCTCGGGCTCTTCAGCGAGGGCGAGAGGATGAAGTTGTAGGCGTTGGTGATCTTCCAGTCAAGCGAGCAGTTCGTGTCGCCCCAGGCGCCGCCGATGATGGAACCTGACGAGTCGCCTGTGCCGCAGGCCGAATGTCCGCTTGAGGAGATCTGCCCTGGCTGGATCGAGCCTGATAGCTCCCCGAGGGAGATCGCGGCCTGCCAGGGGCCTGAAGAGTTACTTGAACTGCTCTGGCCGCAAGCTCCGCCCAGGTAGCTGCGGCTCTCGCTGCTTCCTGTGCCGGTCGCGGTGATGGTCGCCGGGTAGATCGTGTACGACATCGAGTTGCCGGGACTCTGGTACAGGCTGACCTCATCGGCTGGCAGGGTCCCGCTGGACTGCCCTCCGGCGCCGCTGTCGCTGACCTCGGCGATGATGCAGACGTCGTCGTAGAGCCAGTTGTGCCCGGTGCCTGTCGCGCTGCCCGAGCCGGTGACCTTGCCGTTGGTCTCGCCGGTCCAGGTACCTTCCGAGGTGCTCGTGTCGTAGTAGCCCTGCCCGCCTGGATACGGGCCGCCGTCCCAGAAGACGCCTGTGCTCGAGTAGTTGTAGGTGATCGTGAAGCTCGGGTCGTTGCCTGTCGCGGTCTGAGCCGGGTTCTCAGAAGGAGCGCTCGCCGCTGAGGCCGGCGGTACCGGCAGCGGAGGCGGCGGCTTGCGGTGAAGTTCGCTGGCGGGTCTCGCCGCGGAGGCTGCCGTGGTCTTGGTGACCGAGACCGATACGCGGCCGGTGTCGCCGTCGAACGAGGGATCGATGACCACCGTGTAGGTGCCCGCCTTCGGCAGCGTCGCGGAGGAGAGCGCGCCTGAGGCGCCGGTCAGGGCGGCCGGGCCGGCGACGACGGTGTTACCTGGGCCGTCGAGCGCGATCGTGTCTGTTGACTGCTTGAAGGTGCTGCCCGAGTAGGCGACCGTCACCTGCTCGTTCGCCTTTCCCGTGAACGTCACGAACGCGCGCTGGGCCGGGTGCTTGATGACGGCCGTGACCGGGCTGCCGCCGATCGTCGTGGTCAGGTGAACGTCGGTGACCTTGGTGAGACTGAAGGTGGCGCTGCCTGCCGACCAGATCAACCCGGGAGTCACCACCACCGTGTAATGACCCTTGCGCGGCAGGATGACGGGCCCGTCGACCGCCCCGGTGGCGCTCAGGTACTGCGCGGGTCCAACTGGCACGCCGTTCGCGCCGGCGACGTAGATGCGGCCGGTGTCGCCGGTGAAGGTCGTCGAATGGACCACGATGGCTATTGACTCCCCTGCGCTTCCCTGGAAGGACGCGGCGGCGGAAGCGCCAGGCGTCTTGGTGCTCACGGTGACTGCCGGGCCGCCGATCGTCACCTCACCGGGAGCCCGCACTGTTCTCAGTGTCAGGTTTGCCTTGCCCGTCGAGCCCGCGCCCGCAGGCAGCAGGGTCAGGAAATAGGTCCCGGTCTCTGGCAGCGTTGCCTCGGTGTAGACCGGGCTCGGCGACGCGCCGAGGTAGTTCGCGAGGCCGAGCGTGGCGCCACCGGAGTCCTCGATGCCCAGCGAGGCTCCGGTGAGGTAGCCGAAGGTCGAGCCGGCCGCGCCAGCGACCACCGTGGTGCCGCCTGCCGCCTTGAACGCGAGCAGGACCGGCTGCTCCGCCTTGCCGATGGAGACCGGCACGGGCTTGGCCCCTACCTCGATGGACCCGGTCCTGCTGAGCTGAACCGTCACCGAGCCCGTGTCGCCAGAATGGCCGGTGTCCACGACCAGGTCGTAACTTCCCGGCGAGATGGGGAAAGGCGCGAGCGACCAGGGACCTGAACCGTCGAGCGGTGCCAGGTCGCGGATCAGCTTTCCGGAACTATTCGTCAGGTAAACCGTCGTCGCACCGTCAGCAGGAAAAGTCCATGACAAAAAAGTGACGACGAGCGTCGCTTTTTTGGTGGTAGTGAAACTGAGTTTTGCCTTCGCGTTATGCGCGCCTATCGTCGCCGTCGCCGCCCCGCCGCCGACCGTAATAGCGGGCGTGACCTGCGGTGTTGCCTGAGCTGCGTTGACAGCCTGGAAGCCGGACATGGTCAGTGTCGCGATAGCGATCAATGCGGGCCAGCGCCGGGCCATTGTTCCTCCAGAATATGCGAATGCCTTAGTTAAGCATCCCGCTCCCTCATCAGGCAAAGCCGGGAACGGCGAGCAGCTTAAGGCGCATCGCGCGGTTGAACAGGTGCCCGTGGAAGGCGACCACGTCACCTGGTTACTGCGCGAACGGCGCCCGGTCCACAGAAAGGGGCAGGTAGTCGCCGCTGATGCCGTCATCCTCCGCTGGCTCGGTGCCAAGGCAGCCGAAGGCGGCGGTGAGCGCGGTGGTGACCTCCTCGCGCAGGGCGGCCGTTTCTGACGGGCTGAACAGGCCCCGCAAGGTGAGGTACCCGAAGGTGCTGAAGTGCAAGATCTGCTGGTGCGTAAGCATAATGAAAGCTCCAGGTCGGCTCGGCTGATCATGACTGGTCACGGGCGGCGAGCCTGGCCGGAGGAGCACGGGCTGGTGCGCGTCAATGTCGCATGAGGTTAAGTATATGGCAGCCGTTTTGGGTGCTTTTTGGCGGCTGGCCAGGGGGTTCCGCAGGCGGCCGGTGGTGCTGACGGTTTCGTTGCCGCCCGCCGAGTGCCTGGAGCGGCTCGCCGCGGCTACGTCGTCGCGGCTGTACTTTTACTGGAGCCTCGACGCCAGGAACGTGGGGCAGCCCGAGCCTTTGCTGCTCGGGCGGGTGAGCCGGGAAGAGGTCAGCCTGGCCAGGTTCAGCGAGGCGGCCAGACGCAGCGGTTTTTCCGTCTGGCTCGAGGCACGGCTTGAGGCCGCGGCAGATGGCGGCGCCAGGCTGACAGGGACGGTCGGGTTCATGCCCTTGTTCCTCGGGCTGGCGGTCTACGGCTGCTGCTTCCTGACCTTCGTTGCCGTGGCGGGCGCGGTCGAGCTTGTGCTTCACCACGGCCTGGCGGGAGACGTGCTGGTCGTGCCCGTGGCGCTTGCGCCGCCTGCGCTGATCGCCGGGATCGGTGCGCTGCTTGGATGGGTGCGTGACCGGCTGTCGGCCACGCTGCTCATGACGGTCAGCGAGGTGCTGGGTTCGACGGCCGGTCTTCCGGTATCCGACGCGAACCACGAAGAGACTTAGCCGAGACCGCGGCGGTACGTACAGGGCGGGTGCCCTGACTTATCTTCGAGTTGAACAGCTTGGCTCGTGCTCGCAGGGAGGCGCCGTGTTTCACCGGCAGCAACAGACAGGCCAGCCCTTCAGCGGGTGGGTGAGGGTCGCGGGGAAGGTCACAGGCAAGCAGGTCGTGCCTGGCCCGCATGCACCCCACGCGAAGGTCGTGTCGGTCGAGTTGCATCCTGAGGGAGCCGTTCCTTTCCAGGCCCAGGTCAACCTCATCCCCCGGGACCGCGGCCACTGGGATGAGGACATCTTGTTCCCCCAGATCGGCGAGGCGCGGACGTTCCTTTTCGACCCGGCTGCCGGCGAGACACGCTTCGACATGGCCGACCCGCGCAACAGCATGTCGGCGAACAGCGCGGCGGGCGAGGCCTGGGCCATGGCACCAGGCAATGACGAGCCGGTGAAGCCGGACACGGGAC
>DATJLT010000320.1:0-27603 GCA_035509195.1 Streptosporangiaceae bacterium | reverse complement strand
TTTTCGCCCTGCTGGTAGTCGTCGTGCTTGCGGCGCTTTACGAACTTGTCGGCGTGTTCAGTCCGGTGTCGATGAACACGGCAAGCGCCATCGCCAGGGTCGGGCAGCTCAACGTCAGCTCGGCGCTGCTCGGCTGCCCGGCACCGGGCTCGGCGGGTACCACCGGCGGGCCGATCGCCGTCGCCAACGTGCCGTTGTCTGCCGCTGGCGGGCACGCGGCCTTCACCTTGCTGAACTCCGGTTCGACTTCTGGTGCCGGCAAGCCGGTTGGCTCGGTGCCGCGTCCAGGGCAACTCACCATCGAGACCATTCCGCCCGCGCCGGCGCCTGCCAGGAAGTCCTCGGGGACTACCGAGATGGCCGGAGGAAAGGTGCCGACCTCACCCGCGCGCGGCGGCCTGATCGTCTCCGCACAGGGAGCCAATGCCCAGGGTCTCGACGTGGAGCAACTAGGTCCTGGCGGGCAGGCGACCGCACGGTGCGAGCCGGCGGGCTCAGACTTCTGGTTCGTTGGTCCAGGGGCGACGAACCTGCACGTTTACGTGTACCTGATGAACCCCGACAGCGAGCCCGCTGACGTCACTGTTGGCGTTCAGACCGATAGCGGGCTGCTGCTTGGCCCGCAGGATTCCGGCATCGTCGTGCCGCCGCACAGCATGGTCGTCCAGACGCTTGACAACCTGGTGCACGCGGCCAAGGCGGTGGCGCTCCACGTGACGACGAGCACTGGCCGTGTCGTCGCCGCGGTCAGGGAGTCGACGAAAACCTCGGAGGAAGGCACCTGGCTGCCGGTCGCCGGAGAACCGGCGACGAAACAATTCCTTGCCGGACTCCCTGCCAACTCCGGTGCCCGTGAACTCTACGTGACCGATCCTGGTGACACCGCGACCCAGGTCAAAGTGACCGTGATCACCGCGAAGGGCTCCTACCAGCCAACCGGCGGCACCGGGATCAGCCTGCTGCAGCATCAGAGCCTCGGGATCTCGATCCCCTCGCTGTCAGGACTGACCGGTGCGGTCGAGATCTCGGCAGCCGTGCCGATCACCGGCACGTTGGAGACCCCTGGAGGCCCGAAGGGGGCGCCTGGAGCGTTCATCGTCGGTTCAGGTCCTCTCATCGGGCAGGGCGTCGTCGCAGCGAGTACGTCTGGGAAACTCGGTACGACCGAGCTTGAGCTGTCCGCGCCGAAGGCCGCCGCCAGCGTCCGCGTGACGGTCGCGCCGCCAGGATCGCCGCTGACCGGCTCGCAGGGCCAGGTGGTGCATATCCCCGCGCGATCCTCGTTTGAGGTGCACCTGGATCTTCCCAAGCGGCTGGCCAAGGATCCGCTGATGGCGTTCGAGGTGACGCCGCTGCCTGGCGGCGGCCCCGTGTACGCCGGCCGGGTGTCCATCATCAGGAACAGCGTGCAGACCGTGATCCCTGTCGTGTCCTCGCCAGACACGATCAAGTTCGCGAACGTGCGCCAGTCGCTGCTCGCGATCCTCGGCTCCTAGCCGCCGGCGCTAGTCGTCGTCGTAGCCAGGGTCGACCAGCGTCGGGTCTACGCCGAGCAGCCGCGCGAATTCCTCGATGACCACGTCGAGTATGAGGTCGCTTAGCTCCTCCTCGCCCTCCGCCCTGGCCAGCAGCGGCCTGCGGTAAAGCACGATGCGTGCGGGCCTGGCCGGACGCGAAGCGTCCCCGGTTTCTGCCCAAGCCGGGTCGAGCCTGGCCAGCGGTATCGGGTCGTACTCGTCCGCGGGCATTCCGTCTGGCGGCAGGTCGGAGGAAGGCACTTCCTCGACCGCGAACTCCACGCCGGAAAGCTCGGCTTCCCACCGGGGCTCAAGCTGGGCGACGGCGGCGAGCACCAGCTCATCGAATCGCTCAGACCGGCTGCGGTACAGGGGCGAGCCCGCCGGAGCCAGCGGCCCGCGCAGGCCACGTCCGTGCCTGTCGCGGCGCCTGAGTCGGAGAGCCGGAGCAGGCCGGCCATCAGCCGGGCGCACGAATACCAGCGTAGCCGCAGCGGCGGGCTCAATGTCGTCTTGTCAGCTCGCGCCGCTCTCCTGGCACCCGCGGTAGCCGGTACTTACCAAGACACGAACGTGCAGAGTGCCCTGGGTGATGGCGTTACCGCCTGGCATACCGATACGGTCAGCCGTTGTGAGCGAACTTCGCGGGCGCGTCCTTTGCGGGGCGCCGTGCCGCTCACGAACCTGCATCGGGAACCGAGCCGTGAGCGAGGAGGGTCGTTGAATTCTCGCCGCTGCTCCCGGCCCGCCTGCAATCGGGACGCGGTATGCACCCTGACCTATGTCTACCGTGACTCGACCGCCGTGCTCGGGCCGCTGGCGGCTTATGTTGAACCGCATTGCTATGACCTGTGCAGTGCCCATGCCGACCGGCTGACCGCGCCGAGAGGCTGGGACATCGTCAGGCTTCCGCTCGGGCCGAGTCAGGAAGCGGCCGCCGACGACCTCGAAGCGCTCGCCAATGCCGTCCGCGAGGCTGCCGTGCCGCGTACTCAGGCTGAGCCAGTCGGTCAGGGCGTGGAGGTGGGCAGGCGTGGTCACCTGCGAGTCCTGCGCTCCGCTCCGCCGGAGCGTGGCAGGCCCTAGTCCCGCCGGCTCACGGCCAGTGCTGGCACCGCCGGCCGATAGTCTTGGGCATCCGCACTGCCACAGCGCGCCCGTTACCTGCGGCTCGCGCGTGAACCATCAGGAGAGACGAGCCGAAGTGGCCGACTACGCGAAGATCTTCAAGGCGTATGACATCCGGGGCCTGGTGCCGAGCGAACTCGATGAGGGAGTCGCCGAAGCGGTGGGCGCGGCGTTCGCAGGCCTGACCAAGGCTGACTTGGTCGTGATCGTGCACGACATGCGGACCTCCTCCGGTCCGCTCGCCGCAGCCTTCGCGCGCGGTGCCGCCTCGGCGGGTGCCGGTGTCGTCGACGGTGGTCTCGGTTCCACCGACATGCTGTATTACGCCAGCGGCAGCTTCGCGATGCCGGGCGCGATGATCACCGCCAGTCACAACCCGGCGAGGTACAACGGCATCAAGCTGTGCCGGGCCGGCGCCAAGCCGGTAGGCCAGGACACCGGCCTGGCCAGGCTCCGCGAGCTGGCCAGCACGGGCAAGCTCCCCAGGGCGGCCGTTCCCGGCGCTGTAATCAAGCAGGACCTGCTTTCCGGCTATGCGAGCTACCTGAAGACCCTCGTCGACCTTTCTGCTATCAGGCCGCTCAAGGTGGCTGTAGACGCGGGTAACGGCATGGCCGGGCACACCGTGCCCAAGGTCTTCGACGGGCTGCCTTTTGAGACCGTGCCGCTCTACTTCGAGCTCGACGGCTCGTTCCCTAACCACGAGGCGAATCCGATCGACCCGGCGAACCTGGTGGACCTGCAAAGGGCCGTCAGGGAGTCAGGAGCTGACATCGGCCTGGCGTTCGACGGCGACGCGGACCGGTGCTTCGTCGTGGACGAGCGCGGTGACATCGTGTCGCCTTCTGTCCTGACCGCGCTGATCGCGGTGCGCGAACTGGCCCGCGAGCCAGGAGCGGTCGTCATCCACAACCTGATCACCTCCCGCGCCGTCCCTGAGATAATCACCGAGCACGGCGGCACCCCCGTGCGTACCAGGGTTGGCCACTCGTTCATCAAGGCCGTTATGGCCGAGCGCGGCGCGATCTTCGGCGGCGAGCACTCAGGGCGTTTCTACTTCAGGGACTTCTGGTTCGCCGACTCGGGCATGCTGGCCGCGCTGCATGTGCTCGCCGCACTGGGCGGACAGGACAAACCGCTGTCCGAACTGCTCGGGCAGTACCAGAGGTACGTCGCTTCCGGCGAGATCAACAGCGAGGTGAGCGATCAGGCCGCGGCGACCGCTCGGGTCAGGGACGCCTACGCGGGCCAGGACGGCGTCACCGCGGACCAGCTTGACGGGCTGACGATTACCGGCAAGGACTGGTGGTTCAACTTGCGCCCGTCGAACACCGAGCCCTTGCTGAGGCTCAACGTGGAAGCTGACGATGACGCGATCTTGGCTAAAGTGACAGACGACGTACTGCGAATCGTCCGCGATGGAGACTAAGTGAAGATCGAGGACTGGCTTCTTGAGATCCTTGCCTGCCCCAAGTGTCACTCGCCCTTGCGTGTGGACGAGGCGGCGAGCGAGCTGATCTGCACGGGCGCGGGCTGCGGCCTCGCTTATCCGGTGCGCGATGACATTCCGGTCCTGCTGGTGAGCGAGGCGCGTGACCCCGCGCCGTGAGCGCAGTGAGCACGTGCATGGCGACAGCCCCCGTGCCGTTGTCGCGGCCCTCGCCGCGAACCTCGGTATCGCCCTCACCAAGTTCGCCGCGTTCCTAATTACCGGTTCGGCCTCGTTGCTCGCCGAGTCGGTTCACTCGGTCGCCGACTCGGCCAATCAGGTTCTGCTGCTGGTCGGTCGTGCCAGGTCACGCCGTGAGGAGACCGAGGAGCACCCCTTCGGCTTCGGCGCTGAACGCTATGTGTACGCATTCATCGTGGCGGTCGTGCTGTTCGTAGTCGGCGCGATCTTCTCCGTGCTCGAGGGAATCAGCAGGATCAGCCACCCCGAGCACCTAGTGTCACCGGCTGTCGCGTTCGCGGTGCTCGGCATCGCGATCGGCCTTGAGGCGTTCTCTTTCCGTACCGCGATCAGCGAGTCAGGCCGGACCAGGGGAGCCGCAAGCTGGCGTGCGTTCATCAGGCACGCGAAGGCACCTGAGCTGCCGGTCGTCCTGCTCGAGGACTTCGCCGCGCTGATCGGCCTCGGCTTCGCGCTGATCGCCGTGATCCTGACCACGGTGACAGGCAACCCGAGGTGGGACGGAGCGGGATCGCTCGCCATCGGCCTGCTGCTCGGTTGTGTCGCAGTCGTACTCGCGACCGAGATGAAGAGCCTGCTCGTAGGCGAGTCGGCGGCGCCAGACGTGCAGCGCGCGATCCTGTCCGCGATCGTGCAAGGCGCGGACATCGAGCGCGTGATCCACTTGCGCACCCTGCACGTAGGACCGGAATCCCTGCTCGTTGCCGCCAAGATCGCGGTCAGGCCGGGCCAGGACGCGCGGCGCATCTCCGCCGCCATCGACGCGGCCGAGCAGCGGATCAGGGCCGCCGTGCCGATCGCTGGCCTGATCTTCCTCGAACCCGATCTGTACGCGGAATCCAGGCTCGACCCCGCCGATCCGGCCGTCCGCGCCGCCCGCCTGGCCGGCGAACAGCCGGGTGCGGCCCAGGCAGGTACGCCGCACGCGAACCCCCGCGACGGCACGGCCTAAGGGCTACAGCGCCTACGGAAGGTTGGCGGGGCGAGGGCTCAGCGGCGGGGGCGTTTCAGGCACAGCGCGGGGGCGGCGGTGGCGCAGCGGCGGGGCGGCGGTGGCGCAGCGGCGGGGCGGCGGTGGCGCAGCGGCGGGGGCGTTTCAGGCACAGCGCGGGGGCGGCGGTGGCGCAGCGGCGGGGGCACGGTGGCGGGGGGCGTTTCAGGCACAGCGCGGGGGCACGGTGGCGGCGGGGACTTAGGCACAGCGGCGGGCGGGGGGCGGGGGCGGGGGCGCAAGGCCGGGCTCGGGGAAGGTGCCGTGGCGGGCAGCATCGTTGGTCCCGCGTTGCTGCTGGCGGGGCGGATCTGAGGACAACGGTGGCTACCTGATGCTGTTCCGGCGACATCGCTGGGACTCTGTTGCTGTAGCGGGGGCGGGGCTTACAGCATCGCTGGCTACTTGATGCTGCTGGTCGGCCGCGCGGCACGGCGGCGAGCCCGAACGGATGCCCGGTATGCGGGGCGGATGGTGGTTTTGCCTGGTTAGGGGTTCACCCGCGCCCCCCAACCTTTCGTGATCATGGAAGCCAGCCCACGGCCGGCGCTCGGGCGGGCGGGGCTGCGGGGCGCTCAGCTTGTGCCGAGGAAGCGGGCGGCACGTTCCTTCTCGAAGTCCATGGCCAGGGCCGGAATCGGCCTGATCCGCCCGATCCGCCGGCCGAGTTCGGCCACCTCAGCCCTGGCAACGGGATCGGCGAGCACCCGAACGCCGAAAGCCAGTTCGGCAGGGCTGATGTCGTAACGCCTTTCGATCGCGATGCCGAGCGCGGCGGCGTCAAGATCGCCGCCGTCGAATTGCCGGTGCCCGATCCGGCTGGCGCGCACCGCAGGAAGCAGGCCGAGCGACTCTCGGTATCTAACCATTCGTGGTGATATGCCCAGTCGCTGCGCCGCCTCGGTGATCCGCATGTGAGCTAACTTAACAAATCTGTGTCAGGAACGGTTCTCAGAGGATGCGCGATTCACCTTAAGTCCCGTACCGTTTGACCGGGGGTCAAGCCAGGAGCCTGTCAGGGCCGTATCGCAGGAGGAGCGCACCATGTCAGCCGAGCAACTTCCGTTCAAGGTCGCCGATTTGTCACTCGCCGAGTTCGGCCGTAAGGAGATCAGGCTGGCCGAACACGAGATGCCAGGTCTGATGGCGGTCCGCGAGGAGTACGGCCGCACCAAGCCGCTGACTGGAGCTCGCATCACAGGTTCCCTGCACATGACGATCCAGACCGCCGTTCTTATCGAAACCCTCGTCGAACTCGGTGCCGAGGTGAGGTGGGCGAGTTGCAACATCTTCTCCACCCAGGACCACGCGGCCGCCGCGGTCGCGGTTGGTCCTGGCGGTACCCCTGACAATCCGCGCGGCATCCCCGTGTTCGCGTGGAAGGGCGAGACGCTTCCCGAGTACTGGTGGTGCACCGAGCAGGCGCTGACCTGGCAAGGTCATCCAGGCCCTAACATGCTGCTTGACGACGGCGGCGACGCCACGCTCCTGGTGCACAGAGGCGCCGAGTACGAAACGGCCGGCCTGGTGCCCGACGACGCTGACGATGACCCTGAGGAGTGGACGGTCATACTCGGCGTCCTGCGTGCCAGCCTGGCCGCCGATCCGGAGAAATGGACCAGGGCCGCGAAGGAAATCCGCGGCGTCACCGAGGAAACAACCACCGGCGTGCACCGGCTCTATGAGATGTTCAAGGCCGGCATCCTGCGCTTTCCCGCCATTAACGTGAACGACTCGGTCACCAAGTCCAAGTTCGACAACAAGTACGGCTGCCGCCACTCGCTTATCGACGGCATCAACCGCGCTACCGATACGCTCATCGGCGGCAAGGTCGCCGTGGTCTGCGGGTACGGCGACGTCGGCAAGGGCTGCGCCGAGTCACTGCGCGGTCAGGGCGCCCGCGTCATCATCGCCGAGATCGACCCGATCTGCGCGCTGCAAGCGGCCATGGACGGCTTCCAGGTCGCCACCCTCGATGATGTCGTAGAAAGGGCGGACATCTTCGTCACGGCGACCGGAAACCTGCACATCATCACCGCTGAGCACATGAGCAGAATGAAGCACCAGGCCATCGTCGGAAACATTGGACATTTCGACAATGAAATCGACATGGCGGGTCTGGCCAGATTGCCTGGTGTCCGCCGGGTCAACATCAAGCCCCAGGTTGATGAATGGGTCATTCCTGGCGGTCCGCACGGCCGGATGGCGGCAGAGCTTGACGAGGGCGGGCACTCCGTCATCGTGCTCTCCGAGGGGCGCCTGCTTAACCTGGGCAACGCTACCGGCCACCCGAGTTTCGTGATGTCGTCGAGCTTCACCAACCAGGTCCTGGCCCAGATCGAGCTGTTCACGAAGACCGAGGACTATCCGCTCGGCGTCCACGTGCTGCCGAAGGTGCTCGATGAGCGGGTAGCCAGGCTTCACCTGGCCGCTCTCGGCGTTCATCTCACAGAACTCACCAAGGAGCAGGCCGACTACATCGGCGTTCCTGTCGAAGGCCCTTACAAGCCCGATCACTACCGCTACTGACACGAGGGGCGAGTGCCCGCATGAGCGATGGCAAGGTCGCCTGGGCGCGGCGCGCGATGCCCGTGCTCGGGCTGCTGCGCGAGGAGTTCGCGAGCAGCCGGCCGTTCGCCGGCCGTGCGGTCGCGGCGTGCCTGCACGTCACCGCCGAAACGGCGGTCCTGGTCGACGTGATCACCGCGGGAGGCGGCGAGGTGCACCTCGCCGCCTCAAACCCGCTGTCCACGCAGGATGATGTCGTGGCGATGCTGGAGGGCCAGCCTGGCGTGTTCGTGCACGCGAAGGCCGGTGTCGATCGCGATACCTACTACGGCCATATACATCAAGCACTGGACGCCGGACCTGATCTGGTCGTGGACGATGGCTGTGACCTGGTGCACACGTTGCATACGCAGCGCCAGGAACTCCTGCCTGGCGTCACCGGCGGGTGCGAGTCGACCTCGACGGGGGTGGCGCGGCTGCGCCGCATGGCCGCGTCGGGCACTCTGGCGTTCCCGATGATCGCTGCGGACGGCTCGGTGATCAGGCGGATGGCCGACAACGGGCTCGGCACGAGCCAGTCAGTCATAGACGGCTTGCTCAGGGCAACCAATCTCCTGCTGGCAGGCAAGACCGTCGTGGTCGCCGGCTTCGGTTCTTGCGGTGCGAGCATCGCCGACCGCGCGGCCGGCCTCGGCGCCCAGGTGATCGTCGCCGAGGTGGACCCGGTCCGCGCGCTCGACGCGCTGATGCGCGGCTTCCGCGTCCTTCCGATGGCTGAGGCGGCGCCTCTAGGCGAGGTGTTCATCACCGCGACAGGATCAAGGGACGTTATTGACGCGGAGCATTTTCCGTTCATGCGGGACGGCGTGGTACTGGCTAACGCCGGCCACTTCGACGTCGAGATCGACGTGCGCGGGCTCGCCGCGGCGGCGGTCAAGGTCAATCGCGGCGTGCGGCCGCACGCCGACGAATACGTGCTGCGGACTGGCGCCAGGCTGGTCCTGCTGGCCGAGGGCAGGGTCGTCAACCTCATCGCCGCCGAGGGCAGCCCCGCTGCGGTGATGGACCTGTCGTTCGCGGCAGAGGCCCTGGCGCTCGCGTGGCTCGCTGGCGGTGAGGCCGGCCTGGCCACCGGAGTTCACCCCATGCCGGCAACGATCGACGTCAGCGTCGCCAGGTTCGCCCTGGCGGCCCAGGGCGTCGCGATCGACACGCTGACCGCCGCGCAGCAGGAGTACCTGGCGTCTTGGCGGCAGGGAAGCTAATGGGTGCGGCTCCGTTCGAGTGAGGGTTTACGCGGCGAGGGCCGGCGTCTTCGATGACGCCGGTGGCTATGGGCCAACCGCTGGAAAGGGCGCACGTGAGACAGATCAGCCAGGTCCTGAGCACCGAAGGCGTACCAACGCCGGCCGGCCGAAAGAGCGCCATGCCGCCGCATAGCCTCAGCACCCGTGGGAACTGACTGCCGCGATGATGTTGGCGAAGTAGTTCTTGGCAACGTAAGTGCTTGAGGCGTCGTGGTAGTAGAGCAGCATGCCCCTCGAGGTGGCACGGACTGGAGTGGTGGCACTGATGCCGAGCACCATGTTGAATGCTTTGCCGGGGCCTAGCCGGAAGCCGTGGACGGGCTGGCGGTGCTTCCAGCTTGCTGACTCAACTGTAGATCGTGATCTTGGCACTCAGGTGCGTCCCTGGTTGGGTGAGCCGAAACCTACCCTCAGCCCTCACCGTCTGATCCTGGCCAGACCGTGCAGACTGGATGAATCAGGCGGTGACCGTTTCCAGTGCCTTTCAGTGCGGCTATTATGGCTTATTTTTCGCATCACCACAATGCCGGCGTTCGGCGCATCCTTGTTCGTGCCGCAAGCGTAGCTGCTAATAGAAGCCGGTGAAGGCGTATGGGCGATGACTCGGGTCGGGGCCGCAGGGTAGTTTTGACTTCTCGCTGAGGTTGACGGTAGTTGGTGGCGACGGCTTGGCGGGCAGAGTGCTGGTCGGATACGACAAGAACCAGATGCCGCCGAGCGCGCTGAAAACTTCCAGGTTCGCGTAGCCGGACTCGACCGCCGCTGCCCGCAGCGTCGTGGCTGGCACTTGCAGCATGTACGTGCCAGTGCTGCTGGTAGTGGCCGTCGCCAGCAGCGTCGTCGGCACTAGCGACCAAGGATCGCTAGGCACGACTGGCCATTGCCACATGGCAGTTTTGTCTTATGATGCATCTGGGAATGATCCGGGTCTGAGAGCGAGTCTGCGCAGGCGAGCTAATTTATGTGCTTCGGCTTGCCGCTAGGTCCAAGTGGGGCAGTGGCTCCACAAACTAATCGGCAAAGAGAAGGTGGGGGATGCGGGCACGAACGACAGGCGTGATTGCGCTGCAGTTAACAGCGATCGCTTTGGCGGTAGTACTTGTCTCGGGTCTGGGCGGCTGTGGCGGGCAGGCCGACTCGGTTAGTGATGGGCCTCTTAGCAGCGGCAATGGTATTCACGGTCCGGTTCCCCGCGGTTCGATCTGCGTGCCTGGTGGTCAAGCGCAGACCTTTGGTGATCAGCAGTTCACCAACTATGGGCATCGCGCAGTCGTTCTAGACCGCGTCGTCCTGCTGCGCCCGCAGAACGAACGCCTGATTGGCTCCTACGCCGTACCCGGGAGGCTAATCGTCGGGACAGTGCCCTGGCCCCCGACCGGTTCTGGCTTGCCATCGACGTGGAAGAACCGCAGACCTGTTCATGGTTTCCGGGTGTCACCCGGTAAGTCGTTTAATATGGTGCTCGGTATTGAGGCCGTGACGCCGAACCGCGCCACGTCGCAAGGTATGCTGGTCTACTATCATGATTCAGCAGGTAGCTATGAGGCCAAGAATTACTACGCTAACATCATCGCCAAGAATACGCATACCTGCTAGCTGCTGTGCATGATTCCTCCCTGGTCTAGCTGCACGCTTAAGGTAACGACTCTGGGTGCGATTAGGGCGCTAGGTCTTGTTACCTCGCATCACCAACTGCGCGGCCTTTGATGGCACGTTGTTGGTGCCACAGATGTATCCCGTATGCTGGAATTGGAAATGCAAGAGGGCGTTCTTGTCGTAGCCGGTCTGCGTGCTGGTGTCGAAGCTGTACTTCAGGTTGGCGCCCTTGAGGCCGAGCGCGGCGCCTAGATCCCAGCCTTTTGACCACTCGATAGCAGTGCCGTGACTGGTGTCGAAGTGGGTGCCCTTCTCCTGCTCCCCGCAGTTGTCAGATGGCGTGCTCGGGGCCTGGCTGGGATGCTCGATGGTTGCTCCGGCGAACCAGCCGGTGGAGTGAACCATCCAGAAGCACATGTGGACGTAGCGCACGTAGCCGTGATCCACGTACTTATGCGGGCACTTGCCATGTTGCTTTTTGTGGGGGATGTTGGTGTCGTAGTCGGGGCCGATGCACTCGCCGCGGAACTGGGCCGTACTGAACAGGGTGCGGAACCAGCTGTTTCGTGCCCTCTGCGCTTGTCACCTTCCATGAGCGCGCACTCATGCTGATGAGTCCTGGAGATCCGCGCGCCCAGCCACTCCTCCACCTCGCCGTGCTCCAGCCGGCCCGCCTGCTCGCCGTCCAGCCGCGACGCGGTGCCCTCGAAGCACTCCCGCGACGCGCCGAACGCGCCGGCCCCGGAGCTCACGCCCGCCCTCCCCGGCGGCCGGCGCGGCGGGCACGCCCTCGGTGAACGTCAGCGCCGGGCTCTCGTGCGGGTCGCCGTCCGCGCACCGGCACGACGGTCACTTCAGAGGAGCCGCACCCGAAGCTGACGCTGGCCGGCCGAAAATTGCGTCGCAAATGTCACTAACTAATGAGCGGATCATTTTCCGCACTCGCCGGCTAATGGCACCCTATAGGCATGACGACCGAGCGCACCGCCCAGCCGATGCTGCCTGGGCTGCGAGTGCCGGCTAACAGAGTGAGCCGCCGCGCGATCAGCTACTGGACAGCGAGAGCGGTGCTGGCGGCGGCGGTTGTGCTGCTCGCCGAGGTCGGGATCGCTGTCGGCAGCGGGTTCTCCGTGGTGTGGGCCTGGATCATCGGGATCACTTTCGCCGCCGAGGCGGCGCACGCGGTGATCATGCCGCGCTGGCGGTACCGCGTGCACCGCTGGGAGGTCACTGACCAGGCTCTCTACACCAGGTCTGGCTGGTTCTCCGTGCACTGGCAGATCGCGCCGATCAGCCGGATCCAGACCATCGACAGTCACCGTCCGTTCGGCGAGCGGATCTTCGGCCTGGCCAACGTCACAGCTACCACGGCCTCCGCCGCGGGCCCTGTCAGGATCCATGGCCTTGACCGCGAGCTCGCTGACGTCCTGCTCGACCAGCTCGCTGTCGCGACCGGGCAGACCCCTGGAGACGCTACGTGACCGGCGCAGAGAGCGGCGCGGGCGCCGAGTGGCTGCGCCTGAGCCCGCGCAGCCTCGTAGTGCGGCCGCTGACCGATCTGGTCAGGCTGGTTCCGCTGCTCGCCGGGCTGCTGATCTTGCATTCTGACCGCGGCAGCGATGTGATCTGGGGCGTGCTCGCGGCCATGGCGGCGGTGGTCACCGGGCTCGTGCACTGGAGCACCACCAGGTACCGGATCACCGACGAGCGGGTTTACGTGCGCCGGGGCCTGCTGAACAAGAAGGTGCTCTCCGTCGCCCGCGACCGGATCAGGACGGTCGACGTGACCGCCAATCTGCTGCACCGGGTGCTTGGCGTCTGCCGGGTCAGCATCGGGACGGGGCGTAACGACTGGAGGCCAGGGCAAAGTCTCCACCTCGACGGCCTGGCCAGGACAGATGCCGAGTCGCTGCGGCTGGTGCTGCTCGCCGCGGCTAGCCCGGCTGATCAGGAGATCGTCAGGCTGCGGCTGGCGTGGCTGCGGTTCGCGCCGCTGACCATGACCGGGCTGGTCGTGCTCGGCGTGCTGTTCGGCTCGGTCATCCAGATCACCAACGCGACCGACATCAATCTGGCCAAGACCGGCCCGGTCAAGCACTTCATCCGTGACTTCGCCGCGTACAGCATCGTCCATCGCATCGGGGTCGGCGTGCCGTTCGCGATGGCGGGTTACGTGCTGATCGCGCTGATCGGTTACGTCGCCGTCTACTGGAACTTCCGGCTGACCGAGTACGGTGCGGGCACCGTCAGGGTGACCAGGGGGCTGCTTTCTCTCCGGGCGACGACGATCTCGCTGAGCAGGCTGCGCGGCGTTGAGATCAGCGAGCCGCTGCTGCTGCGCGCGGCTGGCGGCGCCAAGTGCAGCGCGATCACGACGGGACTGCGGGTGGGGGAGGGCGCCGAGCATGAGGGCTCGGTGCTGCTGCCGCCGGCTCCGCGCCAGGTAGCGCACCTTGTCGCTGGCGAGTTGCTCGGCGTCCCTTCGGGCCTCGTGGCAGGCCCGCTGCGAAGGCACGGCAGGGCCGCGCTTCGCCGCAGGTACTCGCGGGCGCTGACCGCCGCCTGCTTGCTGATCGCGGGCATCGGAGCGGCCACCTGGGCCAGGCAGGGTCCCGCCTGGGTATGGGAGAGCTCGTTCGCGCTGGTCCCGCTGGCGGTCGTCGTCGCGACCGACAGGTACCGCAACCTCGGGCACCTGCTGTCTGATGGCTGGCTGGTGACGAGGGCGGGCAGTTTCGCGCGGCGCCGCAGCATTATCGGCACCGACGCGATCATCGGCTGGCGTATCCGTCAGACGTGGTTTCAGCGCAGGAGCGGGCTGATGACGGTGACTGCCACCACGGCGGCCGGGCAGCAGCATTACTCGCTGCGCGACGTTCCCGTCGAGGTAGGGCTCGCCGTAGCCGCCGGCGCCACCGCCGACCTGGTCAGGCCGTTCCAGCTCGACGTTGAAGCGAGGGCTAGAACGGCTTAGCGAACCCGTGGTCCTCTGGCGGGCCTGACGGGCCGCCTGATTCTGGCGACTCGGTTTCTTCTGCCTGCGGTGCGTCCTGAAGCGGTGCGGGCTCGGTCAGCGGAGTGGCCTGGGCAGCCCGGGCCGCGCCTGCCGCACGTGCCTGGTCACGGACCCTGCGGATGGTGAGGATGGCGCCCAGGTAAACGTCTGCGGGAGTGCCGGCTGGCGGCGGCGGGCTGACGTAACCGAAGACCTCGCTGGTAAGAGCCATGCCGAGGCGAAGGCGCGCGGCCGGCCGCAGGCGCGGGAACCGGCGCAGGTAAGTGCCCGCCGAGGTAGCGGTCTGCTCGGGCAGCCGGGAAAGCTCGACATGGTGCGCCCAGTCGAGCAGCGGCAGCGGTATGTAGGTGTAGGCCGCAGGCAGTTCAGGCCGGCGTGCGGTCCTTTCCTGAATGACGAAGGTGCCGGCGAACAAGTCGCCGAGCCGTTTGCCTTTCGCCGAGACCATCGAAGTGGTGAGCCCGATCGGCATGCCGATCAAGGCGACGGGCGGCCAGATCTCGATGAACGCGGCGGCGAGTGCCCTGATCAGTGCCTGCCTGAATCGCACGGGGCCGCCGTCATCGCTGACGACCCGAATGCCCAGGGCCAGCTTGCCCAGGGTCTTGCCACGGCTCAGCGTCTCGAAGGTCACCGGGTAGGCGATGATGACAAGGACGTACCCGATCACGGAAAGCGCCACGGCCGAGGCGGAGTTCAGGTGCCTGACTGCCCCGATGGTGACAACGCCGTTGAGGAAGCTGATCGCGGTCAGTTCGACCACGATGTCGATAATCTCCGCCAGGATGCGGACAGGGAATCTCGCGACGGCCAGGTCGAGGACGACGGCTTCGCCGGTGACGACCTCGGCCATGCCGGTTCCTCCGGACTGGTTAAGACGGTGCGAGCCTGGCCAAGGATAGCGGGAATCGCCTCGCTGTAGTCTCCAGGCGTGGACGTTGACGTGTTCGTGGCCGAGCACCGCGCCGAGTGGGCGAGGCTTGACCGGCTGACCAGGCGGCGCGGCCGCCTCAGCGGCGCCGAGGTCGATGAGCTCGTCTCGCTCTACCAGGCCGCGGCCGCGCAGCTTTCCGCGGTGCAGGCGGCCGGCCTCGACCCGGCGCTAGCCGCGACCTTGTCGAGCAGGCTGGCAAGGGCAAGGGCGGTGGTAACCGGCGCGCAGCCCTCTTCGCTGAGCGCGGTCACCAGGTTCGTGACGGTCTCGTTCCCCGCCGCGGCCTACCGTGCCAGGTGGTGGTGGCTGGGCAGCGCGGCGGGAACGATCCTGGTCGCGGTGCTGATCGGCCGCGAGGTTGCCGCCTCGCCCGCGCTTCAGGCGTCGCTACTTCCCGGCGCCGGAGCAAGGAAGCTCGTCACCCACGAGTTCAGGCACTATTACTCGACCTACGACGGTCAGTCCTTCGCCGCCCAGGTCTGGACGCACAACGCGCTCCTCGCCGCGGAGTCGGTCACGTTCGGGCTGCTGCTCGGCATCCCCGTGCTTTACTTCCTGTTCGCCAACGCGGTGAACATTGGCGTCGACGGCGGCCTGCTGGCCGCCTACGGCAGGTCGGGCGAGTTCTGGACGCTCATCCTCCCGCACGGCATGCTCGAGCTGACCGCCGTTTTCCTCGCCGCAGGCGTCGGCCTGCGGCTTGGCTGGGCGGTCATTGACCCAGGCCCGCGTACCCGCTTCGAGGCGGTCGCGGCCGAGGGGCGCGCCATGTTCACGGTCGCGATCGGCCTCGTCTTCGTGCTGCTCACCTCGGGGCTGATCGAGGCCTTCGTAACCCCCTCGCCGCTGCCCGCCTGGGCCAGGATCGGCATCGGCGCCATCGCCGAGGCCGCCTTCCTCAGCTACGTCTTCGTCCTCGGCCGCCGCGCCGTGACCGCAGGAGAAACCGGCGACATCGCCGAGGCACCGGACACCCTGCCCGTAGCGGGGTAATCCGCGCGGGGCCGGCCGGCCGCGTTACAGGCGGCCCGCTGCTTTCAGGCTGAGGTAGGCGTCGGCCAGGGCGGGCGGGAGTTCGTCGGGCGTGGCGTCGACGACGTCGATGTCGTAGCGCCTGAGCAGGGCGCTGACCTGGGCGCGAGCGGCCCGGGCGCGAAGGGCGGCGGCCGCGTTGTACACCGCTGCCGTGCTGCCGCGGTCAGCGGCCATCTCATCGGTCCTCGTGTCGGCGACCGAGGCGATCAGGAGGTGGTGCCTGGCTGAAAGCGACCTGAGCTGCGACAGGCCCTGCGTGATCGAAGCCGGGTTCAGGTCGGTCATCAGCACGACCAGGCAGCGCTGCCTGGCAAGGCCGAGCACGGTCGCGGCGATCAGGGTCAGGTCAGGATCGGTCAGCTCGGGCTCGAGCAAAGCCATCTCGCTGGTGATGGCGGCGAGAACCTCGTTGCGGCCCTTGCCTGTGACCCTGGCCCGCACCCTGCGGTCCACCGCGATGAGGTCGGTGCGGTCACCTGCCCGCACCGCGAGCGCGGCGAGCAAGAGCGCCGCGTCCATCGAGGCGTCAAGCCTGGTGATGCCGCCGATCCGGCCCGCCGAGCTCCTGCCGGTGTCGAGCACGATCACGATGCGGCGGTCGCGCTCGGGACGCCAGGTACGGATCAGCACGTCGGCGCGGCGCGCTGAGGAGCGCCAGTCGATCGACCTGACGTCGTCGCCGAGCACGTAAGTACGGAGGGAGTCGAACTCGGTGCCCTGGCCCCTGATCAGCGACCTGTGCTGCCCGTCGAGCTCACGCAGGCGGGCCAGCCTGGCCGGCAGGTGCTTACGGGAAAGGAAGGGCGGCAGGACCCTGACCGTCCATGGTGCGGTCAGGTTGCGCTGCCGCCCGGCCAGCCCGAGCGGCCCGACCGAGCGAACGGTGACCGCGCCGCCGGCGATGTCGCCTCGCCTGGAGGGGGTCAGCGTCGTTGTCAGCGTGACTCCCCGGCCGGCCGGCAGCGTAACCTCGCTGCGCGCAGGGGTGGCGCAGGCGCTCGGCCGCCAGCCGTCCCTAACCTGCGCCTTGAGCCGGCGGCGGCCAGAGTTCTCGATAGACAGCATGATCGTGCCCGCTTGCCCAAGACGCATCTTGCTGTCGCCTGACCTGGTGACCGCGACCCGGCGCGGGCTGGCGGCCAGCATCACGTCAATCGCGATCAGCGCGAGCAGTACCGCATCGGCGGCCAGCAACGCCAGCCCGGTGCCGAACAGGAGCACCACGACGGCGCCGAGCACGGCGACAAGCGCGGCACGGCCGGTGAGGATCACCGGGGCACGGGTACGGTCGCGAGAAGGCCGGCCAGCACCCCGTCCGCGCTCGCCCCGTCAAGCTCGGCCTCGGGCCGCAGTTGCACGCGGTGCCGCAGCGTCGGACTCGCCAGCGACTTGACGTCGTCGGGCGTCAGGTAGTCGCGCCCGGACAGCCAGGCCCAGGCACGGCTCGTCGCCAGCAGCGCGGTCGCGCCGCGCGGTGACACGCCGAGTTGCAGCGAAGGTGACGTCCTTGTGGCACGGCACAGATCCACGATGTAGCCGGTCACCTCGGGCGCGACCCTGACCTTTCTTGCCGCCTCCCTGGCCTCGGCCAGGTCGGAAGGCCCGGCGACGGGCGTCACGCCGGCAGCGCGAAGGTTACGCGGATCGAATCCTGCCGCGTGCCTGTCGAGGATCGCGATCTCATCGTCACGCTCGGGCAGCGGCACGGTCAGCTTCAGCATGAACCGGTCGAGCTGGGCCTCAGGTAGCGCGTACGTGCCCTCGTACTCCACCGGGTTCTGCGTCGCCGCGACGCAGAATGGCACCGGCAGGAGGCGGGGCTGCCCGTCCACGGAGACCTGCCGTTCCTCCATTGCCTCAAGCAGTGCGGCCTGAGTCTTCGGCGGCGTGCGGTTGATTTCATCGGCAAGAAGCAGGTTGGTGAAGACCGGCCCGGCCCTGAACTCGAATGCCGCTGTCCGCGCGTCGTAGATCAGCGAGCCTGTCACGTCGCCCGGCATCAGGTCAGGCGTGAACTGCAGCCGCTTGCCGTCCAGCGAAAGCGCGCCGGCCATCGCGCGGATCAGCAGCGTCTTGGCGACGCCGGGCACGCCTTCAAGCAGCACGTGTCCTTCGCAGATCAGCGCGATAAGCAGGCCGGTCACGACCGGTTCCTGCCCGACGACCGCCTTGCCCACCTCGCCGCGTACTGCCGCGAGCGCGGCCCGCGGTCCGTCTTCGGCATTCACCGCGAACGTACCTCTCTTTCCAGTTCGTCAAGATCATCGGCCAGCCGGACCAGTTCGGCGTCGCTCGCGGGCGGGGGCCCGTAGCCGATCGCCTCGATGTCGGCGCCCGGCCTGGCCGACCGGTGGGACAGCTCCCCGGCGACCGTGACGGCCGAAGCGTCCGCGGGCAATCCGAGCAGCGGCTTGACCCGGCTCAGCGTCGCTTCCCTCAGCACGGCCGCTGCGCGAGCCCTGGCCCGCCTTGCCTGGTATAGCCGGGCGTGGCCCTCGACGGTCTCCGATGCCCGCACCACGACGGGCAGCCGCTCGGCGATCAGCGGACCGAATCTCCTGCTGCGCCAGATCACGGCGAGCCCGAGCGCGATCGCGAGCTGGAGCACGATCAGCCAGGCCAGGCCGGAAACCAGCGGAGGCGCCTGCTGGCCTGGCAACTGCGGCGGCAGGCTGGTGGCGACGGCCGGCTGAGGCGTGAGCCAGACGATCCGGCGGTTCTCGCTCAGCAGGTTGAGCGAGAGCGCGGCGTCACCGCCGTCGGCCAGATAGGCGTTCGCCATCGGCAGGCTGCTGCCGATGAGCGTCACGGTGCGCCCGCCTGCCAGGTAGGTGACGATCGTGGGGTGGCCGCGAACCGGATAGCAGCCGGTCGACGGCACAGAAACCCGGTAGCTGGTCTGCCCGGTGACGATGGCGCCGGCCAGCCTGGCACCGCGAAGGGCGCAGGACGGCTCGATCGAGTACCCGCCCGCGAGGCCTGACTTCACTACGTGAGCCTGCGGCGCGAGGGTACGCAGCGACGTCTCGCCAGGCTCGACGAGCACGAGATCGGCACCGGCACTGGCAGCGGCGAGCTGCCGCCGCTGCCCGGTCGTGAGCAGGCCGGGACTGGTCACCAGCAGCGTGGTACCTGGCGAATCCGCGTCGGCGACAGCCAGGTCCGTGCTGTAGACCTCGTCGACCTGGTACCCGCGCTGCCCGAGCAGCTGGGCCAGCCCCTTGGCTCCGTCGATCGTCGCGCTGGCCGGGTCGAGGTAGTCGTTGGACTTCGCAGGCGAGCCGAAGAGCAGCACCGCCAGAACCGCCCCGGCCGCGACGACCGCGGCGACCGTCATCGGCACCCACCAGGCACGGGAGCGCTTCATCATGACACCGCGAGCGTGGCCTGGCGGGCGGTCCTGACCTGCGCGTCGATGTCGCTGACCTGCTCGTAGGCGGTCAGCGTGCCTGGCAGGCCGCCGTACCTGATGTCATCGAACAGCCAGGCGGCCGCACGGAGAGCGCTGGCGAGTTCTGGCAGCGCCGCGCCGGCTTCCCCGGCTATCTCGTTCGCGGTACGGCCCGCCCTGGCCAGGAGGATCCCGCGTTCATCGAGCTCGGCGGCGATCGCGCGGACGCGTTCGACGATCGCCGCACCGTAGTCTCCCTCGGCCGCCAGCCGCTCGGCCTCCGCACGGTATTCCGCGGCGTTCCTGGCCTTCCCGCCGAGCACGCCCGCGCCTCGAGCGCGCCGCTCGGCCCCTGGCCTTGCCCAGGTCAGGAGGACGACGATCAGCACCGCTACCAGGACGGCGAACACGATGAGGCCGAACCAGCCGCGGGGGATCGCGTTCTGTCCCCCGCTGAACAGGCGCTCGATGTCCCTCAGAATCCGGTCCCATAGCGGCAGCCGTGCGAGCCGTGCGAGTTCTTGCCTGGCGAGCCGCCGGGCCGCTCGCCGCCCGATCAGCCCCCCAGGGCCGGCAGTGCCGCTAAGGCCGGCGGAGCCGGCAGTGCCGCTAAGGCCGGCAGAGCCGGCAGTGCCGCGTACGCCGTTCACGTGACCGGCCAGGACGCGGGCCAGGACGGTGATTCCCTTGCCGTGGCCGCGAACTCATTTCCTGCCTGTGCGTCCCGCCATGGCGGCAGCCGCAGCATCAGGTCCATGCCCTCACGGCGCATCCGCGCGTCGGCGTAAAACTGGCATACCAGGGCCAGCCACATCGGAGCGGCCAGCGAGACGAGCACGAGCGCGAAGACGATGATCGTCACCAGCCACACGGAGCCAGGGTTCTCCAGCTTGCGGTGCGCGAACAGCAAGGCCAGGCCGGTGCCGGTGACCAGGGTGACGAACAGGGCGGCGATGATGAAAAGTACGACCGTCACGATGCCAAGCAGGCATGCGGTCCAGAAGAAGCGCCAGAAGCTGCCGAAAACCAGTCGCCATGACCGGCCGATCGCCGCGAACGGATTATTACGCCGCTCGAGAACTACGACCGGGTAAATCAGGCACAGCATGATCCCGAGCCAGTACGTAACCGGCAGCGAAAGCAGTACCCCTGCCCCGGACAGCAACAGGAGGCAAACGCCCCAGATGGCCGCGACCATAAGGGAGTAAGTGACCCACGCGAGCAGTACCCAGCCGGCACGCGACCGCCTGATCGCCTCGCGCACGGTAATACGGCGGCCGAGCAGTCCTTCGCCAATGGCGGCGATGACGGCGCCAGAGACGGCCACGATGCCCGCTTCTAGCACGAATCCCGCCGCGTCATTGGCGAGCGGGCTGGCCGTCGTGTGCCGGGTGGCGAGGACGACAATGATCGCCGCCAGCGCGCCCGCGGCGGTACCCGCGGCGGTCAGGCCGATAGTGGCGCCAGGGTTCTGCCTGATCAGCGAGAAAGACCCGGAAAGTATGTCACCGACGCCTGACGGCCTGAGCCGGGCCGCAGGCTGGTAACCCTGACCCGCGCCCGGTGTTTCGGTCATTGTCCTCTCCTGAATTAGCCATCGCCCATACTCGCATAAAGCGCGGGATCGCTGGTGCCAGGCGGCCATGGCGCAGACTGTGAGCATGGGCGTTGCCGTATTCCGCTGGGTTGACCCGCCAGACGGCCCGGCGATCGAGTTGCTCGACCAGACTCGGCTGCCGCAGGCGGAGGCGATTCTGAGGTGCACCGACGTGCCGTCGCTTGTCGAGGCGATCCGCCGCCTCGCGGTACGCGGCGCGCCGCTGCTCGGCATCGCCGGCGCGTTCGGCGTCGCGCTGGCAGCGGCCAGGGGCGACGACGTGGCGGCCGCCGCCGAGGCGATCAGCTCGGCCAGGCCGACTGCCGTCAACCTAGGCTGGGGCACCGGCCTGGCGCTCGATGCTTACCAGCGGGCACTGCTCGATGGTGACATTTTGGCGGCCTCCAAAAGGGCTTCAGAAGCTGCACTCCTGCAGGCGCGGGCTATCGAAGAAGCGGATCGCCTGGCGTGCGAGCGGATGGCTGCCCACGGGCTGGAACTGGTACCTGACGGGGCAAGGATCCTGACGCACTGCAACACGGGCGCGCTGGTGACAGCGGGAGAGGGTACCGCCTTCGGCGTGGTCAAGGCGGCGCACAGGACAGGAAGGCTGGCCATGCTGTGGGCCTGCGAGACCAGGCCGCTGCTGCAGGGCGCGCGGCTCACTGCCTACGAGGCGAGCAGCGCGGGAATGCCTTACCGTGTGCTCGCCGACTCGGCCGCGGCCTCGCTCATGGCCGGCGGGCAGGTCGACCTCGTCATGGTCGGCGCCGACCGGATCGCGGCCGACGGCAGCGTCGCCAACAAGGTTGGCACCTATTCCCTTGCCGTGCTCGCCAGGCATCACCGGGTACCGTTCATAGTGGTCGCCCCGATGTCCACGGTTGACTTCTGCACCGCGGAAGGCCGGGCTATCGTAATTGAGGAGCGGTCGCCTGGCGAAGTCACCGAGTTGGCCGGGCAGCCGATCGCGCCGGCAGGTAGTGGCGCCTACAATCCGGCATTTGACGTGACACCCGCCGATCTCGTCACCGCGATCGTCACGGAGCGTGGCGTCGTGCATCCAGTAACAGCAGGTAATCTGCGTGTTCTGGGTACGGATGGGTGACAGTGCTGGGCTCTGCGTAGCAGTGCTGGCCTCCGTACCGCCGTTTCCATGGAACGATGGGGATTATGAAAGGTCGCGTGCTAGTCGTCGACGATGACGCAGCTCTGGCGGAGATGCTCGGAATCGTCTTGCGTGGCGAAGGTTTCGAGCCGACGTTCGTGGCTGACGGAGACCGGGCGCTCGAGGCGTTCAGGGAAACAAAGCCTGATCTGATCTTGCTCGACCTGATGCTGCCGGGAATCGACGGCATTGATGTGTGCCGTCAGATCAGGGCGGAGTCAGGGGTACCGATCGTGATGCTGACCGCCAAGAGCGACACGGTCGACGTCGTGCTTGGGCTCGAGTCGGGTGCGGATGACTACATTGTCAAGCCGTTCCAGGCCAAGGTGCTCGTCGCGCGGGTCAGGGCGCGACTGCGCCGCACCGACGACCCGGCGCCCGAGATGCTCTCGATCGGGGACGTGGCGATCGACGTGGCCGGGCACTCGGTGAAGCGGGACGGAGAGCCGATCAGCCTGACCCCGCTCGAGTTCGACCTCCTGGTCGCCCTGGCACGCAAGCCGCGCCAGGTGTTTACTAGGGAAGTGCTGCTCGAGCAGGTATGGGGTTACCGGCACGCGGCCGACACTCGCCTGGTCAACGTGCACGTCCAGCGGCTGCGGGCCAAGATCGAGCGTGACCCCGAACGACCTGAGATCGTCGTGACCGTCCGCGGTGTCGGCTATAAGGCCGGGCCTGGCTGACGGGCGAAGCGATGGCAGGCTCAGCGATCCGCCGGCCAGGTCGGCCGGGGAGTCCGGGCAGTCCGGGCAGTCCGCGTCGCTGGCGCTTGCTTGCGGCACCGGTCGGGCGGTTTCCACGGCAGGTAACTGCCTGGCTAGCGCAGGCCAGGTGGCGCTGGGGAAGCTCGCTGCGGTTCCGCGTCGTCAGCACGACGCTTGTGGTATCGGCCATCGTGGTGTCCCTGCTCGGTTTCTTCCTGATGCAGGAGATCACAGCGAACCTGCTGCGCCAGGAAGAGGCCGCCGCGACCACGCAGGCTACAGACGGCCTGACGTTCGCGCGCTCGCAGCCCGGCGTGTCCGCGCTGCCCGGTGCCTCGGCCAAGCAGTTCATGATCAGCGTGGTGACCAACCTCGAGTCGAGCGGTGGCAACCCGTCCGACGACTACGGCGTCGCGGTCGGTGTCGATCACCCCAACCCGCCGGTCTTCGTGAGCTTCGCTTACCAGGGCCTTCCTGTGAGCTACTTGCCTGCCAAGGTGACGAAGTACGTCGCCGCCAACAGGGCTGGTGACATCGAGGTACTCGATTACGCGCGGATGCCTTACCCGAAGGCGGGCGATCCGCCGACGTCTGGCCTGCTGCTTGCGGCGCCGTTTGGCAGCGAGTACACGCTTTACTATTTCTTCCCGCTGACCCAGCTTCAGTCCGAGCTCGGCGTGATCCTGCGCGGCCTGGCGCTGGCCGGCCTGGCGCTGGTGTTCCTGCTCGCCGGGATCGCCTGGCTGCTGACCCGCTGGGTCGTCGTGCCTGTCGCCCGCGCGGCTCAGGGAGCTCAGCTTCTGTCCACGGGCAAGCTCGACGAGCGGCTCACCGTGCGCGGCAACGACGAGGTCGCGGCGCTCGCCAGCTCGTTCAACGACATGGCGGCCAGCCTGCAGCAGAAGATGCGCGAACTCGAAGACCTTTCTTCTGTGCAGCGCCAGTTCGTCTCAGACGTCAGCCACGAGCTGAGGACTCCGCTCACCACGATCAGGATGGCCGCCGACCTGCTTTTCGAGTCAAGGGAGGACCTTGACCCCCAGGGCAAGCGCTCGGCCGAGCTCCTGCACGGCCAGCTCGGCCGCTTCGAGTCGCTGCTCGTCGACCTGCTGGAAATCAGCAGGTACGACGCCAACGTGGCTACCCTCGACGCCGACCTCGTTGACCTGTGCGACCTGGTGAGGAACTCCGCGGACGTGGCACAGCAGCTCGCCGAGCGGCGCGGCGCGAGGATCGAGTTCAGGCTGCCCGCTGACCCGTGCATGGCCGAGGTGGACCGCAGGCGAGTGGAGAGGATCCTGCGGAACCTGCTGGTCAACGCCGTCGAGCACGGGGAGGGCAGGGATGTCGTGGTCAGTTCGGGCGCCGACCGGGGTGCGGTCGCGGTGACCGTGCGCGACTACGGCGTCGGCCTCGCGCCCGGTGAGGAGGTCCTGGTCTTCGACCGGTTCTGGCGGGCCGACCCGGCCCGCGCCCGCACGACGGGCGGCACCGGCCTCGGCCTGGCGATCGCGCTTGAAGACGCGCGGCTGCACGGCGGCTGGCTTGAGGCGTGGGGCCTGCCAGGGCACGGTTCTGTGTTCAGGCTTACGCTGCCGAGAATCGCTGGCGGTCAGATCGCGGGATCGCCGCTGCCGCTCCGGCCCGAGCTGGCCGATCTTAACGGGCTGATCGCGCACCGCAGGGCCGATCTGGCGAACGGCGGGTTCACGCTGGGCGGCGCCGAGGAGCTCAGGTGAAGGGCTTCGTCGCGGCCGTAGCGGCGCTGGCCGCGGTAGTGCTGCTCGGTGGCTGCGTGAACCTGCCTGCGGCAGGCACGTTCACCGACACGGGTCAGATTCCCGACTCGCCAGGCGCGGCACAGCAAGGCGTGCAGCTCGTGCCGATACCTCCAGGGTCGCAGTGGCAGCCGGCGCAGATCGTCAAGGGCTTTCTCGCCGCGACAGGAGCGACCTGGGACGGGCAGCGCGACTCGCTCGGCGTCGCGCGGCAGTACCTGAGCGCTGGCTTCGCTAAGCACTGGCGCCCCACGCTCGCGGCGACCGTCATCGACACCGCGCCGGCCGTCGTGGGGGTACCTTTCTCGCCCCACGTGACCGGCGGTCACGCCGTTGCCCAGGTCTCGGTGACCAGCCAGCATCTGTCGACTCTCAAATCGGCGAACGCCAACGTGGCCGGCAGCATCCTCCAGTCGTCGATGCCGAAGCCTTACGTGTATGACTTCGAGCTCGTGCAGGCCGGCGGGAAATGGCGGATCGCCAGCATCACGGGGCCAGGGATCCGCGTCTCGAAGCCCGGCGTTCCGGACGACGACAGCATCCTGCTGCTCGAGAACGCCGACTTCCTGCGGGATTACCAGCCACGCAACCTGTACTTCCCTGCGGTCGCAGCGCCGCACACGCTCGTGCCGCTCCCCGTCTACATACCTAATCCGAGCGGGCCGCTCGGCGTGCAGCCGCTCGCGGCCGGGCTCACCTCCCCGCCGCCCCCAGGGTCGAACTGGCTCTACAAGTCGGTGAGCACGGCGTTCGCCGGCACCAGCTTGTCCACTCAGGTCCAGGCGGACAGCAACCAGGCGATCGTCACCTTGCGGCGGAAGAAGGCAGGCAAGATCGGCCAGGCCCGGCTAGCTGAGATGGAAGCGCAGCTCGTCTGGACGCTCACGAGCTCGCCATACTCGGCGGCCAGCGGCATCCAGTCGGTCTTGTTCCAGATCGGGACCAAGGCACCGGTGCTGCTGCAGCCCAGATACGCCGGCTGGGTACCCGCACAGGCGCCGGGCGCCCTGTACTTCCAGATGCCAGGCGACGGCGGCTATCCGGACTTCGACATGGTAAGCACCGCCGCGGCGACCGGTCCGTCTAAGAAGGAAGCGCCCGCTTACCCGACGCAAGTGAATCCGGTCAGGCTAGGGACAGGACCGCTCTGGGCGGTCGCCGTGTCGCCGCCGTCGGCCAGCGACGCGTTCCGCACGCCTGTCTTCGCCGGATGCAGGAACAAGACGGTTTATATCGCCCAGCTCGGGCTGGAAAGCACCGTGACCACCCAGACCATCGCGAATCCCTGCACGTCGCTGAGCTGGGACGGCAACGGATACCTGTGGGTGACCACCGCCTCTGGCGTGTTCCGCATCAAGGTCTCCGCCCAGGGACTGCAGGTCGTCCCTGTCACGATCCCCGTCCAGTTCCCTTCTTCTGACTCCTTCGCCGCGCTGAAGCTGGCACCCGACGGGGTCAGGGTCGCGATGATCGTCAGGCACGGGCAGGACAGTGCCTCGCTGTACATCACGTCGATCAGCCAGAAGGGGAAGCTCCTCATCTACCTGGCCAGGGCGCAGCACTTCCTGACCGTGGGACCCGAGCTGACCGATCCGATCGCGCTGACCTGGTGGGGATCAGACCACCTGCTCGTACTTGACAAGAAGGACGGCGTCAACACGCTCTTTGAGGTGCCGCTCAACGGCGGCCTGTCAACGCCGTTCCCCGCTCCGGCAGACGCCGTGTCTATCGCGGGCAACGGCACGAGCGTCGCCGTGGGCACGATGGGCGCGAGCGGCCCGGCGGTGAGGGTGGCTCGCGAGCTTGGCGGAGCCTGGCACCGGATCGCCGGGGCAAGTTCACCGGCCTATCCGGGATAGTTTTGCCTCGCAGGTACTTTGTGCTCCCAAGATCAGGTACCCCTGCTCCTGACATCAGGCCAGGGCAGGACTACCTTCAAGGTGTGGCACCCGTCCGGGTCCGTGGTTGCGCTTGGTGCCGCATCCCCGTAGCGGGGTGGCGGCGCCGGCAAGCCGATGCCAGCCGCAGGCGAAACGGCCCACGTAAGGCGACTTACCGTCGACTGATCACGGTGCGGCTTAGAAGTAAGTCCTGCCTCAGCTACGGGACCAGATGTCCCGCGGTGCGAGAGAAGAGCGTCAGTGGCAACAAGCTGCGAAGCTCTCAGCAGGCGGATGTGGGGTCGAAGACCAGGTCGGCCGGACGGGTGCCGCTTCCGCACCGAATGGAAGGGGGCTCAGGTCATGGAAATCACCTTCAAGGGTCGTCAGACCGACGTGGCCGCTCGGTTCCGCGATCAGGCTACGGCCAAGCTGGAAAAGCTCGAGAAGCTCGACCAGAAGACGATCAGGGTGGATGTGGAAGTCTCGGTCGAGCGCAACCCAAGGCAGTCGAGCCAGAAGGAAAGGGTCGAGCTCACCATCATCTCGCGAGGCCCGGCGATCAGGGCAGAAGCGGCCGCTGAGGACCGCTTCGCCGCACTTGACCTGGCACTGGCCAAACTGGATTCCAGGCTGCGGCGGGCGCTTGACCGGCGCAAGCGGCATCACGCGGGGCGTGACCACCCGGCCGGGCAACTCGTGCTCCCCGAGGACATGGAGTTGCCCGCACAGCGCGAAGCCGATTCAAGTTCCGCCGAGAGCGTAGTAGCCATCGACGCCGAGGGTGACGGGCCGCTCGTGGTCAGGCAGAAGTTCCATCAAGCCACGCCGATCTCCATTGACCAGGCCTTGCTCGAGATGGAACTGGTCGGCCACGACTTCTACCTGTTCCACGACGTTGACTCCGGCCTGCCGAGCGTCGTGTACCGGCGGCGCGGCTACCAGTACGGCGTCATTAGGCTGGTCGGAGACTCTGGCCGGGTTAACGGCAGCGACCCGTCCGGCGGCGCCGCGATGCGTCAGCGACCCAAGGCGCCGGTGGAGCGGTCCGGGTGATTCAGGGGCGAACTTGCCGGATCGCGGCACCTTGCCCCTCGGTGTATCGCGATCCGGCGTCGGCCCGGACTTATCATGATTGTGACCACGGAAGGTGACCTTGAGCTCGGAAAGTGACGTAGCGGCGGACCCCGGACGTCGGCCGGACCCTATCCGCACGCTCATCGTTGACGATCACGCGCTGTTCCGCCGTGGCCTGGAGATCGTGCTTGTCACCGAGCCGGACATCGAGGTCGTCGGTGAGGCAGGCGACGGCGCCGAGGCGATCGACAAGGCCAGCGAGTTCGTTCCTGACGTGGTGCTGATG
>DATJLT010000319.1:0-12049 GCA_035509195.1 Streptosporangiaceae bacterium | reverse complement strand
GAATGTCTTCTGGTGCCAGCGGCGTCAGCGCGCCGAAGATCTCGTCACGGTAGCTGTCGACCGATTGCAGCGGCGTCATGTCTGCGGCAGCGTCTCCAAGTACTCGCGGAGCCAAGGGATGAAGTCAGGGGCCAGATCGGGCCGGGCGCAGGCGAACTCCACCGTGGTCCGCAGGAAGTCCTGCTTGTTACCGGTATCGTACCGCCGGCCGCGGAAGAGAAGGCCGTGAACGCCGCCGCCGTCGACGCGGCTGTCCCTGTCGGTGAGGGCCAGGGTCCTCAGGGCGTCGGTGAGCTGGATTTCCCCGCCGCGTCCTGCTGGAGTCTCGCGCAGTACCCCGAAGATTGCCGGATCGCACACGTAACGGCCGATCACGATCCAGTTCGACGGTGCCTCACTGACATGCGGTTTTTCGACCAGGTCGGTAACTGCCACGATGTCTGGATCATCGGTCGGCTTGAACGCGGCGCAGCCGTATGAGGAGACCTGGTCGGCTGGCACTTCCATCAGGGCGACAACGCTGCCGCCGTGCCGCTGCCTCACGGCGATCATCCGCGCGAGCAGGTCGTCCTTCACGTCGATCAGGTCATCGCCGAGCAGCACGGCGAACGGCTCGTCGCCCACGTGATCGGCCGCGCAGAGCACGGCGTGCCCGAGGCCGCGCGGTGAGTCCTGCCTCACGTACCTGACCTTGGCGAGCTCGCTCGGCGCCCGCACCTCGCCAAGTGCTTTCTGATTACCGCGCGCCGTCAGCCTGGCCTCGAGGTCGTGCGCGCGCTCGAAGTGATCTGAGATGGACTGCTGGCCTTCGCCCGTGATGAGGAGCACGTCGGACAGGCCGGCGCTGACCGCTTCCTCCACCACGTACTGTATGGCCGGCTTGTCCACGACAGGCATCATGACCTTGGGGGTTACCTTGGTGGCCGGCAGGAACCTGGTGCCGAGACCGGCTACAGGGACTACCGCTTTGGTGACCTCGCCTGAGTGAGCCATGCTAAGAACCCTAACTAGAGTGCCGGAGGACCTCGTGCACGGCATGGCAGATAGCGAGCACACCGCGTCTGATAATGCGGCTACCCAGCCTGACCGGAATATACCTGAGGCTAGCCTGGCTGAACGCAAAGCACTGCTGCGTAAGGAATTGCTCACCGCGCGTTCGAGACTATCGGATGATGATCGCAAGAGAGCGGGATCGGCGGTGCGCGACCTGCTGCTTGATTTGCCTGAGGTCCAGATGGCGGGCACTATCGCCGCTTACCTGTCGATCGGTACCGAACCTTCGACGACGTCACTGGTGTTCGCTCTGTGGAAGCGTGGCAGTTACGTGCTGCTCCCTTTGCTGTGCGAAGACAATGATTTGGACTGGGCGTCTTACGAAGGGCCTGATTCGCTCGTTCCAGGGCCGCGCGGGCTGCTTCAGCCGTCCGAGACGCCGCGGGGAGTTGCCGCGATCACGAGTGCTGACTTTGTGATCGTTCCCGCGCTCGCGGTCGGGCGTGACGGTGTCAGGCTCGGGCGGGGAGGCGGCAGCTACGACCGGGCACTGGCGCGGGTCGGGCACTCCGTGCCGACCGTGGCGCTGCTCTACGAAGGCGAACTGCTGCCCTCGGTGCCCGCCGGGCCGCGTGACCAGCGGGTGCGCGCCGTCGCGCAACCGGGGCAAGGAATCATCAGGCTCGCTTAGCGGTTGCTACCATTTAGCAGTTGACGGTGACGAGTGCTAAAGCTTTGGAGGACACCCGTGCCTAGGTACGAGTATGCGTGCACTGAGTGCGGTGACCGGCTTGAGGTCGTGCAGAGTTTCAGCGACGACCCGCTGACCCTGTGCTCTGCCTGCGGAGGGAAGCTGCGCAAGGTGTTCTCGCCGGTAGGCATCGTGTTCAAGGGCTCGGGCTTCTATCGCACCGACAGCCGGAACGGCAAGGCCGCGGCCGGTTCCGGTGCGCCTGCCGGCAAGGGCTCAGACGGTACCGACGGCTCGTCATCCTCTTCTGACAGCGGCAGCAACGGCAAGGCTGAGACCGACAAGAAGAAGCCGGAGAAGGCGAAGCCTGAAACTAGCTCGTCGTCTGGCGGATCTTCTGAGAGCAGCAAGCCGGCCGCTTCTGCCGGATCAGGCTCGAAGGTAGCCTGACCGTCGTGACCGCTCCGGCCGCGAGCATCGGCGTTATCGGGGGGTCAGGGTTCTACGAGTTTCTCGAGGATGCGACCGAGGTCGCGCTCGACACTCCGTTCGGGGCGCCGAGCGACGCGCTGACCATCGGCAGCGTGGCCGGGCGGCCGGTCGCGTTCTTGCCTCGTCACGGGAGGGGCCACCGGTTCCCGCCGCACAAGATCCCCTACCAGGCCAACCTCTGGGCGCTTCGTGCGGTCGGCGTCAGGCAGGTACTCGCGCCGAGCGCGGTCGGATCGCTTTCCGCGTCTTATGGCGCGGGCACGCTGGTCGTTCCTGACCAGGTCGTGGACCGGACCAGCGGACGTGAGCAGACGTACTACGGCGAAGGCGGCGCCGTCCACGTGCAGTTCGCCGACCCATACTGCCCGTCGGGTCGCTCGGTAGCGATCGGCGCGGCAGGCGCCGCGGGCTGGGAGGTCGTGCCGTCAGGCACGCTCGTCGTCATCGAAGGACCCAGGTTCTCGACCAGGGCGGAATCACGCTGGTACGCGGCACAGGGCTGGACCATCGTCGGGATGACCGGGCACCCCGAAGCCGTGCTGGCCAGGGAACTGGCGCTCTGCTACACCCCGCTCTGCCTGGTGACCGACACCGACGCGGGCGTTGACCAGGGCGAAGGCGTCACCCACGACGAGGTGATGCGGGTGTTCGCCAAGAACCTGACGCGGTTGCGCGGCCTCGTCTTGTCGGTGATCGAGAACCTGCCCGCGGAGCAGGCGGAAGCCGGCTGCGCCTGCGCGACGTCGCTTGACGGGCTCAAATTGCCGATCACGCTCCCGTAGGTGCCAGATGCGAACGGCAAGCCGGCGGACGTTAGCGGGACGGCGGTATCTGGCGCTGATCGCGGGGTCGTGCGCGCTGCTGCTTGCCCTTATGGCCTTCGTGCTGCTGAAGCCAGATGATAGTCCCCCGCCACCCGGCGGGTATTTCACCCTGAAACCGGTCAGTTTTTACAAAAAGCTGCCAACCGACGCCGAAGCCGCCGCCGAAGTGCATAAGTCGAGCTGGGAGCCACGACCGGAAAACAGCCCGTATAACCAGACTATCCCCGTAAAACTTCGCCTTCGTCTGGTTAGTGAGGCTACGCGCGCGTACAGCCCGCTGTGGAACAAGTACATCCTCGGCCGCATCACCGGCGACTACCGCGGTACCACCGACGAGATCTTCCAGTGGGCAGCGGCGAAGTGGGGACTGCCAGATAACCTCCTGCGGACCATCGCCTACATGGAGTCCGGCTGGCGGCAGCAGAACTACGGTGATTACGTCACCAACCGCGCGCAGTGCCCGCCGACCTACCCGACCGTTCCCTGCCCGGTGACGTTCGGCATCGTCGGCACCAAGTCCACGAGCTGGCCCGGCATTTTCCCCTGGAACAAGGAGTCGACAGCGGCCGCGGTCGACGTGCTCGGCGGGTGGCTGCGCGGCTGCTACGAGGGCTGGGTCTGGTGGCTGGCCGAGCATGGCAACCGCTCGCGCGGCGTCTACCGTGCCGGCAACCTATGGGGCTGCGTCGGCGCCTGGTACTCGGGTAACTGGCTGGATGGCTCGGCGAGCGCCCCGCATACCGGCGAGAACTACATTCACCGCGCCAGGTACTGGCTGCGGGTCAAGCCCTGGCTCAAGCCGGGTTTCTAGGGCAGCGAGGGCTTGCGTGCCGCCCAGATGACGGTGTGGGCCACGCCGGTCAGGTACCCGGGCAGCGGCACGGCGGTGACGGGCGCGAGCCCGACGCCGGCGACCCGCTCGAGCCTGAACTTCAGTTCCTTCTCGAGCAGCCACGTCATCGAAGCACTCGCGAACCCCCTCACGTGGTCACCGTTGCCGAGGTGCAGGGTCGTCGGCTGGCGGCCGGCCAGCAGGAGCAGCCGGTTGTGCAACGCCGCCAGGTTCGGCGCGCTGAGCAGCAGCAACCCGCCGGGCCTCAGCACCCGGTGCACCTCCCTCAGCAGGTTAACGGCGTTCTTCACGGTCACAATCTCACGATTCATGACAACCAGCGAGTACCGGCCGCTGGCCGCGCTGAACGTGGCTCGCTCCAGGTCGGTCTCCTCGAAGTCCGTCTCTGCCAGCGCCTGCTCGTCCAGGTGCCCGCCTGAGCCGCAGATGACCGGCCTGACCGGCACGGTGAGCTGATCGCGGAAGAACAAGGTGTCCTGCCCGGTCAGCGGCTGGATGTGGAGCATCTGATCCGTGCCCGTGGCAAGCTGGCCGATCAGGCTGGCCAGTTCCCTGATCACGGCGAGCTCGATCGCGGCGTGCCTGCGGTCGCGCGGCGACGTGCGCTCGAGTTGCTCCGCGAGGGCCAGGTAATGGGGGCTGGCGGCGGGCGTGACCGCACCAGCGCCCCTGACGGCCACGCCCCACAACCCGGTCGTCCCCGCGAGGCCAGGCCCGGTGACGTGCTCGGCGGTTACCCAGTCCGCCGGCCGCTCCCGCTCGGCGAACTCTCGGAAGGCCAGGCTGTGGTCGATGTCGTCGACGACGGCGGCGCCGCCAGGGCGGAGCGCGGCCCAGGCGGAGTCAAGCTCGAACCGCTGGTTCCGCCCGGTGTGCAGGCTGTCGTGCACGAACAAGTCGATCTGGCCAAGCCGGCCAAGAAGCAAGGGCAGCTTCTCGCGAGCCGTTCCCGCGACGTACGTCCAGCGCGGCCGCAGTTCCGCGGCAACCGCGCTGCCGATCTGGGAGTGCAGCGCGGAATCGACCGCGGGCAGGTCCACGCTCCACAAGTGGCCCTTTCCGTTCCTGGCCAGGCCGGTGAGGATGACGCGGCTGGTCAGCCCGTGCGCGACTCCGGTCTCGACGACCTTCGATGGCTGCCCGTGCGCGATCAGGCACCAGATCGCCTGCGCGAACGCCTGGTCGCCGTCGTTCCAGCCGCCGTAGGAACGGATGCCCACGCGCAGGCCTGAGGCCTTCAGGCCGGCGATCATGTCGGCCCACGTCCGCTCGAACACGGCCGTCTCCCCGCACGGCCACGGCTGTCCGAGCGCGGCGTGAAGCCGCTCGGCCCAGTCGTTGCTGACCTGGTAGAAGTCGCCAAGCGGAGTGCGGAGGTCAGCCAGCCGCCGCAGGTCGCCCTTCCTGTCGATCCGGCCCCTGACCCGTTCGACCCCCTGAAGCGGATGCCTGAGCATGACCCGCAACGCCCGTGCTCGGTAACCGTCGGGCACTGAGATTCCTCCTGCCTAGACCGGCTGCGGGGTCGCCAGCCTGACCTGGCCCCTGTCCGCGGCTGGTCCCTCGATCCGCCAGCCGCTGCCGTCCGGCCTGATCACCGACGCCGCCCGGTCCCGCCACCACTGCGCGGCCTCCCTCGGCAGCGCGCGCCACAACGTGTCGTCGTCGGCGAACGCGGCAAGCAGGGCCTGGTATCCGCCGGTCAGCCTCGGGTCGCGGGCATAGTCCGGATGGGTAAGCACGAGCGCCATGCCGTGCCTGTCTCTGAGCTCGCGGGCCTTGGCCAGCCACACCTCGCCGTCCTGGTCGTGCAGGATGCTGAACAACGTGTGGTCCTGCGGCAGCGTGATCGGCAACTCGACGAGATCCTCGTTGAAGTAAGGCAGGTACGTGCAGCAGCCGCCTGGCTGAGGCTCGTAAGGGTCGGTGTCGCTGTAGGAAGAGTCGTAGTCGAAGCCGAGCAGCGGCATGAGCCGCCAGCTCCGCTGAGTGCTCGGCGACCTGAAGCCCACGGCCTGCCACTGCTCGGCGTACTCCCGCATCGCGGGCAGCCGCTTGCGCAGCGTGCGCGCCGAGCCCAGGTCGTGCCCGTCGTGGCGCAGCCCGTGCACGCCGATCTCGCAGCCCTCGTCCCTGAGCGCGCTGATGGTGTCCGCGCCGACCTGGTAACGCTGGCCGACGAAGTTCCACGACGAGCGGTAACCGAATTCCCTTTCCGCGTTCCTCAGCAGGCCGATGCCGGCGCAGCCCTCGCCGGTCTCCACGTCGTGCGTCAGGACCATCGCCCACGAACGCCCGGCCGGCCACAGGTCGATCAGCGGCACCGGCGCCCCGGCGAAGTCGGACACCAAGCTGAACAGCCAGCGGTACAAGTCATGCAGGCTGTTCTCGATCGGCCAGCGAGGAAACCGCGCGCGTGCCTGCACGGCGACGAACCGCCGGCGCAGCGCGAGCTGAACTGGCCTGGGCAGCGCCGGCCGCGCTAAGTAGTAGCCGCGCAGCGCCGCCGCGCGGGCCAGCCCGGCCACCTGGGACTTGCCGACCGTCAGGTAGCGCTCAGACCAGTACTGGTGCATGACCTCGCCGGGGTCGAAAGGCAGGAAGACGTTGCCATCGCCGTCCCGCCACACCGCGCTGACGGGGCGGCCGGCGGAGTTGAGTATCGGCTCGGCCGGCCGCCATTCGCTGCCAGGCTCCCGCAGGCAGCCGGGCAGCGCCGACGTCACGTGGCCGAAGAAGGTGCATCCTTGCACTTCATATCGGCCAAGAACGCACGGGCCGCTGCTTGCGCCGTCCTCCCTCGCTGCCCAGAGCAAGACGCGGCCGCGACCGTCGCGCTCGCTGGCCAGCCTGATCCCGGGCGGGTCGGCGTCGGAAGGACGCACGTCATAGGGGACACGGAAATAGTCGAAGAGTGCGAACGGGCGTGAAGCTTCGAACACGGCTTGCTCCTGGCGGCGGGGGGCAGGGGGCGGGCTGGCAGGGAAGTCACAATCCGCGCTTGAGCGCTAGGTAAGGCAGCAGGGTCAGTTCGTAAAGGAACGGCAGGGGGTCGCGGGCCGCGAACACGGCCTCGGTGTCGGCCTTGAACACCGAACGGAGATAGTCGCCCGCGCGGAGGTTTCCTGCCCGCAAGTCCCGCAGGGCATTGGGCACGTCGGTCGCCAGGCGCACCCAGGTGACGCCGGTCCTGGCGCGGGACTCCGCTGCCGCCGCGCCGGTCTGGTCCAGGTACAGGAGGTAAGGGAAGTCGGCTCCTGCCTTCGCTCCGAGCGTGTGGTAACCCCACGTCCTTGCGTTGACGTCGAGCAGCTTGAAGTCGCCGTCGCGCGGGTCGCGCTTGTATTCGAGTTCGACGAGACCGTAATAGCCGATCTCACGCAGGAAGCTCAGGGAATAGTCCGCGATTTCCGGCAACGCGACCGTTTTCGCGAACGTGCTTGCCCGGCCGAAATCGGAAGGGTGCTGCCTCAGCCGGAGCGCGGTCATGCTGGCGGCCGCCTCGCCTTCGCGGAAAAACGCGCAGTACGCGTATTGCTCGGCGCCGCCTCCCGGAATCATTTCCTGCACGATGATCTCGTCGGCGCCGATGATTTCCGCCGCCTTCCGGTAAAGCGCGGCCAGCTCACGCTCCGTGTCGGCACGCCAGGCCTTGGCCCTGGTGGCGTAGAAGAAGTGCTCTTTGATCGCGGGCTTGATGATGACCGGCGAGCTGACGTCGACCGCGGCCAGGTCGCTCTCCGCCTCGGGGAACCAGGTGCGCGGCAAGGGAATGCCGAGCTTTTGCGCGAGCCGGTACGTTTCCCGCTTGTCCCAGGCCATGCCGATGCTGGCCAGGGCGGGGGTAGGCACCCTGAAGTCGGCTCGCAGCCTGTCGCGGTTCGCGGCGATCTGGGCGACCGTTTCGTCCCTGGTAGGGAACAGCACCCAGCCGGGAGCGCCGATCCTGTCCCTCGCGGCCGCCAGGGCAGCGATCAGTGACCTTTCTGTCCGCAGGTCGCCGACCCGGAGCGAGAATTTCACGAACCGCGAGGCACGGGCAATAGAGATCTCGTCGTCGATCACGCATACGGGTATTCCACGGCGCCCGAGGCTGCGCGCAATGCCAAGCCCTTGATAATCGCCGCCAATGACGACGGCGCCTGGCTCGTTATCATTCATCTCGCCGGAAGCTAGTTCCCTCGCTGCCTTGCCGCTACCCTCACCGTGCCTAAGCGCGCTACGTCGCCTGGGCGATGTGCGGATATCGCCTTGCGGGTTACTTTGCGGCGTGCGAATCGCGATGATCGGCTACACGTTCTATGAGATTGACGCCAGGGTAAAGCGAGCCGCTGAAGCCCTCGCCCAGGCCGGTCATCACGTGGACGTCTACTCGGTCAGGCACCAGACCGCCGGGGCTGACAGGTACGGCAGCGTCAGGGTTTTCCGGCTCGGGATGCGCATGCGACGCTCGGTAGCCGCGAGGTACGCGTTCGAGTACGGCCTGTTCTGCCTCTGGGCACTGGCCTGGATCTCGGTGCGGCACGTGCACCGCAAGTACGACGCCGTGTATGCGCACAACCTGCCGAACTTCGTGGTGTTCGCCGGGCTGCTGCCCAAGCTCACCGGGGCGGGGGTAGTGCTCGACGTGCATGATCCCTCGGTCGAGTTGCTCGGGTCGATCAGAGGCGAGCCGTTGCCTGGCTGGCTGCGGCGGCTGGCGAGAGCCGAGGAAGTGCTCAGCCTGGCCTTCGCCGACGCGATCGTCACCGTGAACGAGTCCATGCGCAAGCGCCTGGCCGGCCTCTGCGGCAGGCCGGTCCTTGTCGTGATGAACCTGCCTGACCCTGAGCTGTTCTTTCCCGGGACGGTCTCGCGCGCCAACGCCGACACGGTCGTCTACAGCGGCTCGCTTACCTGGCGGCACGGCACGGACCTGCTGGTCGAGGCGCTGGCGCTGGTCGCTGACGAGTTTCCCCTGTTGCGGCTGCTCATCATCGGAGCGGGACCGGCCGTGCCCGCGTTGCGTGAGCAAGCCGCCTCGCTCGCCGTCTCCGATCGCGTCGAGATCGCTGACTACGTCGCCAACGACCAGATTCCCGCGCTGATCGGCGGCGCCGCGGCCGGAGTGGCCGCGCAGCGCGAGGACGAGTTCGGCGCGCTGGTCTTCTCCATGAAGGCCGCGGAGTACGCGGCACTCGGGCTGCCGGTGATCTGCTCGGGCATCACCACGATGCGGCACTACTTCACCGAGGAAGACATGTTCTTCTTCGAGCCAGGCAACGCCAGCGACCTGGCGCGGGCACTTCGCGAACTGCTGGCCGACCCCGTGGCCGCCGCCGCGCGGGCCGGCCAGTGCCAGCGTTCGCTGCGGGAACTCGACTGGCCGCGGCAGCGCGCGGCTCTGGTCGAGACCGTCGAGCGGTCCGGGCGGGCGCAAGGCGAGGCCAGGTGAGCGAGCACGCGCCCGCGCTTGTCGTCGGCCTCGGCGAGGTCGGCGGGCCGCTGCTCGCCGTGCTGCGCCGAGCCCATCAGGCGGCCGGCCGTGACGTCGAGGACCAGGACTTCGACGACGTGGAGATCCTGCACGTGTGCTTCCCTTTCGGCGCTAATTTCGCGGAACTGGTGTCGAAGTACGTGACCAGGTATGAACCGCAGGTAGTCGTCGTGCACAGCACCGTGCTGCCGGGAACGACGCGGGAGGTGCAGGAACTCGCCGGCGTGCCCGCCGTGTACAGCCCGGTGCGCGGGAAGCACACGCGGATGACCGGGGAACTGCTGCGGTACAGGAAGTTCGTCGCAGGGACCTCCACCGAGGCTGTCGAGCTGGTGGAGCGGCATCTCGGCGCGGCGGGGATGAGCACCGCGCGGATGTCCTCGTTCGAGACTCTCGAGCTGGCCAAGCTGCTGGAAACGACGTACTTCGGGGTGCTGCTCGCGTGGGCGCAGGAAATGGACAGGTTCACTTCGGCGGTCGGTGCCGACTACTGGGAGGCGGGACGTTTCTTCGAGGAGATCGGCTTCCTGCCGCCGGCCGGCTTCGAGCCCGGCTACATCGGCGGCCACTGCATCATGCCGAACATCGATCTCCTGGCGAAACTGCGTGATTCCGTGCTGCTCGACGCCGTCAGGCACTCCAACGAAGAGCGCGCGCGCGAGTGGTCGGCAGCCGGCCGCTCCCTGACAGAACGGCTGGTACCGAGGTCAGCGCCTGGCTCCGGCTAGGAGGAGGGGGCGCAGGCCATGACCTGGCAGACGTTTTCCACCACTACGCCCGCGGGGGCGCCGCCTGGCTGGCCGGCGGCGGCGAGCCAGCTTAGGAACTGGCCGAGCACGGTGTCCTGTATGGAGCCGTACTTCGACATGCAGTCGCTGTAGTCAGCGGCGTTCGCGTCGCAGACGTCGTGGAACGTGATCGGCAGCCAGCCGCCGCCGTTTGACGACGCGGCGTCCACGAAGCTTTCCAGGTCGGACAGGTTCTCATCGGCGGAGCCGTCGACCGCGATCGTGGTGAGGGCCATGGGGCTGGGCGGCGGGATCGCCTCTGTGTACGGCGCGGTCGGCACCGTGTTGGAGTTCGAGATGCCGCCGCCGACGCGGGCGCTGGTGAAGCCGCAGCTTTGGACCACGCCCTCGACGGTCGAGTTGTAGTCGCCGAACGGGTAGGCGAAGGACTGCGGGTCAGAGATGCCGTTGGCGATCTCGTCCTGCCGTGAGCCGCAGATCTCCTGCTGCATTTCCGGCACGGTCAGCGTGGTCAGGTCGGGGTGGTCGACGGTCTGGTCGCCGACGTCGTTGCCTTCTTCCTGCAACTGGTCGAGCTGGGACCAGGTCATGCAGCAGTCGTAGTTGTTGTCCGAGTCTGACGTGATCACGTAATAGGTTCCGGTGAACCCGTCCGCGGCCAGCAAGGGCGCCCCGTACAGGTACTGGTCCTCATACTGGTCATCGAACGTGAGCGAGACGACGGTGTCGTCGGTGATCTGCTGCGACCGCACGGCCTCGACGTTGCCTGCCAGGTCGGTGGAGAAGAACCGCACCTCCGTCGGCCCGTTCACGGTGAACGGGCCGTTGTAGACGGTGCTCGACGTCGTCGGCGTCGACCCGTCTGTCGTGTAGTACGTGTTCGCGACGCCCCAGCCGCCGGCGTCGGTGGCGGTGAGCGTGACCGTGACCGGCTGGTAGTACGCGCCGCTCTGGCAGGCGGCGCCGTCGCAGGCGATCGTCGTCACCGGCGGCGTGGTATCAGGCGGTTCCTGAACCGAGATCGCGGAGGACTCCGCCTGCTCGACGTTCCCTGCCAGGTCCCAGGACCTGAACTGCACGGTCGTGGTCGCGGTCAGCGGGAACTGCCCGGTATACAAAGGGCTGGAGAGCGTCGGCGCGGACCCGTCAAGTGTGTAATGCGTGCTCGAGATCCCCGTGCCGAGATCGGTCGGCGACAGCGTCACGTACACGGTCTGGGTGTAAGCCGGTGACTGGCAGGGCGCGCCGTTGCAGGCGATCGTGGTCGCCGGAGGGATGTTGTCGAGCGCCTTGGCCTCGCCGCCCATCGTCTGGAACGCCGCTCCAGCAGGGGCGCCTCCGCCTTGCCCGGCCGCCTGCATCCAGGCAATGAACGCCTGCAGGTCAGAAAGCTGGATCCAGCCCGCGGACGACGTGCACGCGGAATAGTTCGCCTGATCAAGCGACTGCGAGCACACCTTGCCGATCACGACGGGGATCCACCCGCCGCCGTGCGCCGAGGCGTTGCTGACCAGGGTCTCCAGGTTCGCCAGCGTGATCTGCCCGCTCGGCGCGTAGGCGCGCAGCGCCAGCCAGCTACGGGGCGGCGTGGTCTCCGCGTACGTGGAGCCGGCCGGGCTGATGCTGCCCGCCGTTCTCGCGTTGCCGTAACCGCACTGCTGCACCTCGGCCTGGATGGCCGAGGTGCTCGCGCCGCTCGGATAGGCAAAGGTCAGCGGGGTAATGCCGTGCGACATGATCGTCTGCCTGTCACCGCAGATCTCGCTGACCTGCTGGGCGGCGCTCAGCGTCGTCAGGTTGATGCCGTCGGTGGTCTTGCCGCCGATGTCTTCACCCGCCGAAGCCAGCGACGTGACTTCCGGCCAGGTCAGGTGGTTGGACGTGCCGATCGTGCCGCTGTTGACGTAGAACGTGGCGGCCACGTTCGCGGGCTGGAGCGCGTCGGAGTAGCCAAGCGTGTACTCGCTGTAG
>DATJLT010000318.1:0-4075 GCA_035509195.1 Streptosporangiaceae bacterium | reverse complement strand
CGGGCCGTCCCGCCCTGCCTTCCCCATCTACCCCGTCTTCCCCATCTACCCCGTCCGCCCTACCTGCCCCGCCCGCCCCGTCCGCCCTGTATGGGCAGTCCCGCGCCAGAGATTATTCCCGGCATTGTAGACATTTCGCCGTAGGGACAGCATCGCTGGCTCCGCGATGCTGTTCGCGGAGCGGTGCTAGCGACAACGATGGCTTGGCGATGTCGTACGAGCAACGTCAAGGTTCCATTGTTGCGGTATGAGATGACCCGGCTAACGACAACAACAAGCCACCGATGCTGCACGCCCGAGCGACCCGACCCGCGGAATTCCGGGTTTCGCCATCGCTACTCAGGCTGGGGTCCGCTGATCGTGCCGAGCAGGCGGTTGAGTCTTCCGCGCAAGCGGAGCGGTGCGGATGGTTCCGCTGCCGCTCCAAGCTCAGGGTCGCCGACGGCGAGACTGACCAGGTGCTGGCCAGCGTCGAATGACATCGGAGCCTCGCCAGGCGGAAGTGCGAGCGTTTCGTGAGCAAGACCATCAAGTTCGGGATCGCCCTGATCGAGCGTGAAAAGCACGGCACCGGCCTTGCGGGCGTCGGCAACGCGGTCGAGCAGCCGCTCTGGTGCCAATTCCTGGGTTACCACTAGCAGCGTCTCCGCCCGGCTGACCTGCTCGAGTCTTTCTATCCCTACCGATAGGTGCGGGCGGGCGCCTGGCGGCGGCGACCACCTGACCAGCGTCGGCGTCAGGCCGGGCAGCCCGGCGAGCCGGCTTTCCTCGGTCAGGTGCGCTGCCATGTGCCATGGCTCATCACCCGGCGTGCCAACGATCAGCAGGCCTTGCGGTGTAAGGGACCGGCGCCGCAGCGCGCCGGCGAAGTTCCTGGTCCGCTCCAGCCATCCGGTTGGCGCGAGCAACGCCCGAAGCGCCTCTACCTGAGCTGTCTGCACTAATCCATGCTGGCACACCTCCCTCTGCCAGGGAGGAAGAGCGGATGTGCGAGTCTAGCGATGTCTATCTCGCCAACTCGGAGGCAGCTAAATGAGCCGCGCGCACGTCGGTTACGCAGCGATGCTTGAGCAGTTCGGGCCGATTGAAGTGACCGAGTATACGGTCGCCGCCGAGGCGGCAGGCTTCACCGGCGTGATGGCGGCCGATCACTTTCAGCCGTGGGTGCCGCGGCAGGGCCAGGCGCCATTCGTGTGGAACGTGCTGACCGCGATGGGCGAGCGCACGACAGGTGATCTTGGCCCCGGTGTGACCTGCCCGTCATTCCGGTTCCATCCGGCGATCGTGGCGCAGGCCTCGGCCACGCTGGCGGCCATGTATCCGGGGAGGCACTGGCTAGGGCTGGGTTCTGGAGAGGCGCTTAACGAGCACGTGGTCGGCGGATACTGGCCCGAGGCGGCCGAGCGACTCGAGCGCATGTGGGAAGCCGTCGAGGTGATCAAGAAGTTGTTCAGCGGCAAGGACGTCAAGCACAGGGGCGAGCATTTCCGGATGGAAACTTGCCGCCTGTGGACGCTGCCCTCGCCCCCGCCGCCGATCTACATTGCGACGGCCGGTCCGGTGACCGCGCGGCGAGCCGGGCGTCTCACCGAAGGCATCATCACGCCAGGTGCACCGGCGGAGAAAATCTCCAGTTTGCTTCAAAGATTCGATACCGGGGCTAACGAGGCTGGCCGGGATCCGGCCAGCCAGGTGAAGATAGTCCAGCTCCACCTCTCGTGGGCTCAGACCGACGAGCAGGCGCTGGCCAACGCGGTTACGGAATGGCCGAACGGCGGCATGAAGTTCGCCAAGCAGGACATCAAGTCGCCGTTCGACTTCGAGCAGATGGCCAAGCTGGTCCGCCCTGAGGACTTCGAGGGCCGGATGCTGATCACCTCCGACCTCGACGCCCACCGAGCCGACATTCAGCGTTACCTTGACCTCGGCATTGACCGGATCTACCTGCACAACGTCGGCAGGAACCAGCTTGAGTGGATCGAGGCCTTCGGCAGGGAAGTCCTGCCTAAGCTGACTCGCTAGCGATAGCTGTACTCAGGTGACGGGTAAAGGCCGCCTGCGACCTCGTCGGCGAACTCCTGCGCGGCCTTCCTGAGCAGCCCAGAGGCATCGGCGTAGCGTTTGGCGAACTTAGCGACCGCCGGCGTCAACCCGGCCATGTCCTGCCAGACGAGCACCTGGGCGTCGCAGTCCGGTCCTGCGCCGATGCCGATCGTCGGGATCGACAAGGCCGCGGTGACCTGGGCGGCGAGTTCGGATGGCACGCATTCGAGCACGCAGGCGAAGGCGCCGGCCGCTTGAAGGGACTTGGCATCCTGAAGCAGGCGCTCACCGTCCTCGCCCCTGCCCTGCACCCGGTAGCCGCCGAAAGCGTGCACCGACTGCGGTGTCAGGCCAAGGTGCGCCATCACCGGCACGCCCGCCGCCACTAGTTCCTCGACGGCGCGGAGTACCCGGTGCCCGCCTTCGAGTTTTACCGCGTGAGCCCCCGTCTCCTTCAGGAACCTGACAGCGGTCTCCACCGCCATCTGCACCGATGCCTGGTACGAGCCGAACGGCAGGTCCGCGACGACCAGTGCTCTGCGCGAGCCCCGCACCACTGCCGCGGTCAGCGGTATCAGTTCGTCCACGGTGACCGGAATGGTAGTTTCGTGGCCGTAGACCACCATCGCGGCTGAGTCTCCGACGAGAAGCACGGGGATCCCGGCTTCGTCGAAGATTCGTGCCGTGAGCGCGTCGTACGCGGTGAGCATCGGCCACTTCTCGCCTCTGGCCTTGGCGGCGGCGAGATCCCTGATCGTGACCCGGCGGGTCGATGTCCCGCCGTAGAGCGCCTCTGGCTGTGCTCGCTGGGCTGGCTGTGCTCGCTGGGCCGGCTGTGCCTGAGCTGACATGACAGTCCTCCGTTGTCTCGTGGCGCCACGGTGGCGTCCCCGGACGCACTGATCATGACACGAGCGGGCCGCACAGCGGTAGACCCAGCCGCCCGAGTCACCCGTATTGCGGTACGATGACGTCTCGTTTTGGTATATCGTGCTCAGGAGATTCTCAGCTAAATTTCCGGCTTCCGGCGGGTTCGAGTTGCCTAATGGTGGCCTGATAACTCTTCCCGGCAAAGGCGAATAGCCGAATGACGACAGCGCATGCTTCGCAGGAACGCCGTCGGCGTGCGGGGCGTCCAAGGAGCATGCAGGCTGAGCGCGCGATCATCAACGCGGCCCTCGACGAGTTCGCCGAGGCAGGCCCTCAGGGCCTGGCCATCGAGAAGGTCGCGGCGAAGGCCGGGGTCGGTAAGGCCACGATCTACCGGCGCTGGCCGGGCAAGGAGGAACTGCTGCTCGACGCGATCTCAGCGATGCGGACCGAACTGCCCGAGCCGAAGGGCGAGTCGGTCAGGGAGGATCTCGCGGCGCTGCTCGACGCGATGGGAAGGGAGTCAGCCGATCCGCGCTGGGCGCGACAGTTCGCGCTGCTGCTCGGTGACGGCGCCGCCTATCCGAGGCTGCTCGAGCGCTACCTGGACACGGTCGTAGAGCCGCGCAGGGAGATCGTGAGGAACGTGCTCAGGCGTGGCGTTGCCACGGGCGAGTTGCGCGAGGAGACGAACATCGAAGCTGCGGTCGACCTCCTGACCGGCGCCGTAATCGCCCGGCCAAGGTCCGGCAAGGATCGCGTCGACAGGGGGTACGCCAGGCGAATTGTCGATGAACTCCTGATCGGCCTGGCATCGCGCTAGGTTCGCTCAACCTGGCCTGTTCTGGTAGTGCCCCAGAGCCGGTCCGGGAGGCCCCACGTTGGCGCGGCGTGGTTTCAGGGTTACTTACGGTGAACGTGGCAGGCCGGTCGACCCTTCATGACGCGGCGACTCTCGGGCTATGGTGGCTGGCCGCCAAGCGGCCCGGCATGGTGCGGGCCGACCCCGACAACATCAAACCGGGGTTTGGTGGTGCGTGCACCCCATCAAACCGGGGTTTGGTGTTGTCCGGTTACAGCGGCCACCCAGGAAGTCCAGCTACACGGACGTGCTGGCCCGGTCAACGGCCAGCTCGAGTCCAGTTCTGCCGCCAGGTCGTCA
>DATJLT010000317.1:0-4614 GCA_035509195.1 Streptosporangiaceae bacterium | reverse complement strand
GCTGGGCTCGGGCGGTGCTGGGGCTCGGGCGGTGCTGGGCTCGGGCGGTGCTGGGCGCGGCTGGGTTCGGGCGGGACGGGGCGTGGGCGGGGTGGTGCCTGGCTGGGCTCGGGTGGTACCGGGCGCGGGCGGTGCGGTTAGCTAATGAGGTGATCACTGAGGCGGAACGGCGGGCACTGGGGGCACGGCTACGGCGCAAGCTGCGCGGTGACGTCTGGTTCGACGGCGGGCGGCGGGCGATCTACGCGACCGACTCGTCGAACTACCGTCAGGTTCCCCTTGGCGTGGTATGCCCGGCGGACGAGGAGGACGTCGCCGAGGTACTGCGGTTGTGCCGGGAGGCCGGCGCGCCCGTCACTGGGCGCGGCGCAGGGACCAGCCTGGCCGGGCAGGCGTGCAACGAATCGGTCATCGTCGACCTCAGCAGGCACATCACCAAGATCATCGATATTGACGCCGGGGCACGGACGGCGCGAGTGCAGCCGGGCGTCGTGCTCGACGACCTGCGAGCGGCCTGCCAGCCGCACGGTCTCACGTTCGGCCCCGACCCGGCCACCCACGCCTGGTGCACGATCGGCGGCATGATCGGCAACAACTCGTGCGGCACGCACGCGCTCTACACCGGCAAGACGGTCGACAACGTACTCGACCTGACCGTGCACGCCTACGGCGGCACCCGCCTGGAAGTCGCGAATGCGGTCGCCCGCTGGCGGGACGACCCCTCGGGGCAGGCAGCCGGCGGAGGAATATTGGCGGCGCTCAAAAAGATCGAGGAGCGTTACGGTGAGCTAGTCAGGCAGCGGTACCCGAAGATCCCGAGAAGGGTTTCCGGTTACAACCTGGACGAGTTGCTTCCCGAGGCCGGGTTCAACGTAGCCAGGTCGCTCGTCGGCACCGAGTCGACTTGCGTGCTGGTCACCGAGGCAACGCTGCGACTGACCCCGAGCCCCGCGCACCGGCGGCTTGTCGTGCTCGGGTACTCCGACATCTACACGGCGGCCGACCACGTGCCTGAACTGCTTGAGCACGAACTGCTCGGCCTAGAGGGCTTCGACTCCGTGCTGACCAGCCAGATGCGGGATGCCGGGCTGAACGTGGCCGACCTCGAGTTGCTGCCACCAGGGGCGGGCTGGCTGCTTGCCGAGGTCGGGGCCGACGATGAAATGGAGGCTCAGGCACGGGCTGAAGCGGTCGCGACTGCCGCTGCGCGCGCTGGCGTCAGCGCGGTGCTCCTTACCGACTTGGGCCGCCAGAAAGCAGCGTGGCGAATCAGGGAGTCTGGTCTGGGTGCTACCTCCCGTCCTAAGGGAAAGTCGCCGAACTACGAGGGATGGGAAGACGCTGCGGTGGCGCCCGCGCGGCTCGGCGAGTACTTGCGGCGGATCAGGGCCTTGTGGGAAGAGTACGGGTACTCGGGTGCCTGGTATGGGCACTTCGGTCAGGGCTGTGTACACACCAGGAACAACTTTGACTTTTCCACAGCCGCGGGGGTCGCGAAGTTCAGGTCCTACGTCGAGCACGCTGCCGACGTGGTCGTTGACCTCGGCGGGTCGCTGTCCGGTGAGCACGGCGACGGGCAGGCGCGAGGCGAGTTGCTGGAAAAGATGTACGGTCCCGAGCTAGTCCAGGCGTTCCGCGAATTCAAGTCGGCGTGGGACCCTGACGGGCGGATGAATCCGGGGAAGGTGGTCGATGCCAGGCCGCTTGATGCGGACTTGCATTACGGGCCATCGCATCGGGTCGCCGAGCTGTCGCCGCCGCGGTTCGCGTTCAGCCGCGATGGCGGTAGCTTCCAGTCGGCGACATCGCGGTGCGTGGGGGTGGGGGCCTGCCGCAGGTCAGAGACCGGCGTGATGTGCCCGTCGTTCCGTGCGACGAAGGATGAGCGGCATTCGACCCGCGGGCGGGCGAAGCTGCTCGGGGAAATGCTCCAGGGCGAGACAACGCCGTCTAGCTGGCGCAACCAGGATGTCTTCGAGTCGCTTGAGCTCTGCCTGTCCTGCAAGGGGTGCGTCGTCGACTGCCCGACGCGGGTCGATATGGCGGCCTATAAGGCCGAGTTCTTGTCTCATTACTACGAGGGGCGGCTGCGGCCGGCATCTTCTTACGCGCTCGGGCTGATTCCATGGTGGACTCGGGTGGGGACGCGGTTTCCCTCGGTCGCCAATGCGCTGCTCGGGGACCATGTAGTCGGGCGGCTGGGGAAGCGCCTCGCCGGGGTGACCACGGCGCGGGCCGCGCCCTCGTTCGCGCCCTCGGCGTTCCGGCGGTCCGTTAGGCCGGCCCCGCCTGGAACGGGCACCGTCGTGGTGTGGCCTGACACGTTCAGTGACGCGTTCTGGCCTGGCCGGGCGTCGGCGACCTTGGCCGTGCTTTCAGGTATCGGTGAGTCGGTCGCGGTGCCTTCGAAGTGGGGGTGCTGCGGGCGGCCGCTTTATGACTTCGGGATGCTGCGGCAGGCGCGGCGGGCGTTGTCGGTGGTGCTCGATATCCTCGATCCCTGGGTGGCCGACGGGGTGCCAGTGGTGGTGCCAGAGCCGAGTTGCCTGGCGGTGTTCAGGGATGAGCTGCCTGAACTGCTTGCCGATGATCCGCGGGCGGGGCGGGTCGCCGGGCTGGCCAGGAGTTTGAGCGAGCACTTGCTGGCGGCCGGGTGGTCTGCTCGCGAGCCGGCTGGCGGTGTTGCGTACGTCCATCCGCACTGCCACCTGCGGGCACTGCCGGGCGCTTTGGCGGCGGACCTCGCGGTGCTCGAGCGGGCCGGGTACCGGGCCAAGGTGCTTGACTCGGGATGCTGCGGGCTGGCGGGCTCGTTCGGGTTCAGGCGCGAGCATGACGCGATGTCGCGGCAGATCGCGGCGGACCGGTTCCTGCCCATGCTCGGGGCCGTGCCCGACGATGCTGAGCTGATCATCGACGGGTTCAGCTGTGCGACGCAGGCGGCTCAGCTAGGGGCGCGGCGTGGCCGTAGCCTGGCGGAGGTCCTTGCCGGGCCAGGGAGGCAGCCATGATTCGCGATGAGAGGCTCGAACGAGCCGAGGAGCTTTACCAGCGGTCGGTCTTCGGCGCGGACTCAAGCGGTCTCGGCGAGGCTGACCGGCTGCTTGACGAGGTCGAGGCTGACCTGTCGCTAGCCAGGGGCAAGGTGCTTCACGCCCGGTTTCTCGAACAGCGAGGCAGCGGCGGCGAACGGCCCGTTGCCGATCCTGGCGAGGTGCAGTTCTTCGAAAGGGCGGCGGAACTCTACGAGGCACTCGCCGACGTGCGCGGTCAGGCCGAGGCCAGGTTCTGGGTCGGGTGTTTCTATCAGGTCGTGCTGGATGACGAGGGCAAGGCAATACCGCTGTTCGAGCGGGCGGCCGCGCTAGCCGGGGAGGCCGGCGACAAGCTGACGCTCTCGTACGCGCTGCGACATCTGGGCTTCGCCGATCACCAGGCCGGGCGGCTTGACGCCGCGAGGGAACGGTTCACCGAGTCGACGCGGCTGCGGCAGGAAGTCGGGTTCCTGCCTGGCGTGGCGGCGAACCTGATCGGGCTGGCCTACGTCGCTTCTCAGCAGGGCCGTAGGGACGAGGCGATCGAGTTCGCGACGCAGGCACGTGCGGTCGCTGAAGAGTGCGGGGCCGGGCGCATGGTCGTGCTCGCCGGCGAGACGCTGCGGGAGGTCAGGTCGCCGGACTCGTGAACCCCGACCGGGATCCCTTGAACGCCAGGTACGGGCCTGGCTCTGCGCGCGATTCGTTTGACCTGGGCTGAGCTGGGCGGACGGAGCGGTGACTGGTGACTGGTGCCGGTTAGGGCGGTTTGGAGTGCGTCCAGAAATCAAACCCGTACAAGGTTGTGCGTTGCGCCCCGACCCTGTACGGGTTTCAGCGGACTTTTGCCCCGTTCTGCGCCATTCGTCACGCTTCGCCAGTAGGTAATCCGTACTGGGTCGGAGCCTGAGCCACGACCTGTTACGGATTCACTTTCTGGACGCACTCATCGCTCCCATGCTGGCCTAGCATGGGAGCGATGAACCGGGGTACTGGCGATGGTCCTGATCGGATTCGCTGGAACGCCAGGTACGGCGAAGGGTTCCTGCCGTCCTTCGAGCCGCATCCGCTCGCGGAACTCGCGTTGTCAGCGGGAATGCCTGCTGGGCCCGTGCTCGACCTCGCCTGCGGTACGTCAGGGAACGTGCTCCTAGCGGCTGGCGCCGGGCGGAACGCCGTCGGTGTCGACGTATCTGACCAGGCCCTTCGGCTACTGCGTGCCGAGGTCGCGCGGCGGCGGATAACCGATCGCGTTCGTCTGGTGCAGGCTGACCTGAGGACCTGGAGCCCGGCGCCGGCCGCGTTCGCGCTCGTGTCCTGTACCGGGTACTGGGATCGTGACCTGTTCCCTTCGGCCGCGATGGCGGTGCTGGCTGGCGGGTTGCTGGCCTGGGAGGGGCTGACCATTGATGCGCTGAAAGCCAGGCCAGGGATGCCCGTTGAGTGGTGCCTTCAGGCGGGTGAGCCAGCGTCGTTGCTGCCTGATGGCTGGGACGTGCTTGTTCAGGAGGAGATTCCCGCCCGAGCACGGCGACGGCTGCTCGCCCGGCGGCCGGCCCCGCCGGCCCCGCCCGGCCCG
>DATJLT010000316.1:0-21307 GCA_035509195.1 Streptosporangiaceae bacterium | reverse complement strand
TCCGCTACGTCGTCTCGTCAAGGGCCGCGGCCATGTCGCTGGCCGAGAACTACACCGGCTATCCGCAACTACGAACTCAAGAGGACTGAGGCAAATGCGTACCACGCCGCCGTTCCGCGCCGACCACGTTGGCAGCCTGCTGCGCCCGCCGGCCCTGCTGGAGGCCAGGGCCAAGTTCGCGGCAGGAGAGATCGATGCCGTCGCGCTGCGCTCGGTCGAGGACGCCGCGATCAGGGACGCGGTCGCGATGCAGGAGGAAGTCGGCCTTCAGTCGGCGACGGACGGCGAGTTCAGGCGCGCGACCTGGCACATGGACTTCATCTACCAGATCGGCGGCATAGCCAAGACGCCGGGGAACCTGTCTGTCCAGTTCAGGAACGCTGACGGCACCATCGAGTTCACCCCGGCCGCGATGAAGGTCGAGAGCAAGCTCACGATCAATCAGACGATCTTCGAGAACGACTTCAAGTACCTCCAGTCGGTCGTCAGGTCAGCGCTGCCGAAGCTGACGATCCCCTCGCCGAACATGGTCCACTACCGTGGCGGCCCCGCCATGATCGACCCGGAGGTCTACCAGGACATCGAAGAGTTCTGGTCCGACCTGTCGGCGGCCTACGCCGAGGAGGTGCGCCGCCTCGGCGACCTCGGCTGCCGGTACCTGCAACTCGACGACACCAGCCTGGCCTACCTCAACGACCCGTCGCAGCGAGCCGAGATCGCCGGGCGCGGCGAGGACGCCGAGCACCTGCACCTGCGCTACATCAGGCAGGTCAACAACGCGATCGCGAACCGCCCCGCCTCGATGGCGGTCACGACGCACATGTGCCGGGGCAACTTCAGGTCGTCCTGGGTCGCGGAAGGCGGGTACGACTTCGTCGCCGAGGCCCTGTTCAGCGAGCTGGCCGTGGACGGTTTCTTCCTTGAGTACGACGACGAGCGCTCGGGCGGCTTCGAGCCTCTTCGCTTCGTCCCCAAGGGCAAGATGGTCGTGCTCGGCCTCATCACGACCAAGCGCGGCCAACTCGAAGATCCCGACGTCATCAAGCGCCGCATCGACGAGGCCGCGAAGTACGTGCCGCTCGATCAGATCTGCCTGTCACCGCAATGCGGCTTCTCCTCCACGGTGGAAGGCAACGTCCTGACCGCCGACGAGCAGCGCGCCAAGCTCGCCCTCATCGTCAAGATAGCCCGCGAAGTCTGGGACTAGCCGCGGACCGGTCTCCTGACGCCGAGGAGGCCGCGCGGGTTCTCGCCAGGAGGCCACAGGTAGTAGCCGACGGGGAACAGCCTGATCCCGAGCTTGTCATCGACGAGGCCCCAGATGCCGCGCCTGGCGAACAGCGCCACCGCGATCGCTACCAGGCCCAAGATGATCAGGTACCACGCGTTATAAGAGGCCAGCGTCTGCTGGAGCACCATGTAGAGCACGGTGCCGATGATCGGGCCCTCGATCGTGCCGAGACCGCCGATGATCGCGGCGAAGGCCATCTCGGCGGTCCACTGGACGCTGAAGACCGCGGACGGCTGCACCTGAAGCTGACTGATCGCGAGCACCGCCCCTCCGGCACCGCAGCCGGCGCCGGCAACGACGAAGACGAGCAACCTGGCGAGCCCGACCCGCGCGCCAGAACTGCGGGCGGCGGTCTCGTCGTCGCGGATGGCCGTGAGTACCAGGCCGAGCCTGCTGCGCAGCAGCAGGTAGATGCCGCCGAGCGAGACCACGGTGACCGCGAGAGCGGCCCAGTACGTGTAGGCGCTGAGCAGCGTCGGAGCCAAGCCGGCGAAGCCGGGCAGCGGCATGCCCGTGCCGCCGCCGATCGAGGAGAACTTCTCGATGACCAGCATGATCGTCGCCGCGAGCACCCAGGTCGCGATCGCGAAGTACCCGCTCCGCAGCCGGGAGACCAGCCACCAGAGCGGCAGCGCGACGACACCCGAGCCGATCGCCGCGACCGGCAGCGCGACGATCGGCTCGATGCCGTGCAAGGCCAGGATCAGCACGAAGTAAGCGCCAAGCCCGACGAACGCCTGCTGCCCGACCGACACCAGGCCCGCGTAACCCGCCAGCAGGTTCCACATGCTCGCCAGCGTCAGCACGATGAGGCCCTGCACCAAGATGCCCGTGGTGCCCGAGTAAACGATGTAGGGCAAGTACGCGAGCACGAGCACGACGATGAGCGCGCCTGCTCCGGTCCAGATCGCGTTGCGCTGCGAGCGGGAAACCCTGACGGGCGGGTTGAGTGGCTGACTGGCTGCGCTCACGTCCGCGCCCTCCGACTGGTAAGCCCTTGCGGGCGGAGCACGAGGACGGCGAGGAACACCAGGTATCCGCCGGTCACCTCGTCAGTGAAGAATTGGTACCCGACCGCCTGCGCTACGCCGAGCACCACTCCGCCGAGCAAGGTGCCCCAGAGCGAGCCGAGCCCGCCGATCACGACCGCCGCGAACGCGAACAGCAAGATGGTGTCGGTACCGGCCGTGGGATCAAACTGGTCGGACAGGCCGTACGCGAGGCCGCCGAGCGCCACGGTGCCGAAGGCCAGCGCCGCCGCGATGCCGAACACATGCCGGTAGTCGGCGCCGGAAAGCTGCGCGGCCTCGCTGTCGTCGGCGACGGCGCGGATCAGCCGGCCGTACTTGGACGACGACAGGAAGTACTGCAGGCCGAGCAGCACAGCGACCGCCACCGCGAAGATGATGACCGGCAGGTATCCGATCTGAATCTGTGAGCCGAGGCTGAACGAGTCGGTCACCAGGCCGAGTCCTGAACCGATGCCTCGCGTGTTCGCCGAGAAGAACTGGAGCAGGCCGTTCTCGATGACCGTCGAAAGACCGAAGGTGACGATCAGCGTAGTGAGGACGCCCCGGTCGAGCGCTCCCTGGATCAGCGTGCGCTGCAGGACGTAGCCGAGCGCCGCCATGACGGGAACCACGATCACGAACGACCAGAGCACGGGGACGTGAGTTACGAAGATGACGCCGATCGCGATGTAACCCGCGACCACAGCCAGGTCACCGTGGGCCAGGTTCACGACCTTCATCACGCCGAACATCAGCGAGAGCCCGCAGGCGAACAAGGCGTACAGGCCGCCGATCAGCAGTCCCTGGATGATGTCGTTCACCCAGACCATGACGGCTCACTCCCTTCGCCGGCCTCACTGGCCCCTGCGGTACCCGCGAGCCCGAAGTAAGCCGCCTCGACCTGCTCGGCTGTGACATCGGCCGGCCTCCCCTCGAGGGTCGTCCGGCCCTCGAGCAGGCAATGAACATGCGAGGCCACCCGCAGGGCCTGACTCACGTCCTGCTCGACCAGCAGCACGGTCAGCCCGGTCGCGAGAATCTGCGGCAGCATTGCGTAAATGCGCTGGACGACGACAGGGGCCAGGCCGAGCGAGAGTTCGTCAAGCAGCAAGACCCTCGGATTGGCGAGCAGCGCGCGTCCGATCGCGACGGTCTGCTGCTCACCGCCGGAAAGCTGCGCGGTCTTCTGCTTCCTGCGAGCCTTCATCCAGTCGAACGTCTCGTACACTCGCTCGATCGCCCAGGGTCCTGGCCGCGCGTAGGTCGCCCCGACCTGGAGGTTCTCCTCGACGGTGAGCGACCCGAACAGACGCCGGCCTTCAGGCACCATGACGATGCCTTGCCTTGCCCGCCGCTCGGGACGCAGCCCGGTCACGTCCCTGCCATCGAATACGATCGAGCCTGACGTCGGGTGATGCAACCCCGCGATCGTGCGCAGGAGCGTCGACTTGCCCGCACCGTTCGCGCCGATCATGGCGTAGACCTCACCGGGCAGCACCCGCAGCGAGATCGAGTCGAGAGCAAGGAGCTGACCGTGGTGCACGACCAGGTCACGTACCTCAAGCAGTGGTGATGCTGGTTCGCTCATGATTCGTTCCGGTCAGGCAGCGTCCCGCCTGCCAAGGCGGCGGTGACGTCAGTACCGAGGAAGACTTCCCTGACAGCGGGGTCAGCGAGGACGGCAGCCGGCTCGCCGTCGCCGACGAACGCGCCGCCGGCCAGGCAGGTCAGCCGGCTCACGACCGCGGTCAGTGCCCGCACCACGTGCTCGATCCAGATCACCGCGACGCCATCGGCGTTGACGCCCCTGACGATCTCGACGAGCTGGGCTACCTCGGGATCGGTCAGGCCGCCCGCGACCTCGTCGAGCAGCAGCAGCGTCGGCTGGGTGGCGAGGGCACGTGCTAGTTCGAGCCGCTTGCGCTGCAGCAGCCCGAGCCGCGCGGCAGGCGCGTTGGCGTGACCGGACATGCCGGTACGCTCCAGCGCCTGCTCGGCGGCAACGTAACTGGCGCGCCTGTGCATGCCGCCGCCCTGCTGTGCGGCAACAAGCAGGTTCTCGAAAACGGTCATGTCAGCGAACGGCCTTGGCACCTGGTAAGTGCGGCCGATGCCAAGCCGGCACCGCGCGGCCGGGTCCAGTTTGGTCACCGTCCGCCCGGCGAAGCGTACCTGCCCGCTGTCGACGGCCAGATCACCGGAAATGAGGCCGAACAGGCTGGTCTTGCCCGCGCCGTTCGGTCCCACTATGCCGACCACGTCACCTGGGCGGATGGCGAAAGACAGGTCCTCAGCGATGACGACACGGCCGAACCGTTTCGTCACGCAGTCAAGCTCAAGCAGGACGGGCTCCTGGGGGTAATCCCCAGGAGCCGCCTGCTGCGGGTTAGCCATGCGGTTACTTATTGGTTGGCTGAAGATCGGCCGTGATCTTTGCGTCCGGCAGCAACGTGTTGTCGACGATCTGCAGTTCGAGCGGGTACTTGGTGCCCTTCTGCCACTGCACGCCCGCTGGCGGGGTGATCGCGACGCCCGGTGCGGGGCCGCCTGAGGCGAAGTCAAGCGGGCCGGCGAGAGCCTGAATGTTCACGTTGTGGATCGCGCTGGCGACCTCGTTGTGGTCGTGGGGGTCGCTGACCGACTTGAGTGCGGTGTATGCGACCTCGAAGAGGCTGTAGTTGCTGATGTTGGCGTTCCACTGTCCCTTGGTCTCCGCCTCGAACTGGCTCGCGAAGCTCGCGCAGTCCTCGCCGGTGAACGATGACTTCCAGGGAAGGGTCGGCACCCACCAGGTGTCGGTGGCGATGTTGTAAGCCTCTGAGCCGAGCGCATAGGCGTCCGGCGGGAACAGCAGCACCTTGGCTACGGTCGCCAGCTTCGGCCTGAAGCCCTGCTGAATCGACTGCTTCCACATGGCGGCGAAGTCTGGCGGCAGCGGCACGTTGGTGAAGAAGTCGGCCTTGGCCGCCTTGAACTGCGAGATCATCGACGTGTAGTTGGTGGTCCCGTCAGGGTAGGCGGACGAGAGGTCCATCGTGTAGCCGGCCGCCTTGGCGATCGGCGGGAACACCGCACGGAACGCGTTGCCGTCCGAGTCGTTCGGGAACGCGGCGGCGACGACCTTGTCTGTGTGGAGCTGGTCGTGGATACGGTTCCACATCGGGATGAAGCACTTGACCAGGTGCTCGGCACCAAGGAAGTACATAACCACGTACTTGGGCTTCACCGTTGGCTTCGCCGGGTTGCCGCCCAGGTTGATGTACCAGGACTCCCACGGGATGTTCGAGCAGATCAGCGGCGTGCCCAGAGCCTCGGCCTGGCTGGCGACCGCGTTGACGGTCTCAGGCGTCGATGAGGCGAAGAGCAAGTCGACGTTGTCATTCTGTATCGCGGACTTAGCTAGGTCGCCGGCCCTGGTGACGCTGGACTGGCTGTCGTAAGACTTGAGCTTGATCTGGTAGGTCTTGCCGCCGACCTTGATCCCTTTGGAATACTGGCTCGTCGCCTTGATCTTGGAGACTATCCAGTTGTCGGCCGCGCCGAAGCCGGCCAGGTCGCCGGTCAGCGGGTGAACCCAGCCGATCGTAATGGCCTTGGTGCTTGCCGTGTTCGCACCTTTAATACCGGAGCTGCACGCGGCCAGAAGGCCGCCCGCGCTGACCGCGAGCGAGCCGGCGCCCACTCCCTTCAGCACGGAACGCCGTGAGATCGGCTGATCGACCGGCGAAGGCTGATCTGATTCCTGACGGTCCATTCCGTCTCCTCTGGATTAAGCGCCCGCGGGACGCCGGCGGGCTGAAGACCGGCCGCACCGCACAGCCGACACTTCAGGACAGGTACCGCAGGATGTTCGCTTGGCGTACGACTATACGCAATGTAGAACTTTGCCAGCCGTCTCGGCCACTGTCAACGCCCATCGGGCAACAGCACGATTGCTGGTTACGCGCCCTGGGATTTGAGGTCGACCTCGATCTGACGAGCAGTGTCGAGCAGGGCGGGCAGGAGGTCGGTACGCATCGCGGCCATGCTGACCCGGCTGGCGTGGGCGGATACGTTGATCGCGGCGATCACGCCGCCGCTTGAACCGTGGATCGGCGCCGCGATCGCCCGCAAGCCTTCCTCGAGTTCCTGATCCACTATCGAGTAACCCAGCTTGGCGACCTCGTGCATGATCTCCCTGAGTTTCTCTGGCTCGGTCACCGTATTGGCGGTCAGCGCCTCGAACGTCGCCTCCCGCAGGTACCTGTCGAGTTCCTCTTCGCTCATCGCGGCAAGCAGCACCCGTCCCATGGAGGTCGCGAAGGCGGGGAATCGCGTGCCAACCGAAATGGCGACGGTCATGATCCGCTTTGTCGGCACCCGGGCGACGTAGACGATATGGTGTCCGTCAAGCACGGAGATCGACGAGGATTCCCGCAGCTTGGCAACGAGTTCCTCGAGGTGCGGCGCGGCGATTTCCGGCATGGCGAGGCCGGAAAGGTACGCGTAGCCGAGTTCGAGCACGCGCGGTCGCAGCGAGAACTCGCGGCCGTCGCTGCGCACGTAACCGAGCTTGACCAAGGTCAGCAGGAACCGCCGGGCGGCGGCCCTGGTCAGTCCGGTGGCGCGGGCGACTTCGCTCAGGCTAAGTCGTTCCCGGTCAGGGCCGAAGGCCCTGATGACGGCGAGTCCCCGGTCGAGTGACTGCACGAAGTCACTGTCCCTGGCTTGCGCCGGCTCGGTCCCGGCAGGTTCGTTCTCGACAGGGTCGAGTTCAGGGATCGTCATTGGTATCAGATCGTAACGCTGAGGTGGCTGAGGACCGCGGAGGCCACCTCGGCGGGCGAGGTGACGTTGGCCAGGTGCGCTCCTGGCACGATGAGGTGCCTGGCGCCGTCTATCGCCCCGGCGATCGCCGCGCCGTGCCCTGGCGGAATCGCCGGGTCATCGGCGCCAGAGATCACCAGGGTCGGCGCCTTGATCAGGGCGAGGTCGCCGCGCAGGTCCATCGCGGCTATGGCCAGGCAGCACGACGCGTACCCGGCCGGGTCGACGGCGAGCAGGTCGGCGCGGAACGACGCCACAGCCGACGGCGACGAGGCGATGAACGCTGGCGTAAACCACCGCCCGATCGACTGCTCGGCAACCGGAGCCATGCCCTCGGCAAGAACGAGCGAGGCACGCGCCTGCCACCCCTCCGCCGGAGGCAGGTAAGCCGACGTGCAGATCAGGCTCAGCGAGCCGATCCTGTCGGGCGCGTGCGCGGCCAGCCACATCCCGACCATGCCGCCGAGCGAGACGCCGCAGTAGGCGGCCTGATCGATACCGCTGGTGTCCAGCAGGCGCAGGACGCCAGCGCCAAGCGACGCGAGGGACACGCCATCCGGGCTTGGAGCCCCGCCGTGGCCAGGTAGCTCGTAACTGAGCACGCGGAAGTGCTCAGTGAACAAGGGCGCCTGCCGCTGCCAGAGCCGCCAGGTCGTTCCCAGCGAGTTCCCGAGTACCAGTACCGGAAGGTCACGCTCAGACATCGAAGAAAACGGTCTCTTGCTCGCCCTGCAGCCTGATGTCGAACCGGTACTCGCCCGGCTCGGTCAGGACAGCGAGCAGGGTGTCCCTCCGGTCGGCGGGTACCTGCGCCAGCACCGGGTCGGCCAGGTTGGCGCCGGCCTCGTCGGCGAAATAGATCCTGGTCACGACCCGGTCGAGCAGGCCGCGCGAGAACACGGACACGTCCAGGTGCGGCGCCTCCTTGCCTCCGCCCGGCGCGGGCAGCGAACCTGGCTTGACGGTCACGATGTGGTAATACCCGTTGACGTCTGTCGCACTGCGCCCGAAGCCGCGGAAGCCCTTGTCGAACCTGCCATCCTCATCGGCCTGCCACGTCTCCACCATCGCGTCCGGCAAGACTTGCCCCGCACCGTCAATGACCTGGCCGGTAATCGTGATCGCGCCAGGTGTCCCCGCAGGGACGACGAAAGGCCCGTCAGGCCAGGGCAGCACGATCCCCAGGTAAGGGCCGATCGTCTGCGACGGCGTAATTTCCAGCGACACCGCTAACTACCCTTCCTCGAAGACGGTCGCCTCGCGGCCGCGCAGCACGATGTCCCAGGAGAAGCCGAGCCCCCACTCCGGCACGGTCAGGCCGAGTTCGAATTGCGCGATCATCCGCTGCCTGGCCTTCTCATCTGGCACGGAATTGAAGATCGGGTCCTGGCTGAACAGCTGATCGTCAGGAAAGTACATCTGCGTGACCAGGCGCTGCGTGAACGCCCGCCCGAACAATGAGAAGTGGATGTGGGCCGGCCGCCAGGCGTTGTAGTGATTGCCCCAGGGATAGGCGCCAGGCTTGATCGTGATGAACCGGTACCTGCCCTCTGAGTCGGTCATGCACCGGCCCGCGCCGTCGAAGTTCGGATCAAGCGGGGCCGGATGATCATCGACCTTGTGCTTGTACCGCCCGGCCGCGTTGGCCTGCCAGATCTCGATGAGCGTGTCAGGCACGGCCCGGCCGTCAGAGTCAAGCACCCGGCCGGTCACGATGATCCGCTGCCCCATCGCCTCCTCGGGGTACCTGGTCGTCAGGTCGGCGTCCGCGGCCGTGACCGGCGAGGACCCGTACACCGGCCCGGTGATCTCGGTCAGCCCGTGCGGCAGGGGTACCAGGGGTCTTTTGGGGGCGCGGAATTCGGTTGAGCGGTAAGCCGGATAGTCGAGTGGCGGATGGACGCCGGTCATCGAGTCGCTCCCTGTGGTGCCGTCGCGACCAGGCCGCGCAGCACCTCTAGTTCATGGTCAGCAGGAGGTGCTATTTCCTTGAGGTCCGCTGAGATCCGCAGGTCCCAGCCGGTTCTCTCCTTGACTTCTCCGGCCAATCCGCCGGGGTAAATGCCGGTGAGCGTCAGTTCACAGGTCGCCGGGTCAGGCTGGAGTACGCCCAGGTCGGTGATGATCCGCTGCGGGCCGGCTCCCGTCAGCCCGAGCCGCTCACGCGAGCCAGGCCCGTCGCCGAAGCCTACCGAGGTGATGAAGTCGACCTTGTCTACGAAGGTACGCCTGGACTGCCGCAGAACCACGATGACCTCACGGCAGGCGGCCGCGATCTCCGGAGCCCCGCCCGCTCCTGGGAGCCTGACCTTAGGGTCGGCGTAGTCGCCGCCGATGACGGTCGTATTGATGTTGCCGAACCGGTCGAGTTGCGCGGCCCCGAGGAACCCCACGTCGATCCGGCCGGGCTGCAGCCAGTAGTTGAAGATCTCCGGCACGCTCACGACCGAATCGGCGGTCTGCGCGAGTATTCCGTCGCCAATCGACAGCGGCAACGTGCCCGGCTTGGCGCCGATCGTGCCAGACTCGTAAATCAGCACCAGGTTTGGCGCGTGCGTCGCGCGGGCCAGGTTCGCGGCCTCGCTCGGCAGCCCGATCCCGACGAAGCAGGTCATGCCGTCCCGCAGCACCCGCGCCGCGGTGACGGTCATCATCTCGTCGGATGTGTAGGTCATTACTTGCCCCTCACCAGTACCTGCACGTGCTCCTCCAGCCACGCCGTAAACGTCGCCCGGTCCCTGCTGATCGCGTCCCACGCCAGGTAGAAGTCGTTGTCCCTGACCGAGTAGTCCTGCGCGTACGACGGGTGCGCCCCGCCAGGCACCTCTGCCACATGCGAGATCAGCCACGAAGGCAGCACGACCCCTCCCGGCCTTGGCACCAGTTCTTCGACGACTTCCTCGACCGTAACGACCGCACGGGACGCGGCGAGCACGGCTTCCTTCTGCACGCCTGTGATGCCCCAGTACTGCACGTTGCCCAGGCGGTCGGCTTGCTGGGCGTGAATCACGGCCACGTCAGGCTTGATAGCCGCTACCGCCGTCAGCGTCTCGCCGGTGAACGGGCAGACTACGTCGGCGACTCCGGCGGTATGCGCTGGCAGGTCGGTGCCACGGTAGCCGCGCAGGATCGCGAACGGCACCCCAGAGGCACCGGCGAGGTAGCGGTTGGCCATGCCGGCATGACTGTGCTCCTCGATCTCGAGTGGCACAGGCCAGCCGTTCTCCACCGCGTCCCTGAACCTGTGCAGCGAGCCGACACCTGGATTGCCTGCCCAGGAGAAGATCAGCTTGCGCGCGCAGCCAGCCCCGATGAGCTGGTCGTAGATGACGTCTGGCGTCATCCTCACCAGCGTCAGGTCACGTCGTCGCTGCCTGATCACCTCGTGCCCGGCCGCGTGAGGGATCAGGTGCGTGAAGCCCTCCATGGCAACCGTGTCGCCATCGTGCACGTTCGCGGCGATCGCCTCGGCCAGCGACACGATCTCCGCCATCACGCATCAGCCTCCTCCGCCCGTTTACCGAAACGATATCGATAGGGCGCTAAGTGAACAACTGTGCGGTCTGCGAATAATTGTCGATAATATTGGCGACAATCTTGAACGCGTGGTTGGCGGCGGGGACGCCCGCGTAGACGGCGACCTGGAGCAGGACTTCCCTGATCTGGTCGGGGGTCAGGCCGTTGCGCAGGGCCGCCCGTGCGTGCATGGCAAGCTCTTCGTCGTGACCGAGCGTGGCCAGCATGGCCAGCGTGATCATGCTGCGCTCCGGCCGCGAGAGGCCTGGCCTGGTCCAGACGTCACCCCAGGCGTACCTGGTGATGAAGTCCTGGAACGGCGCGGTGAACTCGGTAGTGTTCGCGATCGCACGGTCGACGTGCTCGTCGCCGAGCACCTCGCGGCGCGTGCGCATGCCTTCTTCGTGAGTCGGGTTCATGCCAGAAGGCTATGGCGCTCCAGGGCGCGGGCGACGAACTGCCTGGCTGAGCCAAGGTAGGACTCGGGGGCCAGCGCGCGGTCGAGTTCTTCCCTGGACAGCGTCACCCGGTCGTCGGCGAGCAGTGCGTCGATCAGGTCAGCGTCCTCCTTGCTGGCTTTGGCGACGAGTTCGTGGGCTTCTAGCCTGCCCAGGGCAGGTGCCAGCAGCGCGGTGACGTGCTCGGCCATGGGCAGGCCGCGCGAGGAATCCAGGTTGGCCCGCATCCTCGCCGGAAACACCCGCAGGTCAGAAAGCAAACCGGCGGACCAGGACGCGGCCGAGCCGGTGAGTTCGAGCAGGTGAGACAGCGGCTGCCACTCGGCGTGCCAGGCCCCTGCGGCGCGCTGCAGTTCTTGCTCGGCGGCAGCCGCGACGGTGGCGAGCAGGCCGGGTGCTTGTTTCGTGCAGCCAAGTATCACGACCGACGCGACCGGATTCTGCTTGTGCGGCATCGCGGATGAGCCTCCGGCTGCTCCTTCGGCGACTTCTGCGATCTCGGTCTGGGATAGGAGGGTGACGTCCCTGGCCATCTTGCCGAGTACGGCGCAGGTCGCGGTCAGGGCGCAGGCGAGGCAAAGGATGCGCTGGCGGTCCGTGTGCCAGGGAAGTGCGGGGACGGGCAGGTCAAGTTCCTCGGCGAAGTACCCGGTTACCCGGAGGCCGGCGTCGCCAAGGGAGGCCAGGGTACCCGCGGCGCCGCCGTACTGGAGCGCTAGCTTGGTGTCGCGCACGGCCCTGAGCTCGGCACTGGCCTCGTCGACGGCGCTGAGCCAGGTCGCGGCGAGTAGGCCGAAAGTGGTGGGGACGGCTTGCTGCAGCAGCGTGCGGCCGGCCATGACCGTGCTCGCGTGCTCTTCGGCGAGGCTGGCCGCTTGACCGGCCACGTGGTCGAGGTCTTCCATGATCGCGGTCAGCGCCTGCCTGGCGATCAGCATCGCGGCGGTGTCGATGATGTCCTGGCTGGTGGCACCCCGATGGACGGCCAGGGCAGTTCCGGGGGTGTTTTCTGGCAGAGCCGAAGTTAGGGCTTTGACCAGTGCCTGGACGGGGTTACCTATCGCGGTGCCTGCTTCGCCGATGGCGCGGGCGTCGAAGTTCTCCGCGCGTGCCGCTCGCGTCACTGCCGCGCCAGAGCCAGGCGGTGCCAGGTCGGCCCGCTCGACCGCGCGGGCCAGAGCTGCCTCGGCGTCGAGCATCGCCTGAAGCCAGGCTTGTTCGCCGGCTCTGACCGCGCCTCGTGCGAAGAGAGGCGAGAAAAGCCTATTGTCGGTCACGACGGTCACCATGTCGCTTTCTGAAGGGGAGTACCCCATGCCAGTGGTCAGCGCGAACGGCATCGACATTAACTACGAAGTGCAAGGCGAAGGCGATCCGCTGGTTCTTATTCCTTACCTGGCCGCCGACCAGGCCTGCTACGCGTTCCAGGTCGCCGACTACGCCAAGCATTACACCTGTTACAGCGTTGACCTGCGCGGCGCCGGGCTCAGCGGCAAGCCGGAAGGCGACTACACCACATCGCTGCTCGCCGAAGATATCGCGGCCTTCATGGGGGAGGCCGGGCTTGGCCAGGCGCACGTCATGGGGCTCTCGCTTGGCGCGGCGACCGGCATGCTGCTGGCCGCGAGGCATCCGGACCTGGTCAGGTCGCTGTCGCTGCACAGCGCCTGGCACAAGACCGACCCGTTCCTGCACGCGGTCGTCGGTACCTGGCGGGTCATCGCGAACGGGCTGGGCAGCGTCACGGAAATGGTGATCGAGGGCATCTTCCCCTGGTGCTTCACGCCCGAGCTTTACGCCGCGCGGCCCGAGTACATTGACGGCCTCGCCGACTTCGTTCGCGGCCGGCCGATGCCGGACGTCGATGCCTTCATGCGGCAGTCCGCTGCCGTGCTGTCGCACGACGCCTCAGAGGAAATCGCCGCGATCTCGGCGCCGACGCTCATTACGTTCGGGCGTCACGACTCGGTGACCTCGACCAGGTTCGCCGAGCCGCTTTCCTCAGCGATCAGCGACTCGGAGGTCGTGGTGTTCGAGAACGCCTCGCACGCGCCGATTTACGAGCAGGTCGAGGAGTTCAACGCCAGGACGCTTGAGTTCCTTCAAGCGCACTAGCTGTCGGTAGGCGGCGATAGGTTGGATTCCGTGCCATCGAGGCTTCCGGAGATGCTGTCGCAGCTACTTGTGGCATACACGATCGAGTTTGACAACGAGTTCGAGCACTACCTGCCGCACCGGACGGCGACTTTCGGCGACGGAGGTCCTGACCAGTTCGTTTCGTCATCAGGCGAGCTGGTAAGGCGCCCGTGGCTCGTTTCAATGGCGATGTGGTCGAACTTCATGCGGTATGTACCGCCTGAGGGGATACCGCTCGAGCGGCTAGCCGGCATGCCAGCCAACCGGGCCGGCCTCGAGCGCTGGGGCTACATTTTCATCTCACCAGAGCGGCTGGTAAAGGCGACCAGGGCGGGCCGGTGGGCGCAGGCGGGCTGGCGGCGCCTCGAGGGCGTCGTTGACCGGCGCTGGGCCGAGCGGTTCGGCGCTGACGTGATCGGCGACCTGACCTCCGGCCTGCGGGAGATCGCCGCGCACGCAGGCGCGGGCATGCCTCGTTACCTTCCGATGGTGGGTTACGCGGACGGCATGCGTACCAGGTACCGTGACCTGCGCGAGGCCGGCTTGCCTTGCGCCGAGCCTGACCTGTCCGTGCTGCTTTCCCAGGTTCTGCTCGCCTTCACGATCGAGTACGAGAGCACGGCGAAGCTGCCGTTGCCGATCTGCGCCAACACGATGCGCGTGATCGGAGATGACGGTGCGCGCGCCAGGGACCTCCCGTTCCTAGCCGGAGTCTCCAGGGAAGGCGTGGCGTCGTCGCTGGGATTCCTTGAGCGCCAGGGGTACATCGAGGTCGGGCACGACCCCTCTGGCGGGCGAGGCAAGTATGCCTGGCCGACGCCGCGCGGAGTCAAGGCACGCGATGGCCGCGCGAAGCTGGGGGCTCAGATCGAGCAGGCCTGGCACGAGCGTTTCGGCGCAAAGGTGATCGGCTCCCTGCTGGCCAGCCTGGAGCACTTGCTCGACGCACGCGAGGCTTCCGGTGAGTCCCTCCTGGCCATAGGCATGCGGCCCTATCCTGACGGCTGGCGGTCCCGTAACCCGTACCTGGCCCAGACCAGGGCGTACCTGGCCAGCCCCGCCGAGCACCTGCCCCGCCACCCGATGGTCCTCCACCGCGGCGGCTATCCAGACGGCAGCTGACTCTCCCGCACCTATCCGCTGTATTGGGTTGCGCTCAGCACTCTAGGATCTTAAAGTACTAGCATCCTAGTTAAATGAGCCTCGGCGGCACGACGGGGAGCGCGGTGATCGAGTTCCATCTGGACGCCAGATCCGGTGTTTCACCTTATTTGCAGATAATTCAGCAGGTGAGGCAGGCGCTTCGGCTCGGGCTGCTCTCGGAGGGTGACCAGCTCCCGACGGTGAAAGACGTGGTTGCCCGGCTGGCGATCAACCCGAACACCGTGCTTAAGGCGTATCGCGAACTTGAGTACGAAGGGCTGGTCGCGGCGCGAGCCGGGGTCGGCACGTTCGTGACCAAGACGCTGGCCGACGGGTCGCTCGCCGCGCACGGACCGCTCAGGGCCGGCTTGCAGCGCTGGATCAGCAGCGCAAGGCAGGCCGGACTGGACGACGACAGCATCGAAGCCCTGTTCGCGACCACGTTCCGGGCTGCCATCAAGGAGGAAGTCACATGACCGTGGTCCTGGAAACCAGGGGACTCGGCAAGCGTTACCGGCGGCGCTGGGCGCTTTCCGACTGCACGCTCGCGATACCGGCCGGGCATGTCGTCGGCCTGGTCGGCCCGAACGGAGCCGGCAAGACTACCTTGCTGAACCTCGCTGTCGGGCTGCTCGCGCCGACCGAGGGCTCTGTCGAGATTCTCGGCGGCACGCCTGCGAGCAGCGCGTCGCAGCTCGCCAAGGTCGGATTCGTCGCTCAGGACACCCCGACCTACGCCGGGCTGACCGTCGCCGACCACCTGAAGCTCGGCGCGCACATGAATCCCGGCTGGGATGCCGAGGTGGCCGAGGCCAGGATCAGCCGGCTCGGACTCGATCCTGCGCAAAAGGCAGGCAAATTGTCGGGCGGGCAGCGCGCGCAACTGGCGCTGACGCTGGCGATTGCCAAACGACCCGAGGTCCTGGTTCTCGACGAGCCCATTGCCAGCCTCGACCCGCTGGCACGGCGCGAGTTCCTGCAGACCCTGATGGAGGTCACCGCCGAGCAGGAGCTTAGCGTCGTGATGTCCTCGCACCTGGTGTCCGACCTGGAGCGGATCTGCGACTACCTGATCGTGCTCGTCGCCTCGCGGGTCAGGGTCTCCGGTGACGTCGACACACTGCTCGCCAGCCACTACCAGCTCACCGGGCCGCGCCGTGACCCTGAGTCGCTGCCTGCCGACTGGGACGTCATCTCGGCTAGTCATACCGACAGGCAGACGACGCTTCTCGTCCGCAGCGAGTCGCCGATCGCCGAGCCAGGCATGACAGTCGACCGCATCGGACTCGAGGACCTGGTACTGGCTTACATGAGCCAGGCGACCAAGCCGGCCAGGACCGCTCGCCACGCCGTGGAGGCACAGCGATGATCTGGCTGAGCTGGCGTCAGTTCCGTACCCAGGCTCTCGTGGCCGCTTGCGTGCTCGTGGTCCTCGCCGTTGTCTTGCTGATCTCAGGCCTGAGCCTGGCCCACCTGTACGCGACCAGCGGCCTGCCAGGCTGCCGTTCGCGCAACGACTGCCCGGTCAAGCTCATGGACTTCACCGCTCAGCTCGGGGGCGCTTACCGTGCGGTGTTCGAGCTGACCCTCGCCCTGACTTACGTCGCGCCCGCGCTGATGGGCGCCTTCTGGGGTGCGCCGCTTGTGGCGCGTGAGTTCGAGACGGGAACGTTCAGGCTGGCCTGGACCCAGAGCGTCAGCCGTAATCGCTGGCTGCTGGTGAAAACCGGACTGACCGGGCTGGCCGCCATTCTCGTGGCCGGGCTGATGAGCCTGATGCTGAGCTGGTGGTTCAGCCCGGTCCTCAAGGCAGCACAGTTCGCGCCTTCTCGCGGCAGCCTGAGCATCAACCGGCTAGATCCGCTGCTGTTCGGCGTCAACGGGATCGCGCCGGTCGGCTACGCAGCGTTCGCGTTCGCGCTCGGCCTCACGGCCGGAGTGCTGATCAGGCGGGTCATACCGGCCATGGCGGTCACGCTGGCCGGCTTCGCGTTCGCGGAACTCGCCTGGCTCAACTGGGTGAGACCGCACCTGATCGCGCCCGTTCGCACGAACTCCCCGCTTGACGCTTCGACCATCCAGGGGCTGACGATCGGCAACGGCAATCTCATGACGATCATCCCTGGCAGCAGCAAGCCAAACGCGTGGATACTCAGCGACCAGGCCGTTACCTCGGCCGGCCACCCGTTCAGTGCTCCCGCTACCCACGCCTGCCTTGACGGCAGCATGCAGGCCTGCGGCGCCTCGCTCGGTCCGCTGCACATCCGCCAGCTCCTCGTCTACCAGCCCGCGAGCCGGTACTGGCCGCTGCAGTCCTACGAAACCGCGATCTTCCTCGTCGTGGCGATCGCGCTCGGGTTCCTTTGCCTGGCGCGCATCAGCCGCCGGCGGCTCGCCTGACCTAGCAGGAGGTATCTCGAATGTTCTGGCTGACCTGGCGTCAGTTCCGCGCGCAGGCGATCATCGCCGGGAGCGCGCTGGCCATCGCCGCGATCGGGCTGATCATTAGCGGCATTTCCCTGCGGCACAGCTACAACGATCTCGGGCTTCCCGCGTGCCAGGCTCATCACGACTGCGCGCAGCTAGCGACCGCTTTCTTCGCTCAGTTGCAGTCCGCAAGCTCATACGGGTTCGTGTCGCACCTGTCGCAGGGGCTGCTGTTCATCGTGCCAGGGCTGATCGGACTGTTCTGGGGTGCTCCGCTGCTTGCCAGGGAGTTCGAGACCGGTACCGTGCGGGTTGCCTGGAACCAGAGCGTCACCCGCAGGCGCTGGCTGGCGGTCAAGCTCGGGGTGGCGGGACTCGCGGCCATAGTGACGGCCGGCGTCCTTAGCTTGCTGGTGACGTGGTGGTCTGGTCCGATCGACCGCGCCGCCAGCCTCCAAGGTCAAGGTGCTGACTCCTCCGGGCTGGGCGCGTACCGCATTGAGCCTTCCGTCTTCGGTGTCCGTGACATCGTCCCTGTTGGCTATGCGATCTTCGCCCTCGCGCTCGGGGCTGTGCTTGGCGTGCTCATCAGGCGCGCCGTGCCGGCGATGGCCGCCACGGTGGTGGTATTCGCCGCGGTCCAGGTCGTCTGGCCGAACTGGATCAGGTCGCACCTGATCTCGCCAGTAACGGTCAGGAGCCCGGTGACCGGTAACCTCAACGAACTGGCGGTCCAGATGCCAAGCCACGAGATGACCGTGATGGGTAGCTGGTCTCGTGCCAACGTCTGGCTCCTTTCCAACGTGACCGTTACGCCGTCGGGAAAGCCGTTCACCGGTCCGGCTACCAGCGCCTGCATTGGCAATTCCCCTCAGGCGTGCACGGCCTGGGTTCTCAGGCAGCACCTGGTGCAACTCGTGAGCTACCAGCCGGCCAGCCGCTTCTGGGCGTTCCAGTGGCTGGAAACCGGCATCTTCGTCGCGATCGCGGTCGTGCTCGCCGCGTTCTGCGCCTGGTGGCTCAACCGGCGCCGTCTGGCCTGACCCGTTCTGCGCAGGTCGTGCCTGGCCTTATGGTTACCGCAGTGGAAGCGGCTCAGCAAAGGGGCAGGCATGGCGCTCGCACAAGGCCTCACCGACCACAGGGACGACCCGTCGGCGGGCGCGGTCTGCTCGTCGACGCCGACCAGGTGCCAGGCACGCACCCGCGTCTACCGTGAGGGCAAACTGCTGGCAGAGGGCTTCCCCGTCGCTGACATCAGCGAGTACCTCGAGGACGAGGCGGCCATCGTCTGGCTCGACCTGCTCGCGCCTGACCGCGACGACCTGATGGTGCTCAGCGAGGAATTCGGCCTGCACCCGCTCGCGATCGAAGACGCGATCCATCCGCACGAGCGGACCAAGATCGACCGCTACCACAGTCATCTTTTCCTCGCCGCCTACGCCGTCCACCTTGACCAGGACTCTGGCGAGCTGATGATGAAGGAACTCGCGGCGTTCGTGACCAGCCGGGCGCTGATCACCGTGCGCAAGGACGAGGACATGAACATCGGCGCGGTCGTGTCTTACTGGGACGGCAGCCCCGACCTGGCCGCCGAAGGCGTCGGGTACCTGCTGCACGGCCTGCTCGACAACATCGTTGACGGCTACTTCACCGCGGTGCAGTCGCTGGACGACGAGATCGAGCGGCTTGAGGACCTGCTGTTCGCCGAGACCCTGCGCGACCAGGGCGCCGTCCAGCGGCGCAGCTTCGAATTGCGCAAGAGCCTGGTCTTGTTCCGCAGGGTCGTGCTGCCGATGCGCGAGGTCGTCAACACCGTGATGCGGCGCGACCTGCACCTCGTCACCGACCGCCTCCAGCCGTACTACCAGGACGTCTACGACCACGCGCTGCGCGCGACCGAGTGGACGGAGAGCCTGCGCGATCTGGTGAACACGATCCTCGAAACCAACCTCACCGTGCAGAGCAACCGCATGAACGTGATCACCAAGAAGGTGACAAGCTGGGCCGCGATCATCGCGGTGCCGACACTCGTCACCGGCATCTACGGCATGAACGTGCCGTATCCCGGATTTGGCAAGATGGTCGGGTTCGAGCTTTCGTTCTCGCTCATGGTCGTCGTCGCGGTGATCTTGTACTTCGTCTTCAAGCGCAGAGACTGGCTGTGAGCCGGTAGTGGAGCTGGATTGGGCGTGGCGGCGTGCGCTGGAGCAGGCGTGGCAGAGTTTCGTGGCGGGGACGACTCCGGTGGGGGCGGTCGTCGTCAATGCCTCTGGTGACGTGGTCGCCGAAGGGCGTGGCCGCCGGCATGAGAGCGAAGCTTCCGGGCGGCAGCTTGCCTATTGCCATGTCGCACACGCTGAGATCAACGCCCTCGCCTTGCTGCCGCCGGTGCGCCACTATGAGGACCACGTTCTGCTGACCACGCTTGAGCCGTGCTGCATGTGCCTGGGCGCGGCGGTGCAGGCGACCATCATCCAGCTTCGCTTCGCCGGCCGTGACCCTTATGGCGGTGCGTCACATCTGATAATGGACACGCCGCAGGCGCGACGGCGGCCACTGGTGGTCACTGGCCCGCTGGCGGGCTTGCCTGGCCGGTTCTCCGAGTTGCTGCATATGCGCTGGCTGCTTGACTTCGGCGCTTCCGAGCCGGTGCTCGACGAGCAACGGCGTGGCCTGCCGGACATCTGGCAGGCAGCGGCCCATCCCACAGCCACCGACCTCTTCCGCCAGCTCAAGGCGGACACAGCGACCATGGAAGAAGCCATGACAGCCTCGGAAGCGCTGTTGCCTGACTGGTAGCGCGGCTTCCCTGCGGACCTTTGACTCTGTTGCCAATGCGGCCTCGGCCCTTACCGTGAATCACATCGCAGCTGGGCATCGTGCCGCCGGCCGCACGACCTGCGGGCGCCCAAGGTGATCAGGTACTGGGGTGAGGCCGTGATCTTGCCAGGTACCGCCAAGCTGGACAGCGGAGTCGACTCGCTATTTTGCCCCAAGGCCGGCGACTGAGCCAGCAGCAAGACCGGCTGTTCGCGTCCTCCGAGAAGAACGGCGTCTGGCATAGACCTCAGACCATCCCCGGCTTCGGCGAGAATGGCCTCAGCCTTCGTGATGGCCAAGCCCGGACAGGTTCCCGTGTACCGCTGTCGGAACATACGGCGGGCATCCCGAGCACCTGTTCGCCATCACCGGCCGCTCACGCATGCGGCGCCCGGACCTGCATTTAGGCGGCCACGGTGGGCGGACTGTGACTATGAAACACTTTCGTGCCGTCCGGATTACGCATTATTGTCGTCCCGTCGGCATTAAGTGAAATGCTCCAGCCCCAGCGATGGATCACAATCAAATGGTGAAAGGCGCAAAGCAAAAGCAAATTGCTCAGCTTGGTCAAGCCGCCCAATTTACGCGGTCTTATATGGTGCACTTGACAGGCGGCCGGCGGCTGGTCACAGCCAGGAGCGGCGCAGTACCTATCCCTTAGGATCACTGCTCGCCGCAGGTGCGCCGGAATGTTATCTGTGCTTGACCCGGTATCCAGCGGCAGGCTGATCGAGCCGGCCACGCCGCACAGCTCACGTCGGCGCAGCCAGGACGCCAAGCCGCGCGGACCGGAAAACAGAGCGCCCGCGTTCGCCACGATGAGGTCGCGAAGCCCGTGCTGGTCCAGGGAAACACGGTGCTGGTCGAGGGAAACACCGTGCTGGTCCAGGGAAACACCGTGCTGGTCGATGAGCTTGTCGAGCAGGTCGGGATCCAAGCACCCGGTAACGATCGGCACGAACGCCGCGTCGCACTCGTCTCCAGGGGCTGCCATCGGCCAGCCGGGTACCGGACTGACAGGACGTCCGGGCGGCTCGGCGGCGCTTGCGGGCGGCTCGTCCAGCCGCCTGAGCAACTCATCCAGGCTCAGGTGCAGCTGAATCTGCGTCGGCTGCCCGGCCCGGTCAGGCAGGCATCCGGAGGCGACGAGTCGTCGGCAGGCCTCGGCGAGGGCGTCATGATGACGCTGGGCGAGCGTCCGGTCATCCTCAGGGCCCATCTTCTTGCCCAGCGCATCAAGGACCGCCTGCAGCGCTTCCGCGCACTGCGGAGTCAGGTCTCCAGTCAGTCTCCCGGCGCCCATCGACCTAGCCAGCCATACCGCCCGGTCGTCGAACCCGTCATCTCCGTCACTGTCCGGCTCCGCCAGTCTGGCCAGGATCTCCTCGATCAGCCCGGCCAGGTCGGCCAGGCTCAGCCCGGCCGCCGCCCCGTCCAGTAGTACCTGGTCCGCCTCCTGCCGCCGGTCTCTTGGTACCCGGTCGCTCTGCTGGCACATCCACCGCGCCAGGGAAGCAGAGATCTCCCCAGACTTCAGTGCCTCCGCGATCAGCGGATGTTCACGCAGCCGCCGCATCCACCCGATCGACACGGAGGCATCCTGCCTGGTGACGCCCGTCTGCCAGGTCAGCCAGGTACGCGATGAACCCTGCCCGTCCTCCTCGTACCCCCGGTCGCGGTCGAACGCCAGCAGGATC
>DATJLT010000315.1:0-19430 GCA_035509195.1 Streptosporangiaceae bacterium | reverse complement strand
ATCCCGTTGATACAAGTGAGCTTTATACTGGGCCGTCACCAGCTATCGGCAGTTACCAGTGCATTCTGAATACCCAGGACGGGATCAAAGCTCACACGCCGTGGCACGACACCGCTCATGACAGTCAGCGTGCTTTCGATTTCTTCCATGAGTCATACACTGCTAAGAATGCACGCGAGCTGCAGGGCAGTACCGCTCCTTACTGGACCTTCCAGGATATGATCTGCACGACCGGAGGCGGGGAGAGCAAGGGTGATTATCACCTCGACTTTGTCGGATCAGCCGTCACGCTCGCACAGACGTCCGAATTCGAGATCGGCAAGAAGTGGGGAAGCGGCGAGACTAACGGCAACGTCAGCATCAACCTGAATTTCCAGGTCTCAGCCGGACCCGCGAGCGTAAGCGCGAGCGTCGGGATCACGCCGGGATCTGGCACGTTCAGCGGCGATATCGAAGCTGACGGCAAGTTCAACCACTACCCTACGCTCTGGCAGAAGTACCAGTTGAACCGCGTAAATACCTTCTGGGAATCGCCCTCGACTTGGCCATGGGACGGAACGAGGAGTTACGAAGGTAACGCATCCGATGTCCTGTACGAGTGGCCGATGGGCACGACAGGAAATCTGAAGCTCAAGACGTACAGCGCGGCCTACGTGTTTTACGTCAACCCAGGCTGACAGGCACCTGAGAGTAGTTGGCCGATGGCGGCTCGGGAAGGTGGGCGACAACGATGGTGACGAGGCGCTCTGGAGCACCGGCTCAGGCTGGTCTGGCGGCCCTCGGCAGCGTGTGCCTGTTGGCGATAGCCGGCTGCGGGCTCGGGTCCGCGCGGGTCACCATCGGCGCGGACAGCCCGTCGCCTGCCCGCTCGACCGCCCCAGCCAACTCAGATCCCTTGATGCTGCCGCTGAGCAGAGCGGTAGCGCAACGACTGCCCGGCGGGGTCTTCTACGTCCTCGCCGGGCCGAACCCTGGCTCATTCAATCTCTGGGAAGTGACTGACAACGGCAATGAGGTTCAGCTAACCAGGAACAAGATTGGTTACGGAATTTCCGCATTCGGTGCATCAGAAGCCGGAGTGGTCATGGCGGACGCGGCCAGTGGCCTGGATGAACTGGCGAAACTTACTTCTCACGGGCCGGTGCTCCTGCCGGAGGGGCGGGGAAGCGGGCCTGATATCAGCGACAGCGGCCGGGTGTCCTTCATAACGCCCGCGTACGACAAGGCTCATCCCTACTTCGACCTCAGGGTCATGCGGTCACTGTCCGCCCCGGCTCGCGTTGCCTACCAGCAGCGGGCCGCCCTCAGCGCGACGTGGGGACCAAAGGACGCGATCGCTGCCGTCAGCGGAGGACATCCGCCAGGCACCAAGGGGCCTGACCCCCGGCTACTGATCATCACCGGGCACCAGATACGGATCCTGAAGACTCCGCTCGCGAACACGCTCAGCAATGTCACCTGGACTGAGCAGGCACCGGGTTTGGCGCTGAGCAGTTGGCAGGATAAAGGTGACGTACTCATGCCCGGTGGCTCGGCCGTCAGCCTGCCTGACGGCTGGCTCCCGGGTGCCTGGAGCCCGTCTGGTAAGCAACTGCTCGTACTGGGCTTCGGTCGTAAGTTCGGGCCGAACGGCAGCCTCGGGCTGTGGACCCTCGCTCAACCGCACCGGGTACACATAATTGGCGAGCTACCCGTCAATGTCGCTGTCGGAAAGTTCGTGTGGCTCGCCCGGCCCGCGAGAACGTGACGACCGCAAGCCTGACCATTGGAGGAGCTAGGGGTCTGCGCTGTCCTGCCTAGCTACTTGGAGGCGCTGGCGGACGGCTTCGTAGCAGACCACTGCCGCCGAGGTCGCTACGTTAAGTGAGTTGGCGTGGCCGAACATGGGGATGCGGAGCCTGACGTCCGCGCGGGTCAGCCAGTCGGGCGGCAGGCCGTGCTTTTCCGAGCCGACCGCGATCGCGACCGGTCCTGTGAGGTCGGCTTCACCGAGGAGAGCGGTAGCGTCGGGTGTCGTCGCTACCAGTGCCAGCCCGTGACCGGCCAGCCAGGCGAGCACCTGCTCTGAAGTACCTGACGCGACAGGGACGGTGAAGACCGTTCCCTTGCTGGCACGGATCACGTTGGGATTGCCCCAGTCGGTCACCGGGTCGGTTGCGATGACGGCGCTGACGCCGGCCGCGTCGGCGGTGCGCAGGATCGCGCCGAGGTTGCCTGGCTTCTCCACCCCCTGGCAGACCAGGACCAGCGGGGCAGCGCCGCTGCCTGACAACTCGATGGCGGCCAGGTCGGCGTCTACCGCAGGCACCACGGCCAGCCAGCCATCAGGCGACTCACGATACGCGACCTTCCTGAAGGCCTCTTCGCTAACGCTGACCACCTCGGCGCCGGCCTCGGCCGCCCGCTTAGCCAGCGGCAACTGGTCGGCGTCCACGAGCGCGTGACAGTAATAGAGCGCCGTCGGCCTCACCCCGGCCGCCAGCGCCAGGTCGAGTTCCTCGAACCCTTCGGCCAGCGTGACGTTCGCGTCGTCCCTGACCCGGCGCCGCCGCAACGTGACTAGATACTTGATCCTCGGGTTAGCCGGGCTCGTGATCTCGGGCACGGCTGTTCCCGACCCGGCTGCGGACATGCCGTCATCGTAAGCGACGCGGACCTAGCCGCGACCCGAACTAGGGCGGCAGCAAAGTGCCGCGTCGCCATTGGCGGGCGGCGCGGCACTTTGCCGGTGAGAGTTACCTGGAGCTGGCGATTCCTACGATGCCCTTGCCCGGGTGATCGCCGTGCCAGTCAGCGCCGATGGCGCCGACGTGGCCGGTCGAGGTGGCGAGGAAGTAGCCGCCGGACGCGCCGGCGTCGCCGGCGATGCCGATGACCTTGCCGACGTTGAACGGCATGTTGCCGTCGAACGGTGCGCCGAAGGCGAAGACCTTGCCCTTTGAGTTAGTGAGCCAGTAGCCCTGCTTGTGCGGGTCGGAAGCGATGCCGGTCACGCCTGACAGCTTCTTGTTCGCGAAGGCCTTCGCGTGGAAGGCGTACACGTGACCGTTCGACGTGACCACCCAGTAGCCACCCGACCGGGTGTCGCTTGCGATGCCGACGACCTTGCCTGACGGGTGCTTCACCGAACCGCGGTTCGGCGCGCCGAACGCGTAGACGTGGCCGGTGGACGTGACCACCCAGTACCCGGATCCTGTCGCGTCAGAGGCGATGCCGACGACGTTCTTCACGCCCTTGACCGAGCCCTTGTTCGGCGCGTCGAAGGCAGAGACCTGGCCCTTAGCGGTCACGAGCCAGTAGCCGTTGCTCTTCGGGTCACCGGCGATGGCGACGACCTTGGACGATAGTTTCTTGCCTGCCAGCGAGCCGTGGAACGGCGCGTGCTCGGCGTAGACGTGACCGTCTGAGGTGGCCAGCCAGTAGCCCTGGGCTTCGGCGTTGACCGAGCAGAGCTTGTCAGCCAGTTTCCCGCCGACGGGAGTGCCGAGGCCGGTGGTCATGTCGTAGCCCTTGCCTACCGGGTAATGACCGCCGCCCTTGCCCGTGTAGTCGTTGGTGTTGAGCGAGCCCTTGGCCTTGCCGATGTCGTTGAGTATGGCCTTGTCGTGCCTGAAGGCGAAGTAGATCGCCGGGTTCACCCAGCCGAGCGGTGACGCCGAGCACTGTGCGTCGGTCAGGGACAGCAAGGATGCCCACACCGGGGCGGCCGCGCTAGTGCCGCCGTAGCCTGGCACGATGAAGCCGTCCCAGACGATGACATAGCCGGTCAGCGGGTCGGCGTCGGCCGACACGTCGGGGACCTCGCGGACCTTCGACTTGATGCCGAACGATTTCTGCCAGGACGGCTCGCCGAACAGCACGGACTTGCCGCCGCCAGTTGCCCCGAGCGGGTCGGCCCTACCGCTCGCCTTGTGCTTGCGCTCGTTCCATACCTGCTCGCTCGGATGCGTGGCGATCTTCGTCAGCTTGGTTCCGCCAATGCCCAGCACCAGCGGGTCGCTTGCCGGGAAGTTCGTGCTCAGCCTGGTCTTGACGCCGTCGTTGGGCAGGCATGCCTCTGAGCCCGCGTCGCCCGATGAGGCCACGATGGTCTGGCCCTGGACGGCGGCTTGCTCGTACAACGTGGTGACGGCCTTCGCCGACTTGGCCGGCTCGTCGTGCTCGCATAGTCCGTAGGACTCGGAAATGACGCGGACCTTGTCCTGGTCAACGATCGTGCGGTAGACGTCGTACGGTGCCGCGCCGGTGTTCGGTGCCTGGTAGACCTCGATGTTGACGTCAGGCGCCAGGCCGATCACGGTCTCGATGTCCAGAGCGGCCTCGCCCTCGCCAGGTCCGTGCTGGCCGAAGTGGTCGACCTTGTCGTAGCTGACCTTGGTATGCGTGCCGTAGCACTGCTGGTAGTCGGAAATGTCGGACGGCGAGTCAGGCTCGCCGAACTCGACGATGCCAACGTTGACGCCCCGCCCGAAATCTCCCGCCTTATACAGGGGAGAGAACTGGTAGGCAAAGGCGATCTTGTCGGCCGTGTAGGAATGAGCCTGGGAAGCTTGCTGGGCGAGCTGGGAGCATGCCTGCGGTCCGCCTGTTGGCTCGCCCGCCGGGCGGGATGATGACGAAGCGGTCTTGAACCTGGCCTTCGCCGGTGACGAGGTCGTCGCGAAGTGCCGCATTGGCGTGGTGTTGTCAAGGCCGATGATGTCCTCGACGCTGCCGGCGATCGAGGCAGGAAGCCGCGGGGCACTGGTGTTGGAGAAGGCGACCTTGCCGTTGACGCGGTAATTGGCAAGCGTGATGCCGAACGCACTTTCCATCTGCGCGGCAGTTCCGGCCACCGGGATGCTCAGGTGGTCGGGGGCAACAGCGCCAGGGTGAAGGCCAAGCGAGCGCAGAGCGGCGGCAACGTTGCTGATGGTCGCGCTTGACGCGCCGAAGAGGCGGGCGAACTGGCCCTTGGCCAGGTAGCGGTGATACAGGGAGGAGCCAGGCGTGGCTACCTCGTTCGCGTACCGACTGAGGCCGGCCGCATTGGCCGGGTTGAGCACGACGTCGATGCTCACTTGGGTGCTGCCTGGGACGTTCCCGATCCGCGCTGCTCCGCTCGGCACGATGCCGGCGACGCCGACCGGTACGGTCGCCGGAGCGGCCGCGCTGGCAGTACCGGCGACCGCCAGGAACGCGGCAGCCGTCGCCACGCTGGTCAGTCCCGCCGTCAGGCCGCGGCCGCGAAGCAAGCCCGGCCGGCCAGGTGATCGGGGATGATACCCGTCACTCACTGTGATTTCTCCTTCCGGTCATCCGGAAGCAGAAGGGCTCCGCTCGCGGATGATCTTTCGGCTTTTCCGCACATGGTCCGTCACCGTGCGCGACCATTCACGAGCAGATGGGCCTGATGCCCGCCATGCGATGCTCCCCTAGTGCCCCTCGGGCCGCAAGGTGACCAGGCTGTTTCTCAAGCCCTTTTAAAGCTTTTCCCAGGCGGCTGGTGCTGCCCGGCCGGCATCGAGACTGACCCGGACCAGCCGCCGCCAGCCGCGCGGCCGGGCATCGGGGGTGCTCAAGACCTCGCACGGCTTGAGTGGGACAGATACCGAGTTACCGGATATTCCACACCGCCGTTCCCCATCGCCACCGTTCCTGGTCACTGATTCGCGCCTCTGACCTCTTGCGATCAATTGCCGTGTTAGGTGACGATCAGCTTTGCTGACATACGGCGTAACAAGGCGGGGAGCAGCGATGAGTTACGGTACATCCACACGAGGGCCTGGCGCGCGGCGAAGAAAGGTGACTGGCGTCGCGGCGGTGCTTGGCAGCCTGTCGGCGGCGGTCGCGTTCCTGGCCGCAGCAGGCTCGGTCCAGGCATCGACGGCTGAAACCGGTGCCGCGCTCATTGCCGGGCCGACACGCCCGGTCGTGCCGGCGACGCACGCGCCAGGCGGCACGGTCAGGATCGGGGCCGAGCCCGCGGCCAGAGTGCTGCACATCGACGTGATCCTGCAGCCGAGGAATCCAGCCGAACTGACCAGCTACGCGACCGAGGTCGCGACCCCCGGCTCGCCGGTCTACCACGACTACCTTCCCAAGGGCGAGTTCGCGTCGGTGTTCGGGCCGACGGCCGCGGCGATCTCCTCGGTCAGGTCGGCCCTCCGCGCACTCGGCCTCAAGCCTGGCTCGATCTCCGCCAATCACCTCAGCATTCACGTGACCGCGACAGCCGGGGCGATCGAGCGCGCGTTCCGCACGACGCTGAGCGCATACCGGCTCGCTGGCGGGCGGATCGGCTACGCCAACTCCAGCGCCGTGCGGCTGCCGGCCACGATCGCGCCTTACGTGCAGGCGGTGGCCGGACTCAACGACCTGGCTCGGCTGCAGCCATTGCTCGCCAAGCCAAGTTCGGCAGGCGTGGTCAAGTCAAGGCCCAAGATCATTCCGCAAGTTAAAACCGGAGGACCGCAGCCCTGCAAGTCAGCGCTGAACGAGCAGGAATCGATTTACACCGGCAGCAGCGAGAGCCAGTGGGTGCTCACCGCCGATCAGATGGCTTTTGCGTACGACTTCTCGCCGCTCTACAAGTCTGGTGACTTCGGCAAGGGGCAGACGGTCGCGATCGTGGAGCTTGGCGAATCGAATTCGACGGCGGACGTCGCCGCCTACCAGAAGTGCTATGGCACGAAGGTGCCGGTCTCTTACCAGAACATCGACGGCTTCAAGAATTCTGGTTTCGGCGAGGGCGAGGCCGCGCTCGACATCGAGACCGTCGCGGTCATGGCGCCCGGCGTGCACATCGATGTCTACCGAGGCCCGAGCACCACTAACGGCTGGTACGACACGTTCGGCACCGTGGCCATTCAGGACGTCGCGAGGACCGAGTCGGTTTCCTACGGTCTCTGCGAGGCGGACTTCAACTCGATCTTCGGCTCGCAGCTCGCTTCGGCGATGAACGTGATCTTCGAGCAGCAGGCGGTGCAGGGCCAGACGGTGCTGATCTCCGCGGGCGACGACGGTTCTGAGGGCTGCCTGCGGATCACTCCGACGAAGAAGAGCCAGCTCAGCGCCGAGTTCCCGGGCAGCGACCCGTTCGTGCTCAGCGTCGGCGGTACCTCGGTCGTCAGCCCGAACCCGGCCGAGCGGCCGGCCGAGGTCGTCTGGAACGACGGTTACGACGGCGACGGCGCAGGCGGTGGCGGTGAGTCCCAGTTCTTTGCCGAGCCTTCCTGGCAGAAGTCGTTCGGCGTGAGTTCTGGCGGCTCGCGGGCCGAACCTGACGTGTCGGCCGATGCTGACCCGGAGACCGGTTACCTCATCAAGTACAAGGGCGGCTGGCTCCAGGTCGGCGGTACCAGCGCGGCGGCGCCGCTGTGGGCATCGCTGATGGCGCTGACCGACAACAGGTGCTCGTCATCGCCGGTCGGGTTCGTGAGCCCGCTGATGTATTACGTCGCCTCGAAGAAGGTAAAGGCGATCGTGCTCAACGACATCGTCACGAACGCCAGCTACCCGAACAATGACAGCAACGACTACACCGGCGACGGCGGCGGTCAGTACCCGGTGCTCAGCGGCTATGACATGGCCACGGGTCTGGGCTCCCCAATCGGCGCCACGCTCGAGCAGCAGCTCTGCAAGTTCAGCGCGGAATCTGGCGGCTACCGGGTCGTCACTGCCAAGGGCAACGTCTACTCCTTCAACGCGGCTGGCCACGGCTCGCTCGCTGGCAAGAAGCTAGCCTCCAAGGTCGTCGGCATCGCCGACGATCCGGCGAACAACGGTTACTGGCTAGTCACCGCCAAGGGCGCTGTCTCTGGCTTCGACGCGGCCACGCACGGCTCGGCCAAGAACCCGGCGTCGCCGGTCGTCGGCATCGCCGCGACGAGCAACGGCAAGGGCTACTGGCTGGTCACCGCGAAGGGACATGTCTACGCCTTCAACGCGCCTAGTCACGGTTCGGTCAAGGGGAAGCTCGCCTCGCCGGTCGTCGGCATCGCGGCCGACCCGTTCACCGGCGGGTACTGGGTCGTCACTGCCAAGGGCAAGGTCTACGCGTTCGACGCGGGCAGCTACAAGGGCAAGTCGCTGTCGAACGTCACGGCCATCGCCGCAGACCCGGCGAAGCAGGGATACTGGCTGGTCACGGCGAAGGGCGCGGTGTACGGCTTCAACGTGTCCTCGCTCGGCAGCATGCCGGTCGGCAACCTGTTCGGCAACGTCATCGGCATCGCCGGCGATCGGGCCTCTGGCGGGTACTGGGCGGTCACCAAGCTCGGGAACGTGTCGGGCTTCGGTGCCGTCATCCACGGCTCGACCTCTGACCTGAGTTCCTCCAACCCGGCAGTGGGAATAGCCAGCACGCACTAGCGCCGGCCGCGGTCGCGGGGGCCCATCGCTGTTGCCTGAGCAGCAGCGGCGGGCCCCCGCTGTCGCCGTTTGGTTAGACCACAGAAGGCTCGGCCAGCGGCTTGGCGGGTTCAGTTATCACGACGGGTGAGCGCCTGGCCAGCGTCCGCCAGACTGCCCAGGTGCCGAGCACGCCGGCCGGGGGCAGCATGACGAGGGCGGGAAGCTGGTACCGCCAGGAGAACTCGAACAGGTCAGAGACCAGCAGGACCGCGACGGCGCTGCTGAACACCAGCAGGCAGGCCATGGCCAGGCCGCTGACTTCCTCCGCCCGGTCCTCGTCGCCGCCCCGGCCCGCGAGCCTGCGCCCGGCCAGGGCGATGACCGATCCGGCCAGGCCGGCGATCGCGAACAGCAAGAGCAGCGGCCCTGGCGTGTAACCGCCGTTGAGCTGGTAGGCGCGAAGGAAAGCCGCGATCGGACGGCTGACCTGGGCGTGACCGCCGTAGGCCGGGCTCAGCACCTGGTACCTGAACGGCTGAGCGGTCGTGATCTGCACACCGAGGATGATCTGGTGATCGCGGCCGATGTTGATCTCCGGCCGGTACCTCGGGTAACTGGTCTGGAAGCGCCAGCGCGAGATCGGCGTGACACCGGGAACGGGGCCCTTGGTCAGCGCGAAGACGCGGACCGAGTCGCGCAGGACGCCGGCCACCGCCCGCAGGGCCTGCTGCTGCTCGACCGCCGAGTCGAAGCCGGAAAGGAGCTGTCCTCTGGTCTGGCCCGGCGGCACCTTGATGTCCTTGAGCGGCGACTGGCTCGAATGCTCGAGCCAGTCGATGCCCTTGGCCTGCTGCTCGGGCGTCGGGCAGAGCGGCCGCTCGGCGGCGGGCAGGCTGATCGTGGCGCAGTCGACGGTCGCCGCGAGGCGGCCAGCGATGCTGCCTTCGTCGGAAAGCTGGAAATGCCCGGTCTCGGCCTTGGAGATCGCGCTGTAAGCGACGATCGGCAGGGCGAAGGCGGCAAGCAGCGCAAGCGCGCCAAGCGTGGCCTTCCGCCTGGCCGGAATGCAGGCGGCGACGAAGAGGAAGGCGGGAAAGACGAGGACCTCGCCGATCTGGCGGACGGTCGCGGAAAGGCCGAAGATCAGCCCTGCCAGCGCGATCATCCACACGGGCGGCTCGGGGTTCCAGAGCAGAACTACCAGTCCCGCCACGGCGAGTGCCTCGAACCACAGGTCAGGCATGATCGTCTGCTCGATCTGGACCTGGTAGGCGTCGAGCAGGACAGGTGCCATCGCCAAGGCGGCGAGCCACCGAGGCACTCCGCGCCTTCGCAGCAGCACGTAAATCGCGACCGCGATCGCCAGGCCGGTGACGTGCTGTATGAGCGTCACCGTGCCCAGGTCGCCGACGAGCAGAATCGGCTTAAGTATCGCCGTGTAACCGAGCGGGTCCGCGCCCGACCAGGCGCCGTACAGGTACTTCAGCGTGTCCGTATACAGCAGCGCCGGGTGATAGGCGAGCTGGGCAAGCATCCGGAGCACCAGCCCGGCGGCAAGCAGTGCCGCCGCGATCCAGTGCTCGCGGATGCTTTGGCTGATTCGAGTTATGACTGCATGAACGACCTGCGCGGTCTTCGTCACAGGCGGAATTTTATTCCACCTCGGGTGTTACTCGCCGAGTATTCGAAGTCGCAGCAGGTCAGGCATGGCCTCAAGCTGCCCGGTAACGCTGCCTGGCAGCTCTCGGGCGTCGAGTTCCATGATCGAGTACGCGTAGTCGCCGAGACAGTCATTGATCAGCTCGACAATGTTGATTCCTGCGCTGCTCACTACGTGAGAGAACTGCGCGATGACGCCTGGTGAATTCTTGTGCGCGAGCGTCAGCCTGGTGAAGCCCCGGCGCGGCAGGGAGACCGCGGGGAAGTTGACCGAGAACTTGATGTTGCCGTTCTCAAGGAAGTCCTGCAGCTCATCGGCGATCATGACCGCGCAGTTGTCCTCTGCGCTGCTCGTGCTCGCGCCGAGGTGCGGTAGCACGATGACCTTCTCGTGCTGGTAGGTCGTCGCGTTAGGGAAGTCGGTGACGTAGCCGCGAAGCTGCCCGGCGTCGAGCGCGGCGATCAGTGCCTGCTCGTCGACGAGTTCGTCGCGGGCAAAGTTGAGCAGCACCGCGTTCGGGCGGAGCAGCCCGATCCTGGCGGCGCTGATCAGCTCCCTGGTGTCGTCCAGCAGCGGCACGTGCAGGCTCACGTAATCGCTTTCAGCAAGCAGCCGGTCCAGGTTCTGCACCCGGTGTACCTGAGCCGAAAGCTGCGACTCGGTCTGCGCTGACGGTGCCGGGTCATAGCCGAGCACCCGCATGTCCAGGTCGACCGCGGTGTTGGCGACCTTGTGCCCGATCGCGCCAAGGCCGATCACGCCCAGCGTGCTGCCCGCCAGTTCGAGCCCGGCGAACTGCTTCTTACCGCGCTCGGTGGCCTTCTTGATGTCATCGGCAGGCAGATCTCTTGCGTAGGCGAGCGCGGCCGGCAGGTTACGTGCGGCCAGCAGCAGGCCAGCGACGACGAGTTCCTTGACCGAGTTGGCGTTAGCGCCGGGGGCGTTGAAGACGACCACGCCCCGCTCGGCTAGGTCGGCGACCGGGATGTTGTTGACGCCTGCACCGGCGCGGCCGATCGCCACGACGCTGTCGTCGATCGGCTCGGAGTGCAAGTTGAAGGAGCGGAGCATGATGGCATCGGGCCGGTCCGCCTCGGAATCCACGGTGTAATCGGGGCCGAAACGGTCAAGCCCGACCGGTGAGATCGAGTCGTAAGTCTTGACGCTGAACTTACCCATGCCGGTTCTCAAACTCCTTCATGAAAGATACGAGAGTGTCGACGCCTGATTCTGGCATCGCGTTGTACAGGCTGGCACGGACGCCGCCGACGCTGCGGTGCCCGTTGAGATTGACCATTCCGGCGTCTTTTGCCTCGGCCAGGAATCTCTTTTCCAGTTCGGCGTCCGTGAGCGAGTAAACCACGTTCATCCTGGACCGGTTCGGGATCGCTACCGGGTTCGTGTAAAGGGCCGATCCGTCGATAGCGGCGTAAAGCTTCTCCGCCTTGCGCTGATTGACCTTCGCGATTTCAGCGACGCCGCCCTGCTCCTGCAGCCACTCGAAGACCAGGCCGGCCAGGTACCAGGCATAGGTGGGCGGGGTGTTGAGCATCGAACCGGACTTCGCCATCTCGTACCAGTCCCAGACGGCCGGCGTGCGCGGCCTGGTCCTGGCCAGAAGGTCCTCGCGCACGATCACGACCGTGAGGCCGGCCGGGCCGATGTTCTTCTGAGCGCCTGCGTAGATCGCGCCGAACTTGGTCACGTCGATCGGCTCGCTGAGGATAATCGAGCTCACGTCCGCGACCAGGGGAACTTCGCCGGTGTCAGGGATCGTCTCGAAGACGACGCCGTTGACGGTCTCGTTGAGCGTGATGTGGACGTAACCGGCCGTCGACGAAAGGTTCCACTCGCTCTGCGGCGGCACGTACGTGTGGGGGTCCGTCCTGGCCGCGATGTTGACACGGTCCAGGTACTTGCTGACCTCGTTGTAGGCCTTCTGTCCCCACTGGCCGGTGATGACGTAATCGGCCACGCCCGTCGCGGTGGAAAGGTTGGCCGGCACCGCGACGAACTGCCCGGTCGCGCCGCCCTGCAGGAACAGCACCTTGTAATTGGCGGGGATGTCCATCAGCGACCGCAGCCGGGATTCCGCGTCCTCCGCGATGCCGATGAAGTCCTTGCCGCGATGGCTCATCTCCATCACGCTCATGCCGGTACCGTGCCAGTCGAGCATTTCCTCCGCAGCCCTGCGGAGGACTGGCTCGGGCATGACGGCTGGCCCGGCGCTGAAATTGTAAACGGTTCGAGCGGTATCGAATTGGCTCATGATTCCTGGCAGTCCTAGACGGTGATTTCGGACACGCCGCACGCCAGAGTCCTATTTTGGCGCGCGGCATTAGCCTGACCGCGCCAGTGCGGCCTGACGCATTCAGGATACCGGCTGGATCACGCGGCCTGGCTCTTGCCTTGGCCGATGATGGCCGCGAGTTCATGCATCCGCTGCTCTGTGACGGCGTCGGCGGGTGAGTAGACGTGCAACCTCGTACCTGGCCGCGGGCTGAGCCAGGTGTTGGTGATGTCCAGGTGCAGCTCGCCGACCAGCGGGTTCAGCACGTGCTTGGTCTTGTTCTCTATGCTGCGCACCTCATGCCGCTCCCACAGTTCAGCGAACTCGGGCGAGGCGGCCCGCAGCCTCTTCACCAGCGACTTCCAGCTCGGCTCCGCGACGTGATCGGCCATCAGCCAGCGCAGGTTGGCTACCATCCTGGTCGCGCCGTCTTCCCAGTTGATCATCGCCGTGCGCCAGGCCGGGTCGGTGAAGCACAGCCACATGCAGTTGCGGTCCTCGAGCGGCACCGCGTCGAGGTTGTCCATGAGCCGGCCGTACGTGCTGTTGTAAGCGAGGATGTCGTACTTGGCGTTGATGACGCTGGCAGGGAACGGCTCGAGTTGCCTGATCACCGCCCGAAGCTGGGGCGGCACGGCGGCGCACTTGTCAGAGACGGTCTCCTGGTCAACCGCGCCGGCCAGGTTGAGCAGATGTGACCGTTCGTCGCGGTCAAGCAGCAGGGTCCTGGCGATCGCCTCGAGTACCTGCTCGGACACGTGAATGTCGCGGCCCTGCTCAAGCCAGGTGTACCAGGTCACGCCGACCCCGGCGAGCTGTGCGACCTCTTCCCTGCGAAGGCCAGGCGTGCGACGTCGGCCTGCCGGCGTTACGCCGACCTGCTCGGGCGCGATCCGCTCCCGGCGACTGCGCAGGAACGCGGCAAGCTCGGCACGGCGGATCTCATCGGCTGGCGCCAGCGTCGTCGTCATGTCCCTAACCTCTCACGTCCCGGCGAGCCCAGCCAGGTGCTGTTTATACCAGGATAAACAGGCTTCTGGTACTAGGCTAACTTATCGGCGACTCTAGCTGACATGACCGTGCAACTAGAACGTCACCCTGCCCTGCCGAGATTCCGTGCCGGGCCGACCGGGTCCGTGCTCCCGCTGACCGGGCTGGTGATCTTGCTGGCGGGCGGGTTCTTGCCCCTGCTCGACTTTTTCATCGTCAACGTGGCCCTGCCCACCATGAACGTCACGCTTCATGCCTCGGCGCCGATGCTGCAGCTCGTCGTCGCCGGATACGGCGTCGCTTACGCGCTGATGCTGGTCGTCGGCGGCCGGCTCGGTGACGCGATCGGCCGTCGCAGGCTGTTCATCATCGGGGTGGCCGGCTTCACGATCAGTTCGCTGCTCTGCGGCCTGGCTCCGAGCATCGGCGCGCTGGTCGCCCTCAGGGTCGTTCAGGGCCTGTCCGCCGCGATGAGCCAGCCGCAAGTACTCGCGACCATCCATGCGACTCTCGAAGGTCACAGGCGATCGCGGGCGATCGGCCTGTACGCCTCGATGGGCGGCGTCGCCGCCTCGGTCGGCCAGCTATTCGGCGGCGCGCTCGTCCAGGCCAACATCGCGGGCCTGTCGTGGCGGCCGATCTTCCTGGTCAACGTGCCGGTCGGCATCGCGGTTCTAGCCCTCAGCCGCCGTTTCCTCCCTGCTACCAAGTCGCCTGAGCCTGCCGGAGTCGACCGGCTTGGCACCACGCTGATCGGGATCGCGCTTGTCGCCCTGCTCGTGCCGCTCACCGAGGGGCGCGCGCTCGGCTGGCCGGCGTGGACCTGGATCTTGTTCGCGCTTGCTCCGCTCGCGGCTGTCGCCGCGGTGTACGTCGAGCGGCGGCTCGAGCGCAGGGGCGGCGCTCCGCTGATCGCGCCTTCCCTGGTGCGGCTGCCTTCGATGTGGCGGGGCCTGACGCTGGCCATTCCGTTCTTCGTCGGGTTCGGCGCATTCATGTTCGTGTTCGCGCTCGCCGTCCAGGACGGCCTCGGGTACTCGCCGCTGCGGTCAGGGCTCGCGCTCGCGCCGATGACGGCGGCCTTTCTGGCCGGGTCGCTGCTGGCGCCCCGGCTGGTCAGCCGCTTCGGCGGGCGCGTGATCACGGTCGCGATGGCGTCAGAGGCCGTGGTCCTGGTAACGCTCGCGGTCCAGGTGATGCGGCAGTGGCCGCACATCGGGACGTTCAGCATGTCACCAGAACTCGTCGTCGGCGGGTTCGCGCAGGCGGTCACCCTGGTGACGCTGTTCAGGACCGTGCTCGCCGACGTGCCGCACCGCTTGTCGGGCATCGGCAGCGGAGTGCTCGTCACCGTGCAGCAGGCCGCGCTCGCGCTCGGCGTCGCGAGCCTTGGCTCGCTCTACCTGAGCGTCGTCGGTCAAGACCCGGCCCGCGCGTTCGGCCTGATCTTCCTTGCCGAGGCGGCGTTGTTCGGCGCGGTCGCACTTGGCGGCTGGTTGCTGCTCGGGAGCCGGCGGACGGCGTCGCCGAACGCCGAGCAAGTGGCCGTAGAGATGTAGCGCAGCAACTAGACAGCATGCCTGATACTGGGACAAGGTGGTCGGGCGACGGGGGTCGAGTTTGCGGTTCCAGGTTTCCGCGCGACTCGCGGTGACGGCCGTCTTTTTCGTGAACGGACTGCTCTTCGCCTCGTGGACCGCGCACATTCCGCACGTCAAGGAGTTCCTGCGGCTCAGCGACGGCACGCTAGGGTTCGCGCTGCTCGGTGCGCCTGCCGGGTCAGTGCTCGCCATGCTCATCGTGGCGCGCCTGCTGCCGAGGTTCGGCAGCAGGCTGCTGGTGCGGATCACGATGACCGGGTACTGCCTGGCCGGGCCCTTGGTAGGGCTGGCCGGTTCGGCGGCGGCGCTGTTCGGCGCGCTCATGCTGTGGGGCGCCTTTCAGGGCACCATGGACGTCTCGATGAACACGCAGGCGATCACGGTGGAACGGCGGGCCGGGCGTGCGCTGATGCCTGGCTTCCACGGCTGCTGGAGCATCGGCTCGTTCGCTGGTGCCGCGATCGGGGCCGCCGGCGTCGCGATCGGGCTGTCGCTCGGTGATCAGTTGCTGATCCTGGCGGTGCCTTGCCTGATCATCGGGGGCTGGCTGACCGTCGGAATGCTGCCTGACGCTCACCCGCGCCAGGTCCGTGAGGAGGGAGAGCGCAGGCCGGCGATTCCGCGAGCCGCCTGGGCCGTGATCGGAGTGCTCGGCGCGATCGCGGTCGCAGACATGCTGTGCGAAGGCGCCGCCGCCGACTGGGCGGCTGTCTACCTCCACTCGTCGCTCGGCGCCGCGCCTGCCGTCGCGGCGCTTGGCTTCACCGCGTACCTGCTGGCGATGGTGGTGGTGCGCCTGGCAGGAAACCGCCTGGTGGACCGGTTCTCGCCCGGCAAGCTGCTGCCAGTGTTCGCGGGCCTCGCCACCGTGCTGTTCGGGGTCGGGCTGGCGGTCGCCGACCTCCCGCTCGTGCTTGTCGGGTTCGCCGCGCTCGGTGCCGGTCTCGGCTCGGTGATCCCCGTGGTGTTCAGCGCGGCCGGACGGCTGGCCGGGGTCAACGCGGGCACGGCGGTCACGCTCGTATCCGCCTGCGGCTGGGCCGGCTTCGTCTGTGGTCCCGTCGTCATCGGCCAGCTAGCCAACGCGACCTCGCTCCGCTTGGCACTGGTCCTGATCCCCGTCCTGACCACCGTGATCGCGGTCTCAACCGCCACCTGCCGGACACTCCGAGCCGACTAACGCCCCGGCCCGGCCCCGGCCGCAGCCCCCGCAGGTGTCTTGAGTTAGTCCGAAAAGTGAACCCGTACAGGGTCGGCCTCAGTCCGCCGACTCTTAACGGCTTACCGAGAAGTAACCGCGAGCGTTTGCCTGCTTTAGCCGGGTTTGCGAATAGGAAACCCGTACAGGGTCGGGGGACAGCCGCGACGTTGTACGGGTTTGCTTTCTGGACGCTCTCAGATTGCCGCTGTTCCTGTACGTTGTACGTGGACGGGATGGACTGTACGTTGTATAGTTGTCAGGTGATGGCGTCAGTGAAGACGGCAGAAGCCGAGAGGACCAAGCTCAGCCGGTCGGCGGTAGTTGACCGGGCGCTGTGGCTTGCGGACGCTGACGGGGTCGAGGCACTGACGATCAGGCGGCTCGCGCAGGAGCTCGGTGTCACGCCGATGGCGCTGTACTGGCACTTCCGCAACAAGGACGAGCTGATCGCTGGTCTCGCCGACCGGGTCTGGGGGGAGATCAAGAGCGACATAGATCCTGAGGCGGCTTGGCCGCGGCAGCTCAGGGGCCTGCTCGAGTCGCTCATCGACGTGCTCCGTGCCCACGCCTGTGCCCCCGCAGTGCTGCTGGGAGCTGACAAGCTTGGCCCCTATTACTGGCAGGTCACCGAGGTGACGCTCGACGTGCTTCACCGGGCAGGCTTCGACGCGCTGCACGCGAGCGAGATCGCTCGTTCCGCATTGTGGACCGGGCTAACGCTCGTGATGAGCGAACCAGGTTTCGATCCTGGCCTGAGCGAGGAGGAGCGGGCCGGGATCGTCCGCCGCAAGCAAGCCGAGCTCGGTTCGCTGCCGCCTGACCGTTTCCCCAGGCTTGTCGAGGCCGCGGTGCCGCTGACCACGTGCGGCAGCGATGCGGTGTTTCACTACCAGTTCGGTGTCGACCTGTTCATCGCCGGCGTGCAGGCGATGGCTGCTGGCGGCTCATGACCGCGGCCGAGCGGATCAGCGGCGGATCTGTCCGCGGTGGCCGTGCCGAGACGGTGCCCGGTCGCTCGCGCTGGGCCGAGCTCGACGGACCAGTCCATTACCTTGACTTCGGCGGGCCTGCGCACGGGCCTTTGATCGTGGCCGTTCACGGGCTTGGCGGCGCGGCCGTGAACTGGGTGGCGCTCGCGCCGCTGCTGACCCGCAAATACCGGATGCTGGCTCCCGATCTCGCTGGCCACGGCCTTACTTCCTCTGACGGACGTGGTGCTGACGTCGGGTCGAACCGTGCGCTGCTTCACCGGTTCATTGAAGCGGTGTCGAGCCGCCCGGTGATCTTGATGGGCAACTCGATGGGCGGCATGATCGCGTTGCTCGAGGCCGCCGCCGCGCCTTCGGCCGTGGCCGGCCTCGTGCTGGTCGATCCTGCGCTGCCGCTTCAGCCGGTGCGGCCCGATCCCCTGGTGGCCGCCGTGTTCACGATGTCGGCCGTGCCGTTCCTCGGGCCGCTGCTGGTCAGGCAGCGGCGGTTCATGCCGGTCGAGAGCCTGGTCTCCTCGACGTTGTCGCTGTGCTGCGCGGACCCGTCGCGAGTGCCAGAAGAGATCGTCGCGCGTCACGTGGAGGTGGCCAGGCAGCGTACCGCCATGAGCGGCAACGCCAGCGATTTCGCCAACGCTGCCCGGTCAGTGGTCGAGACGGCCAGCTTCCTGCGCGGCGCGTCTTACCGGCGTGCCATCCGCGAGCTCGAGTGCCCTGCCCTGGTGATTCACGGGCAGCGGGACCGCCTGGTGCCGGTATCGGTCGCGCGGATGGCGGCCAAGGCTCATCCATCCTGGGCGCTCATCGAATTGCCTGATGTCGGGCATGTGCCGCAGCTTGAGGCGCCTGCCGAGAGCGCGGCGGCCATCAAGACCTGGCTGTCCGGCGCGGGCAAACCCGTGGTACGGGCGGCGTCGCCGTCGCTCCGCCAGGTAGTCACGCGCATCCCGGCCTCGAGGAAGGCATCCTAGGCGTGGTCAGCGGCGCCTACCGCGCGCGGGTGTTCCCGCAGCGGACAGCAAGCCCCGAAGGCGCCGAATGCGGGATCAGGCGGGCCAGGAGTCCGTGATCCGGGCGCTGAACCTGGAATCCCTCGCCGAGGTCATTCTTAGTGCCGCGCAAGCGGGTGGTCATCCGCCAGACTTGCCTATAGCCGATATCGCCGAGTTGCCCGGCCTCGGCGGCACGCTAAACGAGGAGAGCGGATGGCGCTATCACGTGACCAGGCTCGCTGCGGCCGGATCCGGCCTGTAGCGGAGCCATGAGCGACTTGGCAGGCACTGCCGACCTGCCGGCCGTGCTCGCCGACGTCAGGCGGGGCATGATTCCGGCCCGCATCTACAACGACGCGGAAATCTTCGCGCTCGAAAGGGAACGGCTGTTTGCTGGCGCCTGGATGTTCCTCGCCCATGAATCAGAGATTCCAGCTCCTGGGGACTACGTCGTCAGGCGCGTGCTCACGGACTCGTTCATCGTGGTGCGGGATGAGACCGGCACCGTGCGCGTGCTGTTCAACATGTGCCTGCACAAGGGCATGCAGGTCTGCCGTGCCGAACTGGGCAACGCCTCGCACTTCCGCTGTCCCTATCATGCCTGGACCTACCGCAACGACGGACGCCTCGCAGGAGTGCCCTTCCACGCCGAGGCATACGGCGGGGACGACGGGTTCGCCAGGGAAGGCCAGTCGCTCCTGCCGGCGCCGGCTGTCGATACGTACAACGGCCTGATCTTCGCCTGCCTCAACGCCGATCCCCCCGCGTTGCGTGAGTGGCTCGGGGATTTTGGCTATTACCTGGATCTTTATACAAGACAAAGCCAGGTCGGCATTGAGCTTCGCGGGCCGCAGCGGTGGCGGATCAAGGCGAACTGGAAGATCGGCGCGGAGAACTTCGCCGGCGACAGCTATCACACGCCCCATACGCACGCGAGCGTGACCGACATCGGCTTGTTCCGCGAGCACGGGGCGGGCAAGCGCAAGGATGGAGCCTTGTACGTGGCCGGTCCGGGAAGCGGCAGCGCCTCCAAGCTCCCGCCAGGCGGCTCGTTCCTCGAGCAGCTACGTTACGTCGGGTATCCGGACGAGATGATCGTGACGATGGCGGCGACCTGGTCGAAAGAGCAGGCCGCACTGGTCGAGGAGTCCGGCTTCTTGGTGTCCGCCGCGACGTTGTTCCCCAACCTCAGCTTCGTGCACGACTGGCCGGTCATCGACGAGGCGGGCACGGTGGCGCCGTTCATTTCGATCAGGCAGTGGCAGCCTGTTTCCGAACGCGAGACCGAGGTTCTCTCCTGGTTCGCTGTTGACGCGGCGGCGCCCGAGCACTTCAAACGGCAGTCCTACCGTGCCTACTTGATGTGCTTCGGA
>DATJLT010000314.1:0-4866 GCA_035509195.1 Streptosporangiaceae bacterium | reverse complement strand
CGTTCCTGGTTCTCATGCGGCGGCGAGCTTAGCTGTCCCCGGCTGCCCGGCGGCTGACCTGCAGGCCGGCGCCGAAGAGCTGCCCGGCGTCGTCGAGCCGAGCTCGCGCCCGCTTCGCCGAGGCGGCGCGCTGCTCGGAATCCGCCCGCTCGTGAACCGCTAGTTCCGCTCGGGCGGCATTGACTATTTCGCCGGGATTCATTGTGCTCACACTCCGAGCCGCGCGGGGAATATTGGCGGCAAATCGCCAGAGCAGCCGGCGGGAATCGGCGCTAGCGCCTGAATCATCCTTATCCTGTGCCTTGAATCGCTCGGCGACCCGAATCGCCGCCGTCAGGAAATCAACCCTCGGGCTGAGCGGGCCGACGATCCTTAGCTCCATCGGCCAGGTCGACACCGCGAGCAGTCCCCGCGCCGGCGACAGCAGTTCGGCGGTCAGGGCCGCGCAAATGTAGTAGGGCCGCGCATACGGCGCCGACCGGAACGACCGCTCCTCGTCCCTGCGCAAGCTGGTCAGCCGCGCACCAGGCAGCCGGCCGGCGAAGAACGCGTCGTGCACGGAGACGATCAGCTTCGGCGCCGCAGGCACCCCGAGCAACGTCAGCGCCTGGTGCACCTGCTCGCGCACCGGAAGCATCGGCGCGGCCAGCCCGGCCGGCTCTGGCGCGGCCGTGGCGTCAGCCTCCAGCCGCGCCAGCGACTCTTCCCACTCGCTCTCGCACTCACGCAACTCCGCCCGCAGGCCCTTCGCCCGTTCCCTGTCCCCGGCCGTCATCGCCCGCCGGACCCCGGCCCGCAAGCTCTCCATCCGGCGCTCGAGCGCCTCCATCTCAGCGGTCACCCAAGCACCCTACAACCTCCAGCAATTTCCAGCAACTTCCACTGAGGCGAGCCTTGCCTTACCGGCGCGGGTTCGCTTTCCGCAACTGCCTGGCTTCCCTGTGGTAGCCGGCGTCCCTCAAGGTGACGACCAGAAGCGCGAAGCTCGAGTTCGCCGGCGCGAGGCCCAGCAGATAGTCCGCGTCTCGGCGGTCGTGCATCAACCGCAGGTTTCCGTAGAGCGCGCAGTAGTCCGCCGAGTTCAGCCGGGTCGCGGCGATCTCGAGCAGCAGGTGAGTGACGTTGCGCAAGCCAGCCCGGCTCAGGTCATCTACGATCCGCCCGAGGTCCCCTCCGGCCCCTTTGTACCTGCCGACGATGAACTGGAGCAGCGCCGCGAGGTAGTCGGGCAGCGGTGCTTCGAGCGCGGCCGCGACCGTGGCCAGGCCTACCCGAGGATCACCGGCCATGGTCACCAGGAACTCGGCCTGCCTGGCCCCGAGCGCAGGCAGTGCCGCCGCGAGCACCTGGCCGATGTGGTGCTGCCTGCCAGCCTTCATCGAAGCGATCAGTGCGATGACTTCCTGCGGATCGCGCTTGGCAAGCTCAGCCGCCAGACTCGCGATGTCATCTGCCGGGCGCTTCGCCACGTCGGCGAGCAACTGGCCGGCGGCTTCGTTGTTGCCGCGCCCGCGCAGGCCGGAGAGGCTCCGCAGGACGGCCGGATTGTCGCGCTTGGCCTGCTGCTCGATGAGGAACGCGACGGCCCCGCGCTGCCCCCTGCGCGCCAGGTTGCCGGCCAGGTCGCACCAGAACCCCGTACCGGCCGCGTCTGCCTGGGCGAGCAAGGCGTGCGCGACCTCAAGCCGATTCTGGGCCACCATGCGAACGACGAGATCGCAGACCAGGCCGGCGTCATCGAACGGCGCGAGTCCCGCGACCCTGACGCTGTCCTCGCCAACGCCAAGCGAGGTCAGCTCGGCCATCAGGTCGCCGAGCTCTTCGGTTCCCCGCCCTTTGCTGCCAAAGATCACCCGGTCGGCGTCGGCACCGGCACCGGACTCCCGCAGGGCAGCGATGAGCTGCGCCGTCTTCGCAGGCGGCCAGTCGCGGGAACTGTCAAGCACGCGCGAGGCGTCGACCGGCCGGCCCGCGTCCCTTAGTGCCTGAACGAAGGTCGCAGAAGCGGCGGCGGGATACCGGGCGGCGGCCTCGACGTACAGGCTCAGCGCCGCGTCTGCCCTGTCCATCGCGAGCAGCGAGCCGGCGATGCCGACGATCTCGCCGACTTCCATCACGGAAACGGCGGCGTGAAGCACCCGCCTGGAGTCGCTGTCCAGCGAGGCAGAAGACAGCGCACCCGCAAGCTCGGCCACGTCTCCCGGCGTGCGGTGAGCAGAGCTCACCGCCGAGATGAGCTGGTCGGCTTCCTCGTCGCGCCCCGCACCGCGCATCGCTGCCAGCAGCGAGGCGAGCTCATCTGGCGAGCGCTGCGCTACCGGGCCGACCGCGGAGGAGTACAGCCGGAACGCGGCATCATCGAGCCCGGCCGCACGGAGCGCGTCTGCCAGGCTGGCCGCCTCGACGTCGGGGCGCGCGGCCGCGAGCAGGGCCATCAGCCTGCCGGTCTCGGTTCCGAGCCCCGCCGACGACAAGGCCCCGACCAGCGCGACCACTGCCGCCGGGCTGCGGTGAACGGTGATCGCGGAGTGCAGCAGGCGCCGGACCTCCCTGGTCCTGCCCTGCTCGGCCAGCGCACCCGCCAGCGGCCCGATCTCCGAAGGCTCACGGAAGCCGGCCTGGTCGAGTACTCGGTCGGCCTCCTCTGGCACGCCGATCTGACGGAGCACGTCGACCAGGGCAGCGACCTCGCCAGCGGGCCGGAGCGCGGCGGCACTGATCACGGTCTCGGCGTCGCTGTATCTCTGGCCATCGCGCAACGTCGTGATCAGCGCGGCTACCTCCTGGTCTGGGCGCAACCGCGCGGCCGATGAAAGAAGCTGCCGCGCCGCCGAGACCTGCCCGGACTCAGCCAGGCCCGCGGCCTCGGCCGCGATCTCCCTCGGCGGCCTGAACGGCTGCGCCGCCCGCCGCGGCCGAGCAGCCGCGCGCGGCGGCTCCTCGGCATCGTCTGGCTCGGGAATGGCGCCGACCAGCCGCTCCTGGTAGGCCGCGATGAAAGAGTCGACCGCCACCGGCCAGAACCGCATCAGCGACAGCATCGCGGTCGGCGAAGCCCGGTCGGGCACCGCCTCCATGATCTCGGCCGGCGACGGCCGGCCCGACGGGTCCTTGGCCAGGCACCACGCCGCGAGGTCACGCAGCGGACCGGTCAGCTCCCGGTATTCAGGCTCGCCCTCCAGGACGCGGAAGAACAGGTCAGCGGAGTTTCCTGTGCCGAAAGGCGGATGCCCGGTCGCGGCGAAGACGAGCAGCGCGCCGAGCGAGAACACGTCGCTTTCCGGCCCGATCCGCCCGCTCGCGATCTGCTCGGGAGACATGAAGGCCGGGGTGCCTACGACGTAGCCGGTCGCCGTCACGGAACTGGCGTCGAGCGCACGGGATAGCCCGAAGTCAATGAGCCTGGGCCCGTCGGCGGCGATCAGGACGTTGGCCGGCTTCAGGTCCCTGTGCACCAGGTCGCACGCATGGACGGCCTGAAGAGCCTCGGCCAGCCCGGCGATCAGCCGCCAGACTGACTGCTCAGGCAAGATCCCCAGCCCTTTCACGACCTCGGCCAGTGAAGGCCCGGCGACGAAGGCGGTCACCAGCCACGGCGGGTCGTCGTTCTCGCCAGCGTCGATCACCGGCGCGGTAAACGCGGCGTTGACCTGCCGCGCCGCCGCGACCTCGGTGCGGAACCGAGCCCTGAACTCATCGTCTCGCGCGTGCTCGGCGTGAATAACCTTGACCGCGACGGCGCGCTTGCCTCCGGAGAACCCGAGGTACACCCGGCCCATGCCACCCGAGCCGAGCCGCGCGACGAGCCGGTACGGACCCACAGAAGCCGGATCATCGGCGGCAAGCGGTTCCATGAGCGGCATTATCCAGCTTCTTTGCCACTGCACGGGATTCGGCAGGGGCGAACCGGGCGATCCTGCCCGCGACATGACCGCTAACCTGGCCGAACTGCTGCAGCTTCCCGGCCATCACGCACCCGACCTGTTCGCCTACCTGCATTCCTGGTTCGCGGTGGCCGCCATCGGGGTCGCCGGAGTGATCGTCATCTGCATCCTGCGCGGCCCGGTCATGACCGACAGGTTCCTCGCCGCCTTCGGCAAGCTGGCAGGCAAATTCGGGCCGAAAATCTTCTTCGCCTCCGTCGGAGTCCTCGTCGTCGGCATCTTCATCAACCAGGTCGCGCTCATCATCGTCGGCGCCGCCGTCGCAGGCTCGCTCCTCCTCGGCCTCCTCGCCTGGCACTACTAGCCGACGACCCGCCCCGGCCACGACATCCCACTCATCCCGGCACGAACCGGGCACCCGCCAGGGGGAGACTCCCCGCACCGGGGCGCCCGCCCAGGGTCCCCGCCCGCCCGCAACAGCATCAAGTAACCACCGATGTCCCAGCCCGCCCGCGACCCACAGCATCGGTGGCCCCGCGATGCTACGGGCGCAGCATCAGGTAGCCACCGATGTCCCCGGTCCCGGTCCGCGAACGACAACAACTAGCCAACGATGCTGTACGCCCCGGCGGATTGCCCGGAACACGCCGCGTGCCGGATCAGGCACGCCGGGCAGAAGGAACCGAACGCGCTAGCAGCCGCCGAGAGCCGGCCAAGGAAAAGCAGCCGGCCGAGGGCCGGCTCAGGCCTCGCCGGAAGCCGCCGAGAGCCGGCCAAGGAAAAGCAGCCCGCCGAGCGCCGACTCAGGGTCTCGCCGACAGCCGGCCGAGCGCCCGCCGAGCGCCCGCCGAGGGCCGGCTCAGGTCTCGCGGGCGGCGATGAACTCGATGATCTGCTCGCCGTACTTGGCGAGCTTGGCTTCGCCGACGCCGCTGATGCCGCTCAGTTCGCCGAGCGTGGAAGGACGCCGCGCGGCGATTTG
>DATJLT010000313.1:0-23433 GCA_035509195.1 Streptosporangiaceae bacterium | reverse complement strand
GCCCGGCCCACCCAGGCTCGCACTTTAAGCGGCCGGCCGGCCGCCAGGCGGCTGAGCGTCGCATCGAGGTCCTTGTCCCCCGTGGCAAGCGTGACCAGCTCGACGACGCTTAGCCTGCCATCGCCGCCGACCTGGATCCGGCCAGCGGCGGCTAGCATGACCAACTCCGCCCCGGCCAGGCCGAAGCTGATTTCGCTGCCGCAGCGCAGCACTCCGTTGCGCGGGTCGATCGACGCAAGCAGCAGATCCTCGGCGAGCGAGTTCATGCCGCGAATTCAGGACTTTTCGCTGTCGAGGTGATGCATCGAGGCGGGGTCGTAGCGGTCGCCCGCTACCTTTTCCGCCGGGACAGCCGCCCCGATAGCGTCAAGCTCTTCCGTGCTGAGCTCGATCCGGAGGGCGCCGAGGGCCTCGACGACGCGGTCGCGGCGCTTGGTGCCGATCAGCGGGATAATGTCGTCGCCGCGCGAGAGCACCCAGGCGAACGCAAGCTGAGCGACCGTCACGTCGTGCCCGGCCGCGATCTGCTCGAGGGTGCTGACCAGGTCGAGGTTGGCGGCCAGGTTGCCCGGCTGGAAGCGGGGGAAGCGGGACGAGCGCGGGTCGTCAGGGGCAATGTCCCTGGCGCTGGCCGAGATCAGGCCGCGCGAGAGCACGCCGTAAGCGGTCACCGCGATGCCGAGTTCGCGCACCGCGGGCAGGATGTGAGCCTCGACGCCACGGCTCATCAGCGAGTACTCGATCTGGAGCGCTGTGACGGGGTAGACGGCGTGCGCGCGCCTGATCGTGTCCGCTCCGACCTCGGACAGGCCGAGGTAGCGTACGTAGCCCGCCTTGATCATCTCGGCGATCGCGCCGACCGTGTCCTCGATCGGAACGTTCCGGTCGAGCCGGGCGGGCTGGTAGAGATCAACGTAGTCCGTGCCCAGCCTGGTCAGCGTGTGCGCGAGGGAGTTCTTGACCGCGGCAGGGCTGGTGTCATGCCCGACCATGCGGCCGCTCGGGTCGCGCTGGACACCGAACTTGACGCCAATGAAGACCTTGCTGCGGTCCTTTTCCCTGAGCGCGTCCCTGAGCAGCAGTTCGTTGCGGCCCGTGCCGTAGAAGTCGCCCGTATCCAGCAACGTCACGTCTTCGTCGAGAGCGGCGTGAATGGCCCTGATCGACTCGGCGTCCTGCGCGGGGCCGTAAACGCCCGACATGCTCATCAGGCCGAGCCCGACCCTCGAGACCAGCGGACCGCCTGAACCAAGCTCAACCTTTTCCACGGCGACAAGTTACCGTAGCGTTCCATGGACTTCGAGTTGCCACCCGAACTCGCTGCCTACCTCGACGAACTCGATGAGTTCATCGAGCGGGAGATCAAGCCGCTTGAGCAGCGCGACGACAATGCCAGGTTCTTCGACTACCGGCGTGAGGACGCCAGGACCGACTGGGACCGCGGCGGGCTGCCTGACAGGAAATGGGAGGAACTGCTCAGGGAGGCGGTCACGCTCGCCGATGCGGCCGGCCATTACCGTTACGCGTTTCCAGCCGAGTACGGCGGGCGGGACGGCACCAATCTCGGCATGGCGGTGATCAGGGAGCACCTGGCCGCCAAGGGCCTCGGGCTGCACTGCGATCTGCAAAACGAGCACATGATCGTCGGGAACAACGTCGGGCTGCTGCTGATGCTCCAATACGGCTCGGCGGCACAGCGTGAGGAATGGGTTGAAGGGCTGGCCGCCGGGCGGCGGGGGTTCGCGTTCGGGATCACCGAGCCCGATCACGGGTCTGACGCGACGTACATGGAAACGACCGCGGTAAGGGACAGGAAGGGGGCAGGGGAGGCGGGCGGGTGGGTGCTGAACGGCGCCAAGACCTTCAATACCGGAGTACACGCGGCCTCGCACGACCTGATCTTCGCGCGGACCAGCGGGTCAGCCGGGGACGGCAAGGGAATCACGGCATTCCTCGTCCCCGTGTCCTTGCCAGGCTTCGTGATCGAGGAGTACCTCTGGACGTTCAACATGCCCACCGACCACGCCAGGATCTCCCTGCATGACGTGCGGGTGCCCGCCGGCGCGGTGTTCGGCGAAGAGGGGCGCGGGCTCGCCGTCGTGCAGCACTTCTTCAACGAGAACCGGATCAGGCAGGCGGCTTCCTCACTTGGCGCCGCGCAGTACTGCATTAACGAGTCGGTGGCTTACGCGAAGGAGCGGGCACCGTTCGGCAAGCCGCTGGCCGTCAATCAGGGGATCCAGTTTCCGCTGGTCGAGCTTCAGACACAGGCAGAGATGCTGCGGGCGCTGATACACAAGACGGCGTGGCTGATGGACAAGTACGGCCCGTTCTCTGCCTCTGACAAGGTGTCGATGTGCAATTACTGGGCGAACCGGTTGTGCTGTGAGGCGGCCGACCGGGCTATGCAAGTGCACGGCGGGCTCGGGTACTCGCGGCACAAGCCGTTCGAGCACATTTACCGTCACCACCGCAGGTACCGGATCACGGAGGGCACCGAGGAGATCCAGATGCGACGGGTTGCCGGGTACATGTTCGGGTTCATGCGGCAGCGGGCGCCCAAGGGCGTGGAAGAAGGGTGAGCGGCGTCGATTCCTCGCGGCTGGCGACGGCCTTGCGGCCGGTGCTCGGGGACGTATCTGTGTCAGAACCTGTGCGGCTATCCGGCGGAGCGTCACGTGAGACGTGGGCCTTCGACGCGGCTGGTGACGGCGGCCCTCCCGTGGAGCTCGTCCTGCGCAGGGACCCGCCGGGACGTCCTGGCGAGCCAGGAGCCATGGGGCGCGAGGCGCAGGCTCTGCGCCTTGCGCTCGCGGCGGGCCTCGCGGTGCCCGAGGTACTGGTGAGCAGCGACTCGGCAGAGCCATTCGGTACGCCTGGCCTGGTGATGCGGCGGGTCGGCGGGGAGACGATTGCCCGCCGGATCTTGCGTGACGACTTGTACGCTCCGGCTCGGTCGGCACTTAGCGGTCAACTCGGGCGGTTCGCTGCCGGCCTGCACGCGCTGCCGGTGCCTGCCGGGTTCCCCGAGCACGACCCCCTTACCCAGCTTCAGGTGACACTCGGTGAGTTCGGTGAACTCGGGCAGGTCAGCGAGGTATTCGAGCTGGCCGTGCGGGAACTGGCCGCCTCGCGGCCGGCGCATAGGGAGCCGGTCATCGTGCACGGTGACCTGCGGCTCGGGAACCTGATCGTGGCGCCGTCCGGCCTCGCCGCCGTCATCGACTGGGAACTGGTGCATGCGGGCAACCCGGCAGAGGATCTCGGCTGGCTCTGCGTGAAGGCCTGGCGGTTCGGCGCGGCCGGCGCCGTGGCCGGGCTCGGATCGCGGGAGGAGTTGCTGACCGAGTACCGGACTGCCGGAGGCGCCGCGATCGGACTCGATGAGCTGCGCTGGTGGGAGATCCTCGGGACGTTGCGCTGGGGCGTCATCTGCCTGACGCAGGCGTGGGCGCACTTGTCAGGGGCGCACCGGTCGGTTGAGCTCGCCGCGATCGGGCGGCGGGTGTGCGAGCAGGAGTGGGATCTGCTCGGGTACCTGCGACCGGAGGCCGCAGCCAGGGCTGCCGCACGGCGACCTCAGCCCGGGCAGCTAACTGACTCGCCGTACGGGCGGCCGACCGCAAGGGAACTGCTCGACGCCGTACGAGAGTTCCTGACCAGCGAGGTGATGCCCGGCACGAGCGGCCAGCTTGCCTTCCACGCACGGGTCGCCGCGAACGCGCTCGCGATCGTAAGCCGGGAACTTGATCTTGGGCCGCTGCCTGCCGGCCTCGAGCTGGCCGATGTCGTAGCGGCCAGGCTGGCAGTCGCCAACCCGCGCTACTTCGACGCGCCGAAGCCCTAATGAATCCCCTCGGGGCGGAATTGCACGCTGATGCGGGGGCCGGTCGCCCGCGCTGTCTTCGGGACGGAGTGCTCCCAGGTCCGCTGGCACGTACCACCCATCACCAGCAGGTCACCGTGCCCCACGAGGAACCGCAGCGCCCGGCCGCCGCCACGGGGCCGCAGCAGCAGCGCACGCGGATTCCCGAGCGACAAGATCGCCACGATCGTCTCCCGCACCCGCCGCCCGGAGGTATCGCCGTGCCAGGCGACGCTGTCGCGCCCGTCCCTGTACAAGCACAGACCTGCCGTGCACAGCGAACCGGAAAACCGCGAATCGGAAAACCGCGGCCGGTAGTGGCTGTCGAGCGCGGCCATCGCCTGCTCAAGTGCCTGATCGGGCAGCCGCTCGCCCTTGCCGTACCAGCTCAGTAGCCGTGGCACGTCGACGACCTGGTCATACATCGGGCGCCTCTCTGCCCGCCAGGGCACCGTCCGCAGCAGTCGCCCGAACAACTCGTCCGCGCCGCTCATCCAGCCGGGCAGCACGTCCACCCAGGCGCCGTCGGCAAGTACACGGTGCGACAGGGTACCAAGGTCACCGAGCCCGAACTCCTGACCGGCATCAAGCAGCGATGCCTGAAAAGCAGCACTCATGCCGCCTAGTATACAAACACACGTTCGATAAGCTGCCGACGCTCAGTACTCTTATAGAGAGGGAGCACGGAACACGGCCTCGCCCTCCACGAACGTGCCGAGCACCCGCGTTGACCCGATGTCCGAGGGCGGCCCGGCGATCGGGTCGCGGTCAAGCACGATCACGTCGGCCAGCTTCCCTAGGTCGACTGACCCCGCCACGTCGTCAATGTGGTTCACGAACGCCGAGCCGATCGTGTACGCCGCGAACGCCTCAGGCGCCGTCAGTGCCTGCGCGGGCAGGAACGGCTCGGCCTCGGCGCCCACCGATCCCTGCAGCGACCTGTTCACGGCCACGTGAAGGGCACGCAGCGGGTTGGCGCTGCTCACCGCCCAGTCACTGCCCGCCGCCAGGCGGGCGCCAGAACGCAGCAGGTCACCGAACAGGTACTGCCGCGAGGCCCGCTCTGGGCCGAGGAACGGGATCGTCAGGTCGTCGAGTTGCGGCTCGTGCGCGGCCCACAGCGCCTGCATGTTGGCGGTGACGCCGAGTGCGGCGAACCTGGGCACATCGTCGGGGTGAACGACCTGGAGGTGAGCGATGTGGTGCCGGTGATCGTTGCGGCCGTTGGCCGCCTGCGCCGCTTCAATGGCGTCCAGGCACTCCCTGACCGCACGGTCGCCGATCGCGTGGAAGTGCAACTGGAATCCGAGCCCGTCCAGGGTGGTCGCGTACTCGCGCAGTTCCCCGGGATCCACGTGAGACAGGCCGCGCTCGCTGGTCTGGCACCCGCAGGAATCCAGGTAAGGCTCGAGCATCCCTGCCGTGAAACTCTCCGCCACGCCGTCTTGCATGATCTTGATCGTGTCTGCCCTGAACCGCCCGGTCCGCGAGGTTTCCCTCCGCCCGGCGATCTCGTCAATTTGCGATGCGCCACGCGACCGGTCCCACCAGAGGGCACCGCGCACCCGCGCGGTGAGCTGACCGGCCCGCGCCGCCGCCAGGTAAACGGGCAGCGGGTCCTGCGACCCCAGATACTCGCCGACGATCGCGTCCTGCCAGGACGTGATGCCGCGCTCATGCAGATGCTGCTGCGCGAGCATAAGACCGGTCAGCCGCTGGTCAAAGGACGGTTTCGGCACGTAGGCCCCGAGCAGGTCCGCCGCTCCCTCATGCACCGTCCCCTGTAGCGACCCGTCGTGCTCGCGCTCAAACCGGCCGTCGGGAGGGTCAGGCGTGCGGGCGTCGAACCCGGCTGCCTCGAAGGCCCTGGTGTTGGCCCAGCCGCCGTGACCGTCCCGGTTGAGAATGAACGCCGGACGGCGGCCGGTGACGGCGTCAAGCTGCTGCCTGCTCGGAGTGCCCCGCTCGAACCACTCCATCCGCCAGCCGCTTCCCGAGATCCATTCGAGGTCGGGATGCTGATCCGCGTACGTCTTGATCCGCCCGAGCGCCTCGTCAAGTGTCGCGGCGCCAATCAGGTTGCAGGCAACCATCGTCACGCCGGCGAACGCCGGATGCACGTGCGCGTCGGTGAAGCCGGGAAGCAGCGCCCGCCCGGCCAGGTCGATGACCTCGGTATCAGGCCCGCGCAGTTCACGCAGCTCAGCGTCGTCGGCTGCTGACACCGCGATGATCTTGCCAACGGCGACGGCCACCGAGTCGGCCGGGCGCCCGCCCTTGCCAGTCGCGGGGACAAGATGCCTGCCGGCGGCGTCGGCCGTGTAGATCGGGCCGCCGCTGAAGATCAGGTCCGCGTAGCTCGACACATATCCTCCAGATCCGCGTCGCTGCCGGTCGCGTATTGGCTGATCATCTCGCGCTCAACTGGCCTGGGCCAGCCCTCGTTTTTGTTCCGTTCCAGAACCACTGGCTGAAGACCCGGCCCGCAGGACTGTCTAGTGACTCGTCACCTGTGGCACAGTTCTGACATGGAACCAGTCGTTGCGACCAGGTACGGGCAGGTTCGCGGCCGCCTCAGCGACGGCGTCATGAGTTTCCTCGGCATTCCCTACGCGGCCAGCCCGACCGGCGAACTCCGGTTCGCCGCGCCTCTGCCGCCGAAACCATGGACCGGAGTCCGCGACGCGACCGCGTACGGCCCTACCCCGCCGAAGCCCGCCTACCCCGCGCCGTTCGACATCGTGCTGCCCGAGCCTGAGGTGCCTGGCGATGACTGGCTGAACCTCAACATCTGGGCGCCAGCCGACAACGGAGGCGACCGCCCCGTCATCGTCTGGATCCACGGCGGCGCGTTCGCGAACGGCAACTGCGCGATCCCGATGTACGACGGCACCGCGTTCGCCAGGGACGGCGTGGTCTTCGCGGCGATCAACTACCGCCTGGGCGCCGAGGGCTTCGCGTTGCTGCCAGACGCACCGGCCAACCGGGGTTTGCTCGACCAGATCGCCGCGCTCGAATGGGTGCGCGACAACATCGCGGCCTTCGGCGGCGACCCGGCTAACGTCACGATCGCCGGCGAGTCAGCCGGGGCGATGAGCGCGGTGACGCTGATGACGATGCCGGCCGCCCGCGGCCTGTTCAGCAAGGTCATCGCGGAAAGCGGCTCTGTACAGGCGGCGGCGGACCCTGCCGACGCTGCCCTGGTCACGGCCGAACTGGGCCTCGCGCTCGGCGAGGCGCTCAGCGAGAACGACGTCTCAGCCGCCGGCATCGCGGAACTCGACACAGGCACGCTGATCAAGGCACAGATCCAGGTCCGCGACGCGCTGTCTGCGGCACCTGACCCTGCCAGGTTCGGCCCGACGATCGTGGCGAGTTCCATGGCGTTCATACCGGTCATCGACGGTGACACGCTGCCAGCGCACCCGCTCGCGGCCATCGCGGCTGGCAGCGGAGCTGACGTGCCGCTGCTGATCGGCACGAACTCGGAAGAGTTCAGGTTCTTCCTGGTACCGCCTGGCATGATCGACGCGATCACGCCCGAGTTGCTCGGCACGGTAGCGGCGGCTCTTGGCGCCACCAGCGAGGTCGTCGCCCTTTACCAGGCGAACCGCAAGGGCGCGAAGTCCGGCGATGTTTTCTCCGCGCTGCTGACCGACAGGTTTTTCAGGCTCCCCGCGATCGCGGTCGCGGACGCCAGGTCGGGCGGACCGGCTCCGACTTACTTCTATGAGTTCGCATGGGGTCACCCGCCTATCGGCGCGGGACACGTCATGGAGATCCCTTTCGTCTTCGACAATTTGTCTGCAAGCGATGCCGTCTCCCTTATCGGCACAAATGCTCCAAAGGACTTGGCCGCGGACATGCACGCGGCCTGGATCGCGTTCGCGCGCGGCAGCGATCCCGGCTGGCCGGCCTTCGACGCGAGCCGTCAGGTGCGCGTATTCGACACCGGTGGCGGCTCGGTCGTACTCGACCCGCGCGGTGACGAACGTGCGATCTGGCCGGCATGATGAGCGGCCAGTGGCAAACACGCGCCCGGCCTAGGCCGCGCACTCCCGGCAGATCAGCTCACCGCCGCGGGTCTCCGCGAGCTGGCTCCTGTGATGCACAAGGAAGCAGCTTGAGCAGGTGAACTCGTCGGCCTGCCTGGGGATCACCTTGAAAGAAAGCTCTTCGCTGGAAAGGTCAGCCCCTGGTAGCTCAAGCGATTCGGCAGCATCATCGGGGTCAAGGTCGATCGCGGTCGACGACTTGTCCATCCGCCGCGCTTGCAGTTCCTGCAAGCTGTCCTCAGTGAGCTCTTCGTCAGTCTTCCTTGGGCTGTCGTAGTCCGTAGCCATGGTGGCTTTACTCCTCCGTCGTTAAACGTCTCGCGCGGGTCCAACGCTTTAGCGGCCCCGGTTGTGCCCGAATCCGGCGGCAAATTCTGGCACGTCCGCCCGCGCCAAGTACACCTAACCCACCTAGCTGAAGGTTCGTGTCGCACTGCTATGGCGCCAGATCACCGCTAATCACGACATCGGAACTTACGATCGTTCGGCATCCAGGCTTACCAGCAGGTCGTGCAACTCGGCGAACAGCCCTGGTCCGCCGCCCACCGTCATTGACGGACCTGCTTGCTGTCCGCCGAGCCCGCTGACGATCGCCCCGGCCTCGCGCGCGATCAGGCCGCCGGCGGCGATATCCCACGGATTCAGGCCGCGCTCATAGTAGCCGTCCACGTTCCCTGCCGCCAGCGAGCACAGGTCGACGGCCGCCGCGCCTGCCCGCCTGATATCGCGTACGCGGGGCAGGACCGCCGCCACGACTTCTCCCTGTACCCGTCGCCGCTCTGGAGCGTACCCGAACCCGGTCGCGACAAGCGCGCGCGATAGCGGCACCCCGGCGTTGCACGCCAGGCGCCGCGCCTGCCCGCCGTCAGCGTAAGCGCGGTACGATCCGCCGCCAAGCGACCCGTAGTACACCAGCTCCCTGCGGGGCACGCAGACCACGCCGGCGACGACCTCACCTGAGACCTCGGCGGCGATGCTCACCGCCCAGTCGGGCAGGTCGTAAAGGTAGTTGACGGTCCCGTCGAGCGGATCAACGATCCAGCGGACAGGCGCGCCCTCACCGGTCTCGCCGCCTTCCTCGCCGAGGATCGCGTCGCCAGGCCGCGCGCCAAGTATCCGGTCCCTGATCAGCTGCTCTGCCGCCTGATCCATCTCGGTCACCACGTCGGTCGGACTCGACTTGGTGCTCACCACGACGGCCCGCCCAGACCGGCCGGCCAGCATCGCCCCGGCCTCTTCAGCGATCGCCCTTGCCAGTTCGAGCAGCTCGCCCGCCTCAGGAATACCGTTCATCGCAGCCAGCCCGCCGAGCGGTCACCGCCGGAACCGCAGCAACCCTGCGCGCAGAAGCTCACCGCGTCAGGCCCGAGCCCGGCGACCACATCGCCGGCCCGCTCGTCCGCGTACGCCCGCACCAGCTCGGTGATCATGTGCACGAACCTGGGCTCGGTGCCCGGCGTGGCGGCCCTCACCAGCCGCACACCCAGCCGTTCCGCCGTCTGCGCCGCCTCGACATCGAGATCAAAACGTACTTCCATGTGATCGCTGACAAAGCCAATCGGTATCAGACAAATAGCACCGCTGCCTGCGGCCGCAAGCTCGGCAACGCAGTCGTTGACGTCAGGTCCCAGCCACGGGACGGACGGGGGTCCGCTGCGACTCTGGTAAGCCAGCCGCCAGCTTGTCCGCCCGAGCCCGGCCGCGATCAGCTCAGCGGCTTCCGCGAGTTGCGCGGCGTAGGCGTCCCCTGCGGGCCCGCTGGACGACGCCATCGACAGCGGAATGCTGTGCGCGGTAAACACCAGATCGGCACCGGGCAACTCGGCAAGCGCCCGCGATGCCGAAGCGATAAACGACCCGATGAACCCCGGGTGCCGGTAGTAAGGCGGGATCTTGATCACCGCGGGGGCACCCGTACCGACGCTGGCCCTGGCCAGGTCAAGGTCGTCGAGATACTGCCGGCAACTGGAGAACGAACTGTACGCCGAGGTCGCTATCGCGATCACGCGGGTGATGCCGTCCATGGCCATCGCCAGCATAGTGTCGGCCAGATAAGGCATCCAGTTCCTGTTACCCCAGTAAACGGGCAGGTCAAGCGCGTTCGCGGCGAAGTCCTTCTCGATCGCGGCGAGGAGGTGCCTGTTCTGTGCGTTGATCGGGCTGACCCCGCCGAACAAGTAGTAATGCTCCGCCACGCCGGCCAGCCGCTCATCAGGCACCCCTCGCCCCGCCGTGACGTTCCGCAGGAACGGCATCACGTCATCGCGGCCCTCTGGCCCGCCGAACGACACAAGCAAAAACGCGCTGCCCCGACCCATGCCACCCATCCAAGCAGCCCTGGACCGCGACTTACCGGTATTCGGCGGCGTACTCGGCGGCCAGGGCCAGCACCTCGTCGACGTACCAGTCGGCGTGATTGTAGGCAAAGACCGCCGTGCGGAGGCCGGACTCGGTGCCTGCGGAGGCGCCGGCGGCGCAGAGGTAGCGTGCCGCCGACGGCACGGCATCGAACGGGTTCATGACGTCAGGCCTGCCCTTGGGGCCGAAGCCGTCGATGCCCCACTCCGACCAGGTGGAGGGCAGGAACTGCATCGGGCCGAGTGCCCCAGCGCTCGACGGGCCGACGTTCTGGCCGTCGGCGCTCTCGATCTGCCCGATCGCGGCGAGCACGGTCCACGGGAGCGAGGGACAGTACTTAGCCGACGAGGCCTGGAACAACTGCAGGTAGTTCGTGATGTGCTTGGCCACGACCAGGCTCGATGCCGGCTGCGACGCCAGCTTGCCCGAGCCGCGCAATGACACCACCTCTACCGCCCGGCCGAGGATCTTCCTGACGCTGTTCATCAGGCTGGTCATGCTCGGCCCTGGAGCGCTGATGAGGGCGGCGACCTCATGGACCAGTCCGAGTTGCCGCGAGACAGCGGCGTTGACGACGAGGTCCACGCCGTCGATGCCGAGGTCCGCCGAGCCGCCGTACGCGACCTTGACCGATTTGGCGCCGGTGAGCTGGTACTTCGCGGCGGGCTTCAGCTTCAGCCGCGACGCGGCTGAAGTACCGGCGATGAAGCCGCCAGCCGCGAGCTTGGTCCACAGCGACTGATCTGAGGCCGTGCTCAGCGGCACCCACGACCTGAACCGGCTAGGGCTGACGCCGATCACGCTGGCAGGCTGGCCGTCGACGGTGATCTGAGCGCCGTCGAAGGAGATCAGTTTCCTGACGCCCTTTATCGCGCGCAGCTTGCTGAGCTGCTGACTGGTCAGGCCCGCCGGCAGCACGACGAGCAAGTCAGGCAGCATGATGCCGCTGAAGCTGGTGAACCGCGCGCTAGCCGAGCCGTTCGAGGTCGACCCGCCAGGCCTGCTCTGATGCCATCCGGCGACCGCGATGACGACCGCCAGGCTGGCCGCGACCGCGCCAGCCGAGAGAAGCAAGGAAGAGGGGCGCGTTCTGGGGCGAGCAAGCGTCAGCAGTCGTCTCATGGCAATCACCACTGTAACCCGACTTGTCCTCCCGATACGGTCTGTCGGGGAGGTCACAGGGGATGAAGCAGCTTGACGGGGGTCTTGACCAGGTTCACCAGGAGGATTCGTCTTCCCGTGGCCGCAATCCTTACCGGGTACTGTTCGGAACCCCCGGCGCCTTCGCGTTTTCCTCCACCGGTTTCGTCGGGCGGATGTCGATGTCCATGTACGGGCTGGGCACCGTGCTGCTGATCGCCTCGATCACCGGCAAGTACGGCATCGCCGGCACCGTCGCCGCGTCGGGCTCGATCGGGTTCGCGCTGCTCAGCCCTTACGTGGCCAAGCTTTCTGACCGGCTAGGCCAGGGCCGGGTACTGCTGGCCGAGGTCACGATCTTCACGATTGCCTGCGCGGCGTTTATCACCTGCGCCGAGATGCGGGCGCCCCTGCCCGCCCTGCTTGTCGCAGGAACGCTGGCCGGTGCCTGCATGCCGTCGATGAGCAGCATGGTCAGGTCCAGGTGGAGCTCGCTGCTCAGCGACAGGCCGCGGCAACTCCATGCCGCGTTCGCGCTCGAGTCCGTCAACGACGAGATCATTTTCGTCATCGGCCCGGCGCTGGTGACCCTCCTCGCCACGCAGTTGTTCCCGGCGGCCGGGGTAGGCACGGCGAGCGTCCTGGCGATCGCCGGCACGGTCTTGTTCGCGTTCCAGCGCAGAACAGAGCCCGCGCCGAGGCCGCGCCCGCTGAAGGTAGCGAAGCGAGGCTCGATGCCGGCCGCCGGGCTGATCACGCTCTCCCCCGCGTTCCTCATGCTCGGGATGATGTTCTCCTCGATCGACCTCAGCACGGTCGCGTTCGCTTCCGAACTCGGGCACCGGCCGCTGGCCGGGCTGATACTCGGCACGTACTCTCTCGGCAGCGCGATCGGAGGGTTCTGGTACGGCTCGAAGAACTGGCGCAGTCCGCTCGGCCGCCGGTTCATCATCACGGCCGCGATCACGGTCTGCGGGGTCGCGACCTTCTGGGCGATGCCAGGTCTTCTCGCCCTCGACGTCGTCTGCCTGTTCGCCGGGCTAGCGGTGGCTCCCACGCTGATCGCCGGCTACGCGATCCTCGAGCAGCAGGCCGAGCCGCACCGCAGGACCGAGGCCATGGCCTGGCTCGGTTCCACGATCTCGGTCGGCATCGCGGTCGGCTCGGCGATCGCGGGGCACATCATCGACGCCGACGGCGCCAGGGTCAGCTATGCGTTCGCGGCGCTCTGTGGCACGCTCGCGGTACTGATCTGCCTGACCGGGCAGGCCAAGCTGCGCATCAACCGGGAGCCGCGGACATGACCTGGCAGAACTGGGCGGGCAACGTGACGGTCACGCCGGCGAGGGAAGGCACCCCCCGCTCGGCGGCCGAGGTCGCCGAGGAGGTCAAGAAGGCGGCCGCCGACGGCCTGACGATCAAGATGGCAGGCACAGGGCACTCGTTCACCCCGGCGGTCAGCACGGAAGGCGTGCTGCTCAGGCCGGGCGGCATGACCGCGATCAGGACGATCGACGCCGATGCGGGGCTGGTCACGGCCGAAGCCGGCTGCCCGCTTCGCAAGCTGAACGACGCGCTGTTCGCCCGCGGGCTCTCGCTCACGAACATGGGCGACATCCAGGTACAGACCGTCGCCGGCGCTACCCAGACGGGTACTCACGGCACCGGCCGCGCGAGCGGCGGCATGGCCGCGCAGATCGCCGCGCTCGAACTCGTCAAGGCCGACGGAACTCTCGTGACGTGCTCGTCCGAGCACGAGCCTGAACTGTTCGCGGCCGCCAGGGTCGGCCTCGGCGCTCTCGGCCTGGTCACGGCCGTCACTTTCCACGTCGAGCCGGTGTTCTTGCTGACCGCCCGCGAGGAGCCGATGCGCTGGTCAGAGGTCATTTCCCGGCTACCGGAACTGACCGGCGAGAACGAGCACTTCGAGTTCTACTGGTTCCCGCATACTGAGGGCTGCCTGACCAAGCGCAACAACCGCTCAGCGGGGCCGGCGAAGCCCTTGCCGAAGTGGCGCTACCTGGTGGATGACGAGTTCCTCTCCAACACGCTGTTCGGCGCCACCACCAGGCTCGGCTACCTGGCGCCCGCCACGATCAAGCCGGTCAACGGCGTGGCAAGCAAGGCGCTGTCCGCCCGCACGTATACCGACGCGCCTTACCGTGTCTTCACCAGCCCGAGGCGCGTGCGATTCAAGGAAGAGGAGTACGCGATCCCCGCCGAGCACCTGCCTGCCGTGCTGACCGAGCTCAGGGCACTCTTCGACCGCAAGGACTGGCTGATCAGCTTCCCGATCGAGGTCAGGTTCGCGCCAGGCGATGACCCTTGGCTGTCTACGGCATACGAGCGGGACAGCGCGTACATCGCGATTCACGTCTACCACGGCTCACCCCACGAGGATTACTTCACCAGCGTGGAGTCGGTGATGACGGCGGTCGGCGGGCGGCCGCACTGGGGGAAGATGCACACGAGGGACGCGGAGTACCTGAGCGGGGTTTACCCGAGATTCGGCGACTTCGCCGGCCTTCGCGACCGGCTCGACCCTGAGCGCAGGTTCGGGAACGACTACCTCAGGCAGGTGCTCGGGTCCTGAGCACAGGGCAGACTGGGACGGTGAAGTTCCTTAATCAGCCCGCACACGACCTGACCTACAGCGACGTCTTCCTGGTGCCCAACCGGTCATCGGTGGAGTCCAGGCACGACGTCGACCTGCGCTGCGCTGATGGCAGCGGTGCCGCGATCCCGATAGTGGTCGCCAACATGACGGCGGTCGCCGGCCGGCGGATGGCTGAGACGGTCGCACGGCGCGGCGGAATCGTGATCCTGCCGCAGGACATCCCGGTCGACGTGGTCGCCGACGTGATCGCCTGGGTCAAGGCAAGGGATCTGGTGTACGACACTCCGCTGACGCTGGCACCGGACGCGACGACAGGGCACGCGCTCAGCCTCCTGCCCAAGCGCGCCCACGGCGGGATCGTGATTATCGAGGACGGCCGTCCTGTTGGCGTGGTGACCGAGGCGGACTGCACGGGCGTAGACCGGTTCACGCAGCTAAGGCAGGTCATGTCGAGCGAACTGCTGACGCTGCCCGCCGGGATCGATCCGGAACGGGCGTTCGGCCTGCTGCAGGCGGGCAGGCACAAGCTCGCGCCGGTCGTTGACGTACATGGCCGCTGCGTCGGCATCTTGACAAGGACAGGCGCACTGCGCGCGACGATCTACACGCCGGCGACCGACACGAGCGGCAGGCTGCTGATCGGCACGGCTCTTGGCATCAACGGCGACGTTGCCGGGCGTACGAAGGAACTGCTTGACGCCGGATCCGATCTGCTCGTGGTCGACACCGCGCACGGGCACCAGGAAAAGATGACCGGCGCGCTTGAAGCCGTGCGGTCGGCGAGCCCTGCCGTTCCCGTCGTCGCGGGCAACGTGGTCACTGAGGCAGGCACGGCCGACCTGATCGAGGCGGGCGCAGACATCGTCAAGGTCGGCGTGGGGCCCGGCGCCATGTGCACGACCAGGATGCGGACCGGAGTCGGCCGTCCGCAGTTCAGCGCCGTGCTCGAGTGCGCCGCGGAGGCGCGCAGGCTCGGCAAGCATGTCTGGGCAGACGGCGGGGTCAGGTACCCGCGCGACGTCGCGCTCGCGCTCGCGGCCGGGGCGTCAAGCGTCATGATCGGCTCCTGGTTCGCCGGCACCTGCGAATCGCCTGGCGACGTGTTCCGCGATCCGCATGGCAAGCTCTACAAGGAGAGCTTCGGCATGGCCTCGGCCAGGGCGGTGCGGATGCGGACCACGGCTGACTCGCCGTTCGAGCGAGCGCGCAAGGAGCTATTCGACGAAGGCATCTCGAGTTCGCGGATGTACCTGGACCCTGACAGGCCGGGCGTCGAAGACCTGATCGACGCCATCGTCGCCGGGCTGCGCAGTGCGTGCAGCTACACGGGCGCGGCCAATCTGGGCGAGCTCGCCGACCTTGCCGTGGTCGGTACGCAGAGCGCCGCCGGCTACACCGAGGGCATGCCGCTACCATCTGGATGGTGACTACCCGGCCAATTCAGCTCGTCTTGGTGTCCATTGGCATATCTGGTCTCTTGACCTTTTACGGAGCGGCCCCTGCGGTGGCAGCCTCGCGGACGGCAGCAAGCGCGCACGAGCCAGGCTACGTGTCGGCCGCGGCGGGCGCGCTGGTCAACGTCAAGACCGGCAAGCACCTGTGGGCGCGCGAGCAGTCCGTGCAGCGCCCGATCGCGAGCCTGACCAAGGTGATGACCGCGCTCGTCGTCGTGCGCGCAGGGCACCTGAGCAAGCGGATCAAGATCACGCAGGCCGAGGTCGACTACGTCGCCGAGTACAACCTGTCCAACGCGGGGCTGCACGCCGGCGACATCTTGTCCGCACGTGACCTGCTGTACGGGATGCTGCTGCCATCAGGCGCGGACGCGGCGATGGCGCTGGCCGAGAGCTACGGGCCTGGCATCACCAAGTTCGTGGCCAAGATGAACGCGCTCGCCCGCAAGCTGCACCTGACCAGGACGCACTTCACTAATTTCGACGGCGCCTGGACCACCGACGTGTCGACGCCGACGAACCTGATCAAGCTCGGCAAGGCGGCCATGGCCGAGCCCGCGTTCCGCGAGGTGGTCAGGCACCACTCCTATACGCTGGCGCGCTGGCCGCACCGGCATTACTACCACTGGCTGAACACGAACGAACTGCTCTGGCGTTACCCCGGTGTGCTCGGCATCAAGACCGGCTGGACGCCACAAGCGGGCGAATGCCTGCTTTTCGAGGCCACCTACCGCAAGAAGACCCTGATCGGCGTGGTCATGGACACCTCGCCAACGAACTCAGGGGAAAGCTTCGTGTCGGCTGCCGAGCTGCTGAACTGGGCATTCGGACGGCATGTACCGATTCCTCCCCCGGTACCGCCGCCCGTTTCCGCACCTGACGGTGTCCTGGGGAGCTTACCCTCAAGATCATGACCTCGCAGGTGCTGATCGTCGAGGACGACGTCGCGATCGCGACCCAGCTCACGCGCGGCCTGGTCAGGGGCGGTTACCACGTCGATCACGTCACCACCGGCCGTGAGGCTCTCACCAGGGGCGGCCGGCCTGACGTCGTACTGCTTGACCTGGAACTGCCAGACGGCGACGGCGTCGCGGTCTGCCGTGCGCTGCGCGAGCGCAGCGACCTCGCGATCATCGTGATCACCGCGTACGGCGAAGAGTCCGATCGGGTCAGCGCCCTTGACGCCGGCGCCGATGACTACCTGGTCAAGCCGTTCGGGCTGGCCGAGTTGCAGGCAAGGATCAGGGCCGTGCTCCGGCGGGTCAGGCCGGGCAGCAGCACGGACATCGTCAAGCACGGACCGCTGGTGATCGACTCGCGCACCAGGAAGGTCACCGTGCACGGACAGGAAGTCGTACTTACCGCTAAGGAGTTCGACATCCTCGAATGCCTGGCACTCGATCCCGGCCGGGTCTTCAGCCGCCAGGAAGTGCTCGAGACCGCCTGGGATGCCCATTGGTACGGGCCGACGAAGGTACTTGACGTGCACTTGGCCGCGCTGCGGCGCAAGCTCGGAGTGCCCGGCGTTATCGAGACCGTTTACGGGCGCGGGTTCAGGCTCGGCGGACCCTGATGGCCCGCCGGATCACGCTGGCCGTGATCGCGCTGGTCGTCGTGCTGCTCGGCGTCGTCGCCGTGCCGCTCGGACTGCGCAGCGCCAGCCAGGACACCAGCGACTTCACCGCGCAGACGCGCACGACGGCGGAGGCGGTGGCCAGCGTCGCCGAGGAGCAACTCGATGACCACCAGCCGCCAGGGTCGCTTCGGCAGGCCGTGGCCGAGCTCCAGCGGCAAGGCGACAGGGTCGCCGTGTACGGCAAGGACGGGCGGTGGGTAGCCGGGCGCCTGGCGATCGCCGGGGTTGGCCGGCCAGCGATCGGCCGGGCGCTGACCGGATCGACCTCGGTTTGGCGTCAGGGCGAGGACCTGATCGTCGTCACTCCCGTGCTGAAGGACGAGACGTCCGTGAGCATCGGCGCGGTCGTGCTCGCCAGGCCGGCCGAACCGCTTGACCACCGGATCGACGCACTGTGGGCATGGATCACGCTGGTGTCGGCGGCCGGGCTAATCGTCGCCGTGGTGATCGCGACCGGCCTGGCGCGCTGGGTGAGCAGGCCGCTGCACGGGCTCGAGGCCGCTTCGCGGCGCCTCGGCGGCGGCGAGTTCGCAGCACGGGCGCCGGCCGGCAACGGGCCGCCTGAGGTGCGGACGCTTGCCATGAGCTTCAACCGCATGGCCGCACGCCTCGAGACGTTGCTCAGCGGGCACCAGGCGATGATCGCCGACGTGTCTCACCAGCTCAGGACGCCGCTGGCGGCGCTGCGCCTGCGGCTCGACGTGCTGGCACTCGCCGCGCCAGACACGCTCGCCGAGGAGCTTTCCTTTGCCCAGGATGAGATCGCGCGGCTGTCGCGCATGGTGGACGGGCTGCTGGCGGTCGCACGGGCAGAGAACGCGTCAAGCCCTGCCGTGTCCGTGGCGGTGGACGAGGTGATCGATGAGCGGGTAGCGGCCTGGCGGCCGGCCGCCGAGGAGAAGCCGGTCAGCCTTTCCGCCCTGCCTGGCCAGCCTGTGTCGGCGCGGCTCGGTGACGGGCACCTGGAACAGGTGCTCGACAACCTGATCGCGAACGCGCTTGAAGCGGTGCCTCAAGGCGGGCACGTGACGGTCAGCTTTGCTCAGGCGGACGGCCAGGTCCAGGTCGTCGTCGCCGACGACGGGCCAGGGATGTCGCCGCAGCAGCAGAGGGCCGCGCTCCGGCGTTACGTGTCGGCGACCCCTGGCGGGTCGGGGCTCGGGCTGGCGATCGTGCACCGGCTGGTGACGACAGATGGCGGGACCCTGACGCTGTCAGACACGCCGGGCGGCGGGCTGACCGCCATCCTGGAACTGCCCGCGGCGACGCAGGAAAAAACCCTGGTGGCGCATAGGAAACGGCGAGATAGCGGGTAATCTTAAGCAGTTCTGAAGAATTACTGAACCGGATCTCCAGCCTCGGTCGTTGATGCTTGATAACGACGGCCTAAGGGGGTGCGATTCATGCGTTCGGCACTGGAGAACGCGATCAGCAGGCGGGACGACCGCCTCGTTCGCACGCGTCACCTGACGGCCTGGATCGCTGGCGCTTCCACGGCGGCGTCCGTCGGCCTCGCGATGGTGCTCGGCGCGGCGATTCCCGGTCATGCGTCGGCGAGCAGCGGCCAGGCACCGGCCGCACCGGCCGGCGGCTCCGGCCGTACGCACGGGACTGCGCACCGGTCAGGGCAAGGGACGGGGCACCGGACTGCGCACCGCCACCACCATCGGGGCGGGCTGAAGCCGCCTGCAGCACCGCCCGCGTCTGGCTCAGGGTCCGGTTCAGGCGGTGCGCCCGTCGTGCACACAGGTGGCTCATGAGCAGCCAGGCACTTTGGTACCTGACCAGGGCAACGGGCGTCGTGGCGATGGTCTTGCTGACCGTGACGATCCTGCTCGGCGTCATCGGGAGCGCGCGGGTCGCCTCTGAGCGCTGGCCGCGGCTGGTCACGGCCGGGCTGCACAGAAATCTGGCGCTGACCGCTACGGCACTTGTCGGTGTCCACATCATCACGACCGTTCTCGATCCTTTCGTGTCGATCAGCGTCGCGGCGGTGTTTATACCGTTCACGTCCAGCTACCGCCCGATCTGGCTCGGCCTGGGCGCGCTGGCTCTCGATCTCTTGCTGGTCGTGCTGATCACCAGCCTGCTCAGGGACCGGCTGAACCAGCGTGCCTGGCAGGCCATCCACTTCCTGGTGTACGCGTGCTGGCCGATCGCGCTCTGGCACGCTCTCGGTACCGGCACTGACACCAGGCTCCGCTGGATCCTGATCGTCTACGCCGCCTGCGTAGCGGCGGTGATAGCCGCGGTGTGGTGGCGGCTGACGCTGGCCTCGAGCAGGCAGCTCAAGATGACCTGTGCGGCGGCCGTCGCCGTTGTCACCGTGCTTACCGTGATCTTCGCGCTGGCCGGGCCCCTGCAGGCCGGGTGGGCGGCCAGGGCGGGGACGCCGCCCGCACTGCTCGGCTTGCACGTGGTGCAGGCGCTGGGGGCGCGCTCGTGACGATGACCGAGCCGCGCCGGGCAGGCGGTCAGCTCGGGCCAGTGACCAGGCTCACGGTCGGCTGGCGTGAGTCCTCCTCTCCCGTGCATCTGGCCACGCACGTCAGCCGTTACGGACCCGTGCCTTCCTTCGCCCGCGCGTCATCGCTGACCGAGGAGGTCACCGCGGCGGGCCTGACCGGCCGTGGCGGGGCCGGGTTCCCTACCGGGGTCAAGATGCGGGCCGTCGCCGCGCAGCGCAAGCAGGGCGTGGTAGTGGCCAACGGCATGGAAAGCGAGCCTGCCAGCGAAAAAGACGAGGCCCTGCTCGCACGGGCGCCCCACCTGGTCATAGACGGTGCCGTGCTCGCGGCGGCGGCGGTCGGTGCCGACCAGGTGCACCTGACCGTGCCAGGAAACAAGAGCTGGCTGATCGGCACGCTGCGCCGGGCGCTCGCCGAGCGGGCCAGGGCCGGCCTCGACCCGGTGGCCGTCGAGTTGCACGGCCTGCCTCACGGCTACGTCTCTTCATCGGAATCGGCGGTCATCTCGTGGCTCAACGGCGGTGAAGCCAAGCCAGCCGTCGTGCCGCCGCGGCCGTTCCAGCGGGGAGTCGGCCGCAGGCCCACGCTGATCAGCAACGTCGAGACGTTTGCCCACGTGGCGCTCGTCGCCAGGTTCGGCGCGGCCTGGTTCAGGCAGGCTGGGCTGCCCCACGCTCCCGGCAGCATGCTGGTGACCCTTTCCGGTGCTGTCAGGGCGTCAGGCGTGCACGAGATCGAGGCTGGTACCACGATCGGCGGTGCGCTGGCGCTCGCCGGTGCCGACCGGCGTTCGCGTGCCGTGCTGATCGGCGGCTACTTCGGTAGCTGGGCGGACCTGACCGAGGCCGCTCCCCTGCCGCTGGCCGCCGGCCCGCTCAGGCAGATCGGGGCGGCACCAGGGGCCGGCGTGCTTGTCGCGCTGCCCGAGGGTACTTGCGGGATAACAGAAACCGCGCGGGTACTCGCCTGGCTCGCCGGACAGAGCGCAGGGCAATGCGGTCCTTGCATGTTCGGACTGCCGGCCATCGCGGGAGACTTCGCGCAACTCGCGCGCGGACGCGCGGACTCGGCGCTGCTCGAACGCCTGAAGCGCCGCCTCGGCACGGTCGCTGGCCGTGGCGCTTGCTCGCACCCGGACGGCACGATCCGGCTCGCCGGGTCGGCGTTGTCGGTCTTCGCCGGCGATGTCCGCGCGCACGCGGCTGGCCGGCCATGCCTGCACGCACGGGCTCCGTTCGCGCAGCCGCCTGTACTGCCGGTCCCGGCGAATCGGGAACGGGCGTAAGGCCGTGAACCGTTGGCTCCATGTCAACCCGATCGCGTGCACTGGCCACGGCCTCTGCGCGGAAATGCTGCCTGAACTGATCAGGCTCGACGAATGGGGGTATCCGATTCTGCCCGCCGACCCGGTACCGCCCGATCTGCTGCCGCTCGCCAGGCGAGCCGTGAGGCTCTGCCCCACCCTCGCCCTGCGACTTGACAGGGAGCCCGGGTGAAAACCGCCACCGAGCCTCGCCACCGCCGGCTGGCGCAAGACCAGACCGGCGGAGCCGCGGGCAACGAGAAGCTGACCGCGATGACCGGCTCAGTGCTGCTCGTGCTGCTAGCCATCGAGGGCCTGACCATCTTGCGCATCCACGAACTGCTGACAATTCACTTTTTCTTCGGCATGCTGCTCATCGGGCCTGTCCTGCTGAAGATGAGCTCGACGGGGTACAGGTTCGCCCGCTACTACACGGGTTCGGCACCTTACGTGAAGAAAGGCCCGCCCCCGATCGTGCTCCGCCTGCTCGGCCCGGTCATCATGGCGACCTCAGTTGGCGTGATCGGCACCGGCGTGGCGCTCGCTTTCGTCGGACCTGGGCACTTCCTCTGGCTTACCGCGCACAAGGCATTCTTTATCCTCTGGTTCGCCGCGACGACCATTCACGTGCTCTGGTACGCGCCGCGACTCCCCCGCCTCCTGCGAGGCGACTCCCCGCACGCCGCGCGTGCCCGCACCGTGCTGGCCGGCGCCGGCAAGCGGTGGCTGCTGCTCATCGGGGCTCTAGCCGCAGGACTGGTCATCGCAGTCGCCACCTACCACACGGCAGGCAACTGGCTGAACCCCATCAAGCACGTCTGACGGCCGCTCATCGCCGCACGGGAAAGCTGACCTGAATATCGAGTCCGCCGGCCGGGCGGGCGGCCGTCGTGATCTCAGCGTCGTGGGCGTCGGCAACGGCACGGACGATCGCGAGCCCTAGCCCGTGCCCCTGGCCGGCCGCGTGCTGCAGGCGGTCGTCGCCCGCGCGGCGGAACGGCTGGAAAAGCCGGCCGAGTTCACCTGGCGGTACCGTGCCGCCCGTGTTGCTCACCGACAGCACGGCCAGGTCCCCTGCGATCGCGGTTCCTATGTCGACCGTTCCTCCAGGCACGTTGTGCCGTAGAGCGTTGTCTACCAGATTGGCCACCAGGATCTCCGCCAGTCTCCGATCACCCTTGACAGGAGCGGCGTCAAACGAGGTGCTGACCTCGATGCCGAGATCCCCGGCCTCGGGCTCCCTGTGAAGCACGACCGTCCTCGCGATCTCGGCCAGGTCGAAGGGCTCCCACTGCTCAACTCCGCGCTCGCTTGATGCCAGCGTCAGCAGCGCGTCAATCAGCCGCTCTTGCTGCTCGCCAAGATCAAGGACCTCCTCGCAGGCCTCACGCAACGTCCCAGCGTCGGCGTCTGGATCAGCGAGGGCTACCTGGAGCACGGTGCGCCCCGCCGCCAGCGGGGTACGCAGTTCATGGGAGGCATTGGCGACGAACCTGCGCTGCGACTCGAACGATGCCTCCAGCCTGGCGAACAGGTCATCTAGCGTCTCGCCAAGCTCGGCAAACTCATCGCCAGGGCCCTTGAGCGCGAGCCGCTCATGCAGGTTGCTCGCCGAGATCGCGCGGGCAGACGCGGTGATCACGCGCAGCGGCTTGACCACCCGGCCCGCGATCAGCCAGCCCGCCGCGGCAGCAAGCACCAGCAGGATCAAGATCAGCGCCGCGCCGCCGCCGACATTGTGGTGTGCGGTGAAGCCTGCCAGGAACCGGCCCAGGCTGCCGTCCCACGGGCGGCTTACCTGGTGCGAGCCGCGACCGATGCCCGCATAGGAGCTGCGCACGAGGAAGCCGGGCTTGAACACCACGGCGAACGCGCCGAGCAGCAGCGCGCAAGCACAGAACAGGGCAGCGTAGAGCACCGTAAGGCGGAGCCGCAGGCTTCTGGGACTTGGCATCATGGTTCTCCGATCCGGTATCCGCCTTCGCGGACGGTATGAATGACCTGCGGCTCGCCGAGCTTTGCCCTCAGCCGGTACATCGTCTGCTTGACCGCCGTGGTGAACGGGTCGGCGGCCTCGTCCCACACCCGCGCGAGAAGTTCCTCAGCCGAGATCACCCGGCCAGGCGAGGCCAGCAGGTATTCGAGCACGGCCAGCTCCTTCGCGCTGAGCGTCAGCCGCCGCCCGGCACGGGACGCGACGCGGCCCGCGGGGTCAAGCTTGATGTCGCCGTAGCAAAGGACCGGCGGCAGCGAAGGTGCGGCGCGGCGGCCAAGTGCGCGGACCCTGGCGGTCAGCTCGGGGAAGTCGAAAGGCTTGGGCAGGTAGTCGTCCGCGCCGAGGTTCAGTCCTTCTACCCGGTCGGTCAGGCTGCCCGCCGCGGTCAGCATCAGGATCCGGCTGGCCGCCTGCCCGGCCGCCAGCCGCCGGCACACCTCGTCGCCGTGCACTCCGGGCAGGTCCCGGTCCAGCACAACCACGTCGTAGCCGGTGGCCGCGAGGTGCTCCAGCGCCGCGTGCCCATCGCGGACCACGTCGA
>DATJLT010000312.1:0-27779 GCA_035509195.1 Streptosporangiaceae bacterium | reverse complement strand
TCCAGTGCCCGGGCTACGCCGCCGCCGCGATCCGCGCGGCCCGGCCCGGCCTGGACGCGGACACCGTCAGCAGGCTGGTCACGGTGACCTCGCGCCGCCAGGAACTGCTGCACGACAGCCGCCGCTGCTTCCGCCTGATCCTCGACGAATCGGCCCTGTACCGCCAGATAGCGCCGCCCGCGGTCATGGCCGCCCAGCTCGACTACCTGGCCGCCGCGGCGACCATGCCCGCGGTGACGGTGCAGGTCGCGGTCCTGGCCCGGCCCTGGCCCGTGCTGGCCCCGTCGTTCGCCCTGCTGAGATTCGCCGACCCGGCCAGCTCAGACGTTGCCTGCCAGCCCGGCCCGGCCGGCCGCGTGACCCGCACCTCGCGCGAGGCTGACCTGGCCGGCCTGCACGCGACGTTCGACGCCCTGGCCCGGTCGGCCTTGCCGCCCGGCGAGTCGGCATCCCTGATCGCCCGCCTCGCCGGCCGTGACCCGGCCGTACCTCACGGTGCGGCCGCCGCGTCGTTCAGCAACTGACCACGACCACGGCAATGGCTGACAGCGGCGAGGCACCAGCAATGACGACCCCTCACACCGGCGGTCACGGCCAGTGGCTTCGCGGGCAGCGGCAGGCCCGCGGCTGGAACATCCGGCAGATGGCCCGCAAACTCCGCGAAACCGCCGCCCGCGCCGGCGACACCCTTCCCCAAAATGACTGCCTTGCCACCATGATCCGGCGCTGGGAAAAAGGCAACGGCATCTCCGAGAGATACCAGCTCCACTACTGCCACGCCTTCCAGATCCCGCCCCGCCACTTCGGCAGCACGCCACCGTCCGAGGCAGCACCCGGAGAACCCGCCCCGAACAGCGCCGCCAGCGACCACGAACCCGTCACGGTAGTTCTCATCATCATCGTGCCAGCTCCCGGCCAGGCCGCCGCCCCAGCCGATGACCCAGCCTGATCGCGTGCGCCCGGCATCGCACCGTCACCCTCCCGGCCAGCCAGCCATCGTGAAAGGACAACTCGACATGCCTGCTTGCTCACCGTTCCGCACGGCGCCCGAGATCGCCTGCCCGCCGCCGTCACCGTCGAGCAAGTAGCCGAGATGCTCCACGTCGGCCGCGACAAGGTCTACTACCTGCTGCGCACCGGCCAGCTCCGCAGCATCAAGATCGGCAAGCTCCGCCGCATCATCAGCCAGCACTTAGAAGAATTCGTCAGCACCCTGGAAAACGCCTGAATTCGTACCGCGTAATACCGCGAAGCGGTACAGTATGTCTGGTAACTCACTCAGCCCAAGCGGCGAGGACGGAACCAGATGGCGATGAGCAACAAGTACAGCCTGCGCCTGGACACCGAACAGCGCGCCAAGCTGGAGCAGATCGCGCAACGCAAGGACCGCGACCTGTCCTACGTGATCAGGAAAGCCATCGACGAGTACATCAAACGCCACCAGGACGACCCCGATTAGAAGGAGAGCCCATGTCCCAACTCTTAGTCGGCCGCTACCAGGAAGACGGCGGCTGGGTCGGCGCCATCAGCCTCGGCTTCGACGGCCAGGGGAAGCGCCAGCGCATCAAGCGCAAGGCTAAGACCAAGGCTGAACTCAAAGAGAAGCTGATCCAGGTCGTGGCCGAGCGCGAAGCGGGCCTGAAATCCTCCGAAGGCTACACCGTGGCCAGCGCCGTCAACGACTGGCTCACCAAGGGTCTCAAAGGCCGCGACGACATGACCATCACCACCAACCGCATCCTGGCCGAACAGCACGTCATACCGCTCATCGGTGCCGCCAAGCTCAAGGAGCTGACGGCCGACGACGTCGACGACTGGCTAGACGGCCTCACCGCCAAGCTGGCGACCAGGACTTTGACTGGTGTCCACTCCATCCTCAAGCGCTCGATCCGCCAGGCTCAGGCGCGCGACAAGGTGCTCAGGAACGTGGCCGAATTGGTCACGACCCCGAAGGGCAAGCCAGGCAGGCCAAGCAAGGCGATGACCTTCGATCAGGCCATGGCGGTGCTGGAAGCCGCGGAGTCATACCGGCTGCACGGTTACGTTGTCGTCAGCCTGCTCGTCGGCATCAGGACCGAGGAGGCCCGAGCACTGCTCTGGTCTCACGTCGTGGCATCCCATGTCCGCCGCGCGTTCAAGGCGATCACCAGGAAGGCCGGCCTCGGCGAGAACTGGACACCGCGTGAACTGCGGCATTCCTTCGTATCGATCATGAGCGACAACGGCGTACCGATAGAGAACATCGCTGATCTCGTCGGCCACGCCAGCAGCGCGGTCACCGAGGAGGTCTACCGGCACCAGCTCAAGCCGGTGATCACCAAGGGCGCCGAGACCATGAACACCATCTTCAGTCAGCACAACCAGGCGAAGTCAGCCTGAGTCGAGTGGCTCCCCGTTTGGCTCCCGCAGGCCTTTAGAAGATCGAAAAGGGACCTCGAAGTTACCTCCGAAGCCCCTCTGAACTGGGCAAACTTGGTCGGGGTGGCCGGATTTGAACCGGCGGCCTCTTCGTCCCGAACGAAGCGCGCTGCCAAGCTGCGCTACACCCCGCGACCGCGTACGGAGTCTAGCCGATCTTTGGCACGAGTGTGAGCAGAGATGCCTCCGGACGGCAGGCGAACCGTACCGGTGCGTAGGGGGATGTCCCGAGACCCGCGGATACGTGCAGGTAAGCCCGTCGGCGCGGGCCTGGCCCGGCCGGATGCTGGTGCAGGCCACGGGCTCGCGCGGGCTCGATGCCGCAGTTGGTGACCAGGGTGCCGTAGACCGGGAGGCAGACCTGGCCGCCGTGCGTGTGCCCGGCCAAGAGCAGGTCGAAGCCATCGGCGACAAAGCGGTCCATGATCTGCGGCTCGGGTGAGTGCATGACTCCGAGCCGCAGGTCAGCGGTCTCGTCGGCGGGACCGGCGATCTTCTCGTAGCGATCGCGGGCGATATGGGAGTCGTGCACCCCGGCGACTTCGATGTCGAAGTCACCGACCTTGATCCGGCTGCGATTGTTGTTGGCATTCATCCAGCCAGCCGCTTCCATCCCCGCCCCCAGTTCCTGCCACGGCAAGTCGGGCACGTGACGGCGGCGCTCTTCCGCGCTGGTGCGCCAGATGTACCTGGCGGGGTTCTTGGCCACGGGTGAGTACAGGTCATTGGAGCCGAACACGAACACGCCAGGCCGGTCGAGCAGCGGTCCCAGTGCCTCCAGCAGTGGGGTCACCGCCTGCTCGTGCGCGATGGAATCACCGGTATTGACGACCAGGTCGGGCTCGAGCGCATCGAGTGTCCTCAAGAAGGACAGCAACCGGTGCCGGCCGGGCGTCAAGTGCGTATCAGAGATGTGCAGGATGCGCAGCGGTCTCGACCCGGCCGGCAGGACCGGCACCTGATACCGGCGCAGCGTGAACCAGTTCCGTTCGATTACCGCCGCGTATCCGAACACGGCGGCACCGACGGCAACGGTTGTCCCGAGCATGGCTTGTGGACGCATGCCCATATGGTGCCATGCTCGCTGAGGCAGTATTGACCTCATGTCTTTGCTGAAGGAAAGAATCCGCGCCGACCTCACCTCCTCGATGAAGGAGCGCGACGAGGTGCGGACGCGAACGCTGCGGATGGTGCTGGCCGAGATTTCCAAGGAGGAGGTCTCCGGCAGCACCGCAAGAGAACTGGACGACGCCGAGGTCGAGAAGGTGCTCGCCCGCGAAGCGAAGCGCCGCCGCGAGGCAGCTGAGGCGTTCGCGGGCGCCGGGCGGGAGGAGCAGGCCGCAGCCGAACGGGCCGAAGGTCAAGTTCTCAGTGCCTATCTGCCAAAACAACTCGACGACGCTGAGCTGGCAGAGCTGGTGTCTGTCGCGATAACAGAAACCGGAGCGAGCGGTCCCGCTGCCATGGGGCAGGTCATGAAGGCGGTCAATCCCAAGATCGCCGGCCGGGCCGAAGGTGCCAGGGTAGCCGCCGAGGTCCGCCGTCAGCTAGCCAGCTAGGCGTCTAGCCGGGCTGCTGGCGGAGCCGGGCCGGGGCGTCGGCTAATGGCCGCCGCCTCCGCCGCCGTTACCGCCTCCGCCGCCGTTACCTCCGCCGCCTCCGCCTCCGCCGTTACCGCCCCCATTGCCTCCGCCAGTACCGCCAGTACCGCCCTTACCTCCGCTGCTCTTTTTCGCCGGCGGGGCGGGCGGGGCAGTGCCTGAGCCCTCGGAGAAGTAGTACGCGGGCGGGTAGCCGAAGTTGAGCGGCTTGCCGAGTGCCGCGTGGACGAAGCTGTACTCCCAGGTGGCTCCGGGCGCGTCGTCGCCGAACTGCTCGCCCGGGCATTCGACGTAGCCGCCGGGGTACTGACGGAACGTTGCTTCAGGACAACCCTCCATCGCACCTGGCCTGCCGTTATACCAGATATGGGTGGGGTCGACCGGGTTGAAGACCGAGACGTAGCCGACCAGAGTCGGCGTGAAGCCGGCGAACGCCACGTAGTAGCCGCTGTTGCCCGTACCGGTCTTGGCGCCTGCTGGCCGGCCGATGCCGCGGCCTTCAGCGGTTGCGCCGGCGTTAGTAAGCACGCCCTGGAACACGTAAGCGGCCGCATCGGCTACGCCCTTCGAGAGCGCCCGATGGCAGTCGGCGGATTCGACCGGCAGCGCATGTCCTGAGACGTCCTTAATGCTGGTGATCGCGATCGGGTGGCAGTAGATGCCACCAGACGCCACGGTCGCGTAGGCGCTGGCCATGGACAACGGAGACACGTAGACGGACCCGAGCGTAAATGATTCGATGTCGTCAGCCGGGAGGTTCCTTCCCTTGGGCAAGTTCGGGTCGTACTTGAGCAACGAGACACCGTCCGCCCTGGTCAATCCCATGCTGACCGCGGTCTTGACTACATTGCAGAGCCCGACCTTCGCCTCAAGGCCGGCGAAGAACGCGTTGATCGATGCGGTGGTGCCGTAGTACAGCGGGATGGTCCCGTTCGTCGTGCCGTCGGTGTTGTATGCCTTCCAGTAACCCTGATATTGGCCCTTGCAGTTGTAGAACGGGCCGACAGGCGCGGCATCGTGCACCTTGAGCGAGAAGCCGAAGGGCAGGCCCTGCTTGAGCGCCGTCACCAAGGTGAAGATCTTTGAAGTCGAGCCGGTTTGCACGCCCGCGCCGCCGTCGTACTCGCTGTTGACGGCGTAGTCGATGCTGTCCTGGCCTTTGCCGAAGCCGTAGGTGCGGTTCACGGCGATCGCGCGGATGTCGCCTGTCCCCGGCTGGACCATCGCTTCGGTGTCGACATCCTGGTTTGGGTTGGCGTAGTTGTTGTGGTTCGGCAGGACGTAGTTCACGGCCGCATCGGCGGCGTGCTGGTCCTTCATGTTCAAGGTCGTGTATATCTTCAGGCCGCCAACGGTCGTCAGTTCCTGATACGCCTTGGAGTACGCCTTGTCCTTGGACATGACCGCGAGCACGTAGTCGCAGAAGAACGCCGAGTTGGCGACCCTCGGGCTCGTGCACCCGGTCTCCAGCGGGACGGAGGAGACATGCAGGCCAAGTCGTTCCTTCGCGGCGGCATCGGCCGTGGCCTGCGAGATATAGCCGAACTTGGCCATCTGCTGCAGCACGGTCGCGCGCCTGGCTAGGGCCTGGCTCGGGTTATCGATCGGGTTGTACCTCGTCGGGTCCTCGACCATGCCCGCAAGGGTCGCGGCCTGCGGAAGAGTGAGCTTCGAGGCGGGAACGGAGAAGTAAAGCTGGGCGGCGACCTGGATGCCGTAAGCCTGGTTGGCGAAGTAGGCGGCGTTCAGGTAGTCCGTCAGTAGCTGGGCTTTGGTGAGATTGTGCTCGAGGTTGGACGCGATCCTGAGCTCAGTGATCTTTCTGGCCAGCGTGTGCGAATAGCACTGATTGGCCTGCCACTTCGTCTTCGCGGTCAGGATGCAGGCGTTCTTCACGTACTGCTGAGCCAGGTCAGAGCCGCCCTGGACGGCCTGCCCGCTGAGGTCAAGGCTGATCGCGCGAAATGTGCCGCGTACGTCAAGCGCCCCGTGCTGCCAGAACCGCGCGTCCTCGATGGCGACGATGGCATGGCGCATGACGGGCGAGATCTGACTGAAGTGCACAGGGACCCGGTAGATCGGGTGGGGAAAGCCCGGATAGTAATAAGCGAGCAAGTGACCGGATGAGTCGAAGATCTCCGACCGTGAAGGCACCTGGCCAAGGCCCTTCACCGGCGCGTCATTAAAAGTCTTGGCAGCATCGCGTGCCGCGATGCCCGCTGCGCCGATTACCGGCAGCAAGGCGACGGCGGCCAGCACGCCAGCGGCGAGCGACAGCACTGTGAGCAGGCCAATTGCCTTCACGCCGGCGTGGCGAGGTCGTCTGGTCACCCAAACAGGTTACGCTCTCCGACGGACTGCATCGAAGGAGGACACAAGCACGGGGGAAATTGACGGCATTCGGTCGTATGTGCGTGGAAGAGTAGCTCAGCGTTAGGAGGTGACTACTCCCTGTGTCGCGTATAGTCCATCGGGGCTATATGGGAAATGGACCGACCGGGGACTAGCGCTTCGGGCCTGAGTTCCGTAAGTTACTCTTTCGCAACCATCACAAGAGGTGCTGCGACGCTGCGGCACCCGTGAGCATCTCAGCAAAGCGCCACCCGGCGTGACGACCCGCTCGCACGGGCGTGACGATCAGGAGGAGTTGGGCCACATGTGGATCACCGATTGGACCGCCCGCGCCGCGTGCAAGGGAACGGACCCTGACGAGTTGTTCGTTCAGGGGGCGGCGCAGAACCGGGCCAAGCTGATCTGCCGCGGCTGCCCCGTCCGCACCGAATGCCTGGCCGACGCACTGGACAATCGCATCGAGTTCGGCGTCTGGGGCGGCATGACCGAGCGCGAGCGGCGCGCGCTGCTCAGGCGCAGGTCGGACGTGATCTCTTGGCGCGAGCTACTGGAAAGCGCCAGGGACAAGTACGAGAGCGTCGCCAATGAGCTGGTCGCCAGCTAGCTGACGCTAGCCTTTCCCGGCAGCGTCGCCGGGGGCCTTTTGGCCGAAGGTCGTGCCGATCAGGCGAAGACCATCGAGGTCGTGTACGTCTTCTGGCTGGGCAGGTATCTGAGCTACCGGCACGAGCGGGTGTGCGGCGCTGAAGCTGTCCGCCAGCCGCCGTTCCTTGGCGACCTGCCTCATGCGCTCGGCATGCAAGCGCAAAGCCGTGATCGTCAGTGCGGTCGTTTCGCTCTCAGGCATGACCTGAAGGGCCTCGACCGCGGCGAGGCTTCGCTCAGCCGACAATCGCGCGGCAGGCGACCTGTGCATCCGGTTCAGTACCAGGCCGGCGAGCGGCATGCCATCGCGCTCCAGGCGCTCGACGAAGTAGGAAGCTTCACGCAGTGCGTCGTTTTCCGGGGCCGCGATGACAAGGAATGCCGTGCCTGGCATGCGCAGCAGCCGGTACGTGTACTCGGCTCGCTCACGGAAGCCACCGAACATCGTGTCCATGGCCGATACGAAGGTCTGGACGTCCCTGAGCAACTGGCTGCCGATGATCTTGGTCACGACGCCTGTCACCATGCCGAACCCGGCGTTAAGTACCTTCAGGCCCGCCTTGCCGCCGAACCTGGCCGGGGCCACAAGCAGCCTAAGCAGCCGCCCGTCAAGAAACCTGCCGAGCCGCTGCGGGGCGTCGAGGAAGTCAAGCGCGGACCGGCTCGGCGGCGTGTCGACCACGATCAGGTCCCACTCGTCGGCGCGGCGAAGCTGGCCGAGTTTTTCCATGGCCATGTATTCCTGCGTGCCGGCAAAGCTTGAGGACAAAGATTGGTAAAAGGGATTGGCGAGTATCTGCTCGGCGCGATCGGGATCGGCATGCGCTTCGACGATTTCGTCGAAGGTTCGCTTCATGTCCAGCATCATCGCGTGCATACTGCCTGGTTGACCGTTTTCTCCGGTACCACCTTTGACGTCCGCAACCAGCCTCGGCGTGTTGTCGAGTGTCGTGAGGCCCATGGACTGAGCGAGCCTGCGAGCGGGATCTACGGTAAGGACCACGACGTGCCGGCCTCGCTCAGCCGCACGGAGGCCGATCGCGGCCGCGACGGTTGTCTTGCCGACGCCGCCTGAACCGCAGCAGACGATGATCCTGGTGCGGCGATCGTCGATGAGCTGGTCAATGGCGAGTGGCGTCGGCTTGGCGCTCATGCTGCGCCTTGATCGCGCAGAGACCTGGCGAGCCGGTAAAGCGCGGCGAGGTCGATGCCATCAGGAATGAGCGGCAGCTCGTAACAGGGCTGCCCGGCGGCCTCAAGCAGCCGGCGCTGACCGGCCTGGCCGCGCTGGGTCCGCGCCTCGTCGGCCAGTTCGTCAGCCAGGTCGCCAGCAAGCTTGCCGTCCTCGCCTAGGCCCGCCGACTTGAGCCCGGCCTCAAGTGCCGGAAGCTCATGCTGGCCTTCAGCCTCTTCATCGGGAAGCTCGGGGCACTGACGCACCATGTTGATAATGATCCCGCCGGGCTGGATGCCGCCGCGACCAACCTCCTTCAACTCGGCGATGCCGTCGAGGGTCTCTTGCACCGGCATCTCTTCGAGCAGCGTCACGAAGTGCACGACGGTCTGCGGTGATCTGATCACTTTCTGCACGGTATCCGCGTGATTGCGAATCGGTCCCACCTTGGCAAGACCGGAAACCTCAGAGGAGACGTTGAGGAAGCGGCTGATCCTGCCTGTCGGCGGTGCGTCGAGCACCACGGCCCCATAGACAGGGCTGCCGCCTGACTTGCGCCTGACCGCCTCGGCGGCCTTTCCTGTCAGGAGGACGTCGCCTAGCCCCGGCGCGATCGTGGTGGCGAAGTCGAGCACGCCGAGCTTGGTCAGCGCCCGGCCGGCCTGGCGGAGGTTGTAGAACATCTCCAGGTACTCGACCAGCGCTGACTGTGTATCGACGGCCAGCGCGAGCAGGTCGCCACCTGGGCGGCTGTCGTCTGCTGGTGCAACCGCGACCCTTCGCTCCTCATACGGCAGCGGCGGCACGTCGAATAGCTGGGCGATTCCCTGCCTGCCCTCTACCTCCATGAGGAGGACTGGCTTGCCGTGGGACGCGAGAGCCAGGGCAAGGGCGGCGGCGACCGTGGTCTTGCCTGTGCCGCCCTTGCCGGTGACCACGTGCAGCCGCACGCCATCCCAGTCGGTATCTCGCACGCTCACGACCATGAGGCTATCCGCGTCATCCCTTGCGTTAACACTCTGGGCTGAACGGTGACTACGCTGAATACGTGCTACGCGCGGAAGCGAAGCTAACTGGATAAGAAGGTGTCGGCTATGGAAGGCCTCATCGCATTCGTGGCGTTCGTCGCCGCGGGCGGCCTGATCATGCTCGGCCGGAGCATCAAGCAGGTGCAGCAGTATGAAGAAGGCATTGTCTTCAGGTTCGGCAAGGTGCTGCCGCGCACGCGCGAGCCTGGCCTGACCTTCGTCCGACCGATCGGTGACCGGCTGCAAAAGGTCAACAAGCAGATCATCGCGATGTCTGTACCTGCCCAGGAGGGCATCACCAGGGACAACATCAGCGTGCGGGTCGATGCGGTGGTCTACTTCAAGGTCGTTGACCCGATCAAGGCGACGATCAACGTGCAGAACTACATGTTCGCCGTCTCTCAGCAGTCGCAGACCTCGCTCAGGTCGATCATCGGCCAGTCAGAGATGGACGAACTGCTGTCCGACCGCGACCGCGTCAACCGGCAGCTCTGCCGGGTCATCGACGAGCCAACCGAAGGCCCGTGGGGCGTCAAGGTGGAGCGAGTCGAGATCAAGGATGTCTCGCTTCCCGAAGGCATGAAACGGTCGATCGCCAGGCAGGCAGAAGCCGAACGAGAGCGGCGGGCCAGGATTATTACGGCCGACGGCGAGTATCAGGCTTCGAAGCGGCTGGCCGCGGCAGCTAACGTGATGGCCCGCGACCCTGCCGCGTTGCAGTTGCGGTTGCTCCAGACTGTCGTCGAGGTCGCAGCGGAGAAGAACAGCACCCTGGTCATGCCAGTTCCCGTGGAGCTGCTGCGTTTTTTCGACAAGGCCTCTGGCCACTCTCAGACGACAGAAGAAGAGGAGGAGGAGCTGTCAGAGGACACCGGGGACGCGGAGGTAGCGGCGGCGGAAGCAGCGATCGAGCACCAGCCTGGATCTGGCAACGGGCAATCCGCGATTGGCAGCGAAGAGCAACTGGCGATCCCTCCTGTTACCGAGATCCCGGACGTCCCGATCGCCGACCCGAAGATCGACGAGCTCGCCGTACCGCCGGTGCCTCCCGAGTCGAACTGACCTGACGCGCGGCGGCTAAGGTAACCGCCATGCAGAAATGGGAGTACGTGACCGTGCCTTTGCTCGTGCACGCGACCAAGCAGATACTCGACAACTGGGGCGACGACGGCTGGGAACTCGTGGCAGTCGTGCCTGGACCGAACGCTGAGCAACTCGTCGCCTACATGAAACGGGTGAAGGAGTGACCGGTCCTGATGACGAGCGCTCTGCTGAGCAGCGGCTGACCGACCTCGGCCTGACCTTGCCCGCAGTTGCGGCACCGCTGGCGGCTTATGTGCCTGCCGTAGTCGCTGGCGGGTTCGTCTACACCTCAGGGCAGCTGCCGTTCGTTGACGGCAAGCTACCGGTGACGGGCAAGGTCGGCGCGGCGGTCGGCCCAGAGGAGGCTGCCGAGCTAGCTCGGACCTGTGCGCTGAACGCGCTCGCGGCGGCAGCGTCGGTCGCGGGCGGGCTGTCAGGCATCAAGCGGATCGTCAAGGTCACCGGCTTCGTGGCAAGCGCGCCGCATTTCAGCGCGCAGGCGCAGGTCATCAACGGCGCCAGCGAACTGCTGATCGAGGTTCTCGGCGAGGCCGGGCGGCACGCGCGCAGCGCCGTCGGGATGGCCGTGCTGCCACTCGACGCTCCCGTTGAAGTCGAGTTGATCGCGGAACTGGCTTGAGCCATCAGGTGCGGATTCCCGAGCACCTGGCCGGGGCGGTCCGTGACGTGATCGAAGGCCGGGTTCAGCCGGTGACGCCGAGGGACGCGGCAACTGTCATGCTGCTCCGTCCTTCCGGTGCCGGCCAAGCTGGTCCTGGCCGCGGCTTTGAGGTTTACATGCTGCGGCGCAAGCCGACGATGGCGTTCGCTCCTGGTGCGTACGTGTTCCCCGGCGGGTCAGTCGATCAGCGTGACGCTGACGAGGAAGTCGCCTGGGCCGGGCCTGACGTGGCGGTCTGGGCGGGTTTGCTCGGTACTGGTCCTGAGCTGGCCCGCGCGCTGGTATGCGCGGCAGTACGTGAGACCTTCGAGGAATCCGGAGTTCTGCTCGCCGGGTCAGCGGCCGAGGCGATCGTGGCGGACACGACAGGCGACGACTGGGAAGCGGACAGGCACGCGCTGCTTGACCGGTCGCTGTCGCTCGCTGAGCTGCTCGCCAGGCGCGGGCTGATCTTGCGGTCAGACCTGCTGCGCCCATGGGCAAGGTGGATTACGCCCGCGGCGGAGCCGCGCCGGTTCGATGCCCGCTTCTTCGCCGCGGCAATGCCGCCAGGTCAGCGCACCAGGGACGTCGGCGGCGAGGCGTCAGCGGTGCAGTGGATTTCCCCGGCCGGTGCGATAGATGCCGGGCGGGCTGGCGAAATCGAGCTGTGGCTGCCGACGGCGATGACGCTAGCCGAGCTTTCCGACTACTCCGAGGTCGAAGGGGTGCTCGGGGCGTCGCGGGAGATCGCGCCAAGGCAGCCTGAGCTGTTCGTGGCTGACGGCGAGACCTGGCTGTCGGTTCCAGGAAACAAGGAGTATCCGCTGTGACCTCCGGTGGGATCGACGGGTCTGGCACTGAACGGGCTCTTTGCGTGCTGGCGCCTAACCCTTCGCCCATGACGCTCGACGGCACTAATACGTGGCTCATCGCCGAGCCAGGGTCGTCATCGGCCATCGTGGTCGACCCAGGGCCAGATGACCACGGCCACCTGCGGCGGGTATGCGCGGTGGCCGAGGAGGCCGGGCAGCGGATCGTCGCGATCGTGCTGACGCACGGGCATCCCGATCACTCTGCGGGGGCCAGGACCCTAGCCGGGCTGACCGGCGCCGGCGTGCGTGCGGTAGACGTGGCGCACCGGCTCGGCGATGAAGGGCTGCCGCCTGGCAGCGTTCTAGCCGACGGCGGCACCGAGCTTGAGGTTCTCCCGACGCCTGGTCACACCGCTGACTCTGTTTGCCTTTATTTGCGGGCCGATCAGGCCGTGCTCACGGGCGACACCGTGCTCGGGCGCGGAACGACCGTGATCGCGCATGACGGGGACCTCGCGGACTACTTGCGGTCGCTTGACCGGCTCCGTGGTCTCGCGGACTCGACAGAGCTGAGCGCGCTGTTGCCTGGGCACGGGCCCTTGCTGTCTGACCCGCGCGGAGTGCTCGATTTCTACGCGCGGCATCGCGCCGAGCGACTTGACCAGATCAGGGCCGCACTCGCGGCGGGTGACCGGACGCCACGGCAGATCGTCGAGCGGGTGTACGCCGACGTTGATCGCGGCCTCTGGCCCGCCGCCGAGTTGTCAGTGCGAGCGCAGTTGGGCTACCTGGCGGGGCTCGGCGAGCTGCCGGCGAGTGGGGGCTAGCGGGCGCGGCGGCGCAGGCGATCCGGGTCGATGATGAGCACGGACTTGGCGGAGAGCTGGATCCAGCCACGGGCCGCGAAGTCCGCCAGGGCCTTGTTGACGGTTTCCCTTGAGGCGCCGACGAGCTGTGCGAGTTCTTCCTGTGTCAGGTCGTGGCTGACGTGGATGCCGTCTTCTTGCTGCGCGCCGAACTTGTCGGACAGCTCGAGCAGCGCCTTGGCGACCCGGCCAGGGACGTCTGTGAAGATCAGGTTCGTGTTCGCATCGGTGATCACCCGCAGCCGCTGTGCCAGTTCGCGCAGCAGCAGCAAGGCAATCGCCGGCCGGTCGAGCAGCACCTGGCGCAGGTCCGTGTGCGCGATCGCGGCGAGCCTGGCGTCGGTGACGGCGCTGGCATTGGACGTGCGGTAGGTGGGATCGAACATGGCGAGCTCGCCGAACATGTCGCCTGGGCCCTGAACTCTGATTAGTACTTCGCGGCCGTCTGAGGAGGTGCGGGTCAGCTTAACTTTGCCGTCGATGACCACGTAGAGCTGGTCGTCGATGTCGCCCTCGTCGTATAGGTTTTCGCCGCGTTTTAGCATGACTGTGTGAATGTGCGGCCTGATGGCCTGCACGTCGTCGTCGGTCAGCTCGCGAAGCAGGGGCGCCTCGCTGAGCGTGCGCGCGTCCTCGTCAGTGAACTCGGAGTTAACCCCCACGTGAGTCGTCTTGCCCATGTTCGCTCTCCGCTAGCCGCTTTCGGCAGGCCTCGATCTCATCTTCGGCAGCCTGCCTGTTCGCCCACTTGGCCGCGGCGACTTCCTTGCCTGGTTCGAGCGCCTTGTATACCTCGAAAAAATGCTGGATCTCAAGCAGGTCGAATTCTGATACGTCGGTGATGTCCTGTAGGTTCGCGATCCTGGGGTCGGTAGCGGGAACGCAGAGCACTTTGTCGTCCTTGCCCTTTTCGTCCCTCATGCGGAACATGCCGAGTGCCCGGCAGCTAATCAGGCAACCGGGGAAGGTCGGCTCCTCAAGTAGCACGAGCGCGTCAAGCGGATCCCCGTCCTCCGCGAGGGTGTTCTCGATGAAGCCGTAATCTGCCGGGTACCTGGTTGAGGTGAAGAGCATCCGGTCAAGGCGAATGCGACCGGTTTCATGGTCCATCTCGTACTTGTTCCGCTGACCCTTCGGGATCTCGATGACCACATCGAACTGCACGGTCCGCTCTCCTAACCCGGCCCTTGCCCGGCCGCCGATTGCCGCAATGCCCGCACGTGCACTTCAGTTGTGATGTATACCCTCGGTGTCGGCCACCTGTCGAAGCGAGGCCGGAGATGGGGCCCGCACGGGTGGTCTGCGAGCAGCGGAGGGAATGGTTGAACCGGCTGGCGCGAATGGCGGCCCTGACGCTCGCACTGCTCTGCCTCTTTACGATCGGCGCGGGAGCAGCGGTGGCGCGCATGCTGCCGGCCAGGCTCGCGCTCTTTCAGCTACCCGAGGTTTCGAACGCCCAGGGCAGCGCGTCACGGCAACTGCTTCAGACGGCCACCGACCCGGCAGGCGGCACGGTCAGTTCGCCGGCCCCGGCCGCGGTGGCGGCGAAGCTAGCCGGCCTCATCGATTCAGGTGGCCTCGGCCAGCAAGTAGGCGCGCTTGTCGTCAACCTCACCAGTGGGCAAGTCCTGTACTCGCGCGACGCTGACACCGGTTTCACGCCCGCATCGACGACCAAGATCGCGACGGCCGTAGCGGCGATCCGCACGCTCGGGCCTGAAGCGAGGTTCACGACATCGGTAACACTGAGCCAGGCGGCGAGCGGTACCAGCGATCTCACGCTTGTCGGGGGCGGTGACCCCACGCTGTCCGCCGGTCGCTACCCGGCTTCCTTCTACCCTCAGCCGGCCAGCCTGGCCGCGCTAGCGGCCGGGGCCGCCAAGGCGCTGAAGGGCAAAGGGGTCACGTCTGTGCACCTCACCTACAACAACAGCCTGTTCACCGGCCCGACCGTGGCCGATGGCTGGCCGGGCGACGATTACATCACCACGGGGAACGTGGCTCCGATCACCGGCCTCGAGGTCGACCAGGGCAGGCTGACCGCTTCTGGCCGGCCTCAGGACTACGACGATCCGTCGAACTACTCGCCCCGCTCCATGACCCCTGGCCGCGACGCAGCCGTCGCCTTTGCCGGGTTCCTGCGAAAGGACGGCATTACGGTCAAGAACATCCCTGTGCAGGTCAAGCCCGGCGCACCGGCAGGTACCGAGATCGCGGCCGTTAAGTCGGCGACGCTGGCGCAGATGGTGCAGTGGATGCTTCAGGAAAGCAACAACGTCATCGCCGAGACGCTGGCCAGGCATGTGGCGATCGCCACCGGCAGGCCCGCGACGTTCACCGGCGCCGCGCACGCGGTGATGGCGGTCGACGGCAGCCTCGGCATCCATGGCATTCACCTGCATGACGGCAGCGGGCTTTCTCCACTGGACAAGATCTCGCCGCATGCCCTTGTCAGCCTGGTGAAACTGGCGGCGGGAAATGAGATCCCCGGCCTTCGCTCAGTGCTCACTGGCTTGCCGGTGGCCGGGTTCGCCGGAACGCTTGGCCCTGGCAGTTCCTTCGGCCCGTTCGGCCGGCCGGCGCTCGGTACGGTGCGGGCGAAGACGGGGAACCTGTCAGACGTGGCCACGATGACCGGCATCGCTTACGCCTCCGATGGTTCCTTGCTGATCTTCGCCTTCATGGGTAATGACATCAGCGCCAAGGACGGCCTCGAATCCGAGTCGATGCTCAGCCAGCTAGCCACTCAGCTAGCCGGATGCGGCTGCCGCTGACCGTTACGCCGGCGGGCCACGTACGGTGTAGGGGTGAGCAGCTCGCAGATGATCGACTGGAATGTGGCTACTTCGACCGCTATCCGCTGGGTCAGGCCAGGCCCGCAGGTAAGCCTGAACGAGGCTCGTCGCGTGGTCGCCGAGCTTCGCGGTCAGGCCCTGGCGGTGGCGCAGCCGGTCAGGGACGTGACCGGCCTGCCAGGAGGCGACGATGGCGGGCAGGTGACCATTGTCGACCGGCCCGGCTGGATCAAGGCGAACATCAGCGGCTTCCAGGTTGTGCTTGATCCGCTGGTCGAGCACATGCAAGAGATCGGCGCGGCGCCCGCCTCCGGCTCGGTGCTGACCGCGGTTGGTTCGCGCGTCACGGGGATGCAGGCGGGCCTGATCTTGTCTTACCTGGCCAGCCGGGTACTCGGCCAGTATGAGCTTTTCCTGCCGCCCGACCCTGAACTGCCCGCCGCCGACGCTCCGCCAGGGCGGCTTACCCTCGTGGCGCCCAACATCGTCATGGTGGAACGTGAGCTAGGCGTGAATCCCAGTGACTTCCGCCGCTGGGTATGCCTGCACGAGGAGACGCACCGTACGCAGTTCACCTCGGTGTCCTGGCTGCGCCCCTATGTTCAGCAGCAGATGACCGAGTTCCTGCTCGCGTCGGAACTCGACCCGGCATCGATACTGAACCGGATGAGGTCGGCTGCCGGCGCGGTCTCCGGCGCGGTGCGCGGCGGCGACGGAGAAAGCCTTATCGAGGCGATCCAGAGCCCCCGGCAGCGCGAGATCCTTGACCGGCTCACCTCCGTCATGACCCTTGTGGAGGGACATGGCGACTATGTGATGGACGCTGTCGGCCCGAGTGTCGTGCCCAGCGTCGAGCAGATCAGGGCCAAGTTCAATGCCAGGCGTTCCAGCGGCAACCGGGGCGAGCAGGTGATCCGCCGCCTTCTCGGCATCGACCTGAAAATGCGCCAGTACCAGCAGGGCGAGGCCTTCGTTCGTGCGGTCGTCGATGAGGCGGGCATGGCGACCTTCAACCGCGTCTGGACGTCTCCTGAGACGCTGCCGACAAGAGAAGAATTCCTTAACCCCGGCCGCTGGCTTGAGCGAGTCGGCGGCAGCGCGATCACGGCGCCAACGGACGACGGGCCGGCGCAGGTGAACGGCTGAATGCCGCAGCGCCTGGACGGCCGCATCCCGCGGTCGCGGCGACCAGGCTGGCCGTCAGGCGCGCGCTTACTGGAATGGAGCCAGCCGCGCTCGTGCTTGCTGGCTGCTCGGGTGGTCCCGACTCGCTCGCGCTCGCGGCCGCGCTGGCCTTCGAGGCCGCAGGGCTCGGGTTGCGGGCTGGCATGATCACCGTGGATCACGGGCTGCAGGCCTGCTCGAAGGAGCAGGCGGCGCGCACGGCCGCGGTCGCTGAACGACTCGGGCTTGACCCGGCCATGACCGTATCTGTCACGGTGACCGCCGGGGGCGGGCCTGAAGCGGCCGCACGGCACGCCAGGTACATGGCCTTCGAGTCGGCCATGGCCCAGACGGGTGCCAGGGCACTGCTACTCGGCCACACCATGGACGATCAGGCAGAAACCGTGCTGCTCGGGCTGGCTAGGGGTTCGGGCGCCAGGTCGATCGCCGGCATGGGCGCCGTCACCGGGCACTACCTCCGCCCCTTCCTCGGGTTGCGGCGCGAGCAGACCATCGCGGCCTGCGCCGCTCTCGGACTGAGTCCCTGGCATGACCCGCAGAACCGCGACGAGACCTTCCGCAGGATAAGGGTCAGGGAGCGGATCTTGCCGCTGATGGAAGAGCTGATAGGGCCGGGCGTCACCGAGTCACTGGCGCGCACGGCTGACCGGCTCAGAGCCGATGCCGATCTCCTCGACTCGGTCGCCGCCGAGCACGCGGCGAGGCTGCTGCGATCCGGAGAGGCGCTGGCGGTCGGTGACCTGGCAGGTTTGCCAGAGGCGATCAGGACCAGGCTGCTCAGGCTGGCCGCGCTCGGTGCCGGCGTCCCGGCAGGGTCGCTGAGCAGTGTTCACATCGCGGGCCTTGAGGCGCTTGTCACGAACTGGCACGGGCAGCGCGGCGTCGACCTGCCTGGCGCTGTCAGGTGCGAGCGACGGTATGGCAGGCTGCACTTCACCGATGGATCGTGAAGTACGGCGTTTGCCTACGCAGTTTTGCCTACGCAGTGGAGGGTCGCCAGTGGACGCAGCCGACGTTGGCGCGGACCTGCTCAACGTGCTGATCACGCAGGAACAGTTGGAGGCCAGGATCGCCGAACTGGCCGCGCAGATCGACGCGGATTACGCTGGCCGCGAACTTCTGCTCGTGGGAGTGCTCAAGGGCGCGGTCATGGTGATGGCCGACCTGGCCCGCGCCATGCACCTTCCGGTCAGCATGGACTGGATGGCGATCTCCTCGTACGGATCAGCTACTACCTCCTCAGGGGTGGTGCGGATACTGAAGGACCTCGATGCCGACATAAGCGGTAAGCACGTGCTGGTCGTCGAGGACATCGTGGACTCCGGCCTCACCCTGTCCTACCTGGTCAACAACCTCCAGTCCCGCGATCCTGCCTCGGTGGCGGTCTGCGTGCTGCTGCGCAAGCAGGCCGCCTCGCAGATGGCGGTCGACGTCGCCTACACCGGCTTCGAGATCGCCGACGAGTTCGTGATCGGCTACGGGCTGGATTACGCGGAGCGTTACAGGAACCTTTCGTTCATCGGCACACTCGCACCGCACGCCTACACTAGATAGGACCGGGCTACGTGCGACGCACAGGCGCGGGCAGGCGCGGGAACACATCTGAAGTTAGATCGCGTTTACTTCGGTAGAGGCGGAGATAGGGCACGCGGCTTCCTGAGTGCCGCCTACGTGTCGGTGCAAATCGGTGCGGTGTACCGTCGGTTTTCTCGCTTGGCAGCGGGAAGAGAGGGCATATCGCGCATGGAAGGCTCGGACGTACTGCGCTCCTGCCGGCAGGCGGCGGGACACGAGGCTCGGCAGGAGGTACCGGCCCGGCTCGGCCGGAGCCGTTAACCGATGGATCTGAAGCGCATTTTCCGCGGCTGGATGCTCGCCATCCTGCTCGTTTTCGTGCTGCTCATCGTGGTGCTCAAGTTCACTGGTTCGAGCACGTACCAGAAGGCGAGCACCGCCCAGGTCGTCAAGCTGGTACAGCAGCATCAAGTGAAGTCGGCGATCATGACGGTGCCGACTCAGGTGATACAGGTCACCACGAACAAGGGCCAGCAGTTCGAGGCCACTTGGGTCGGCAGCCAGGAGAACAGCCTCTCCAAGATGCTGCAGAGCCAGTACAACGCCGGTCAGCTCTCCGGCGGTTACAACGTGCTCGACCCCCAGGGCAACTCACTGCTGTCCGTACTGCTCGGCTGGCTGCCGTTCATCGTGATCTTCCTGCTGTTCTTCGTCTTCATGAACCAGATGCAGGGCGGCGGCTCGCGGGTCATGAACTTCGGCAAGTCCCGTGCCAAGCTGATTACCAAGGACACACCGAAGACCACCTTCGCGGACGTCGCCGGGGCGGACGAGGCAATCGAGGAACTCGAGGAGATCAAGGAGTTCCTGCAGACTCCCGCCAAGTTCCAGGCGATTGGCGCCAAGATCCCCAAGGGCGTGCTGCTCTACGGCCCGCCAGGTACCGGCAAGACGCTGCTGGCCAGGGCGGTGGCGGGCGAGGCTGGCGTGCCGTTCTACTCGATCTCCGGTTCCGACTTCGTCGAGATGTTCGTAGGTGTCGGCGCCTCCCGCGTCCGCGATCTGTTCGAGCAGGCCAAGGCCAACGCGCCGGCGATCGTGTTCGTCGATGAGATTGACGCCGTCGGCCGGCACAGGGGCGCGGGCTTCGGCGGCGGACACGACGAACGCGAGCAGACCCTGAACCAGTTGCTCGTGGAACTCGACGGGTTCGACACCAAGGGCGGCGTGATCGTGATCGCCGCCACCAACCGGCCAGACATTCTTGACCCGGCCCTGCTGCGTCCAGGCCGGTTCGACCGGCAGATCGTCGTGGCCCAGCCTGACCTGGCAGGCCGTAAGGGCATCCTGCGGGTACACGCGCGCGGCAAGCCTTTCGCTCCTGACGTCGACCTTGACGTGATCGCGCGGCGCACGCCCGGATTCACCGGCGCGGACCTGGCGAACGTCATCAATGAAGGCGCGCTGCTCACCGCCCGTGGTAACCAGACCCAGATCTCGATGGCCAACCTGGAAGAGGCGATAGACCGCGTAACGGCCGGACCTAAGCGCAAGAGCGTGCTGCTTTCCGAGAAGGAACGGAAGATCATCGCCTATCACGAGGGCGGTCACGCGCTCGTCGGCCACGCGATGCCGAATGCCGACCCGGTACACAAGATCACGATCATCCCGCGCGGGCGGGCGCTCGGTTACACGGCGGCCGCGCCATCGGAAGACAAGTTCCTGGTCAGCAGGGCAGAGATGATGGACCAGCTCGCGATGCTGCTCGGCGGGCGTGCCGCGGAGGAGCTGGTCTTCCACGAGCCGACTACCGGTGCGGCGAACGACATCGAGAAGGCCTCGGCCATCGCCCGCGGCATGGTCACCGAGTACGGCATGAGCGAGAAACTCGGTGCACGCAAGTTCGGCAGCGGGGACTCCGAGCCCTTCCTCGGCCGGGAGATGTCGCATTCCAGGGACTACTCGGAGGAGATCGCCTCGGCCATCGACGACGAGGTCAGGCGGCTCATCGAGTCCGCTCACGACGAGGCGTGGGACGTGCTCGTGCAGTACCGCGACGTGCTTGACTCGCTCGTGCTTCACCTCATGGAGCACGAGACGTTGTCGAGGACGCAGGTGCTCGAGATCTTCGCGCCGGTGCAGAAGCGGCCATCACGAGGTTCCTACACCGGTTACGGCAAGCGGATGCCTTCCGACCGGCCGCCCGTGCTTACGCCGAAAGAACTGGCGCTCACCGCCGCGTCCGATGGCAAAGACCTGCCGCGCAGCGGCAATGGCCAGGCACCGGGTCTTGGCAACGGCTTCGCCGACCCGATGACGAAGCCGTTCGGCTTCGACGGCCACGGCATCGACTCACTTGACGACCCGTTCGGCACTGACCAGAGCGGCCAGGGCCCGAGCGACGACCTGGGTTGAACGACGAAGTAGACCTCGGCCGGATTGAGCGAGCGGTCATGGAGATCCTGCTCGCCATTGGCGAGGACCCGGAGCGGGACGGCATCAAGGACACCCCGCGCCGGGTCGCTCGCGCCCTGGCCGAGCAGTTCGCCGGGTTGCGGCAGTCGCCTGCCGATGTGCTTACTACCGTGTTCGATGCCGATCACGATGAAATGGTGCTAGTTCGCGATATTGAGATGTTCTCGACGTGCGAACATCATCTGACTCCCTTTTTCGGTCACGCTCATGTCGGATATATACCGAACGAAAAGGGGCAGATTACTGGCCTGTCCAAACTGGCGAGACTGGTCGACGTTTACGCCAGGCGCCCGCAGGTACAAGAGCGCATGACCAGTCAGATCGCCGACTCGCTGATGGATGTGCTAGAGCCAAGAGGCGTTATCGTTGTTGTCGAGGCGGAGCACCTGTGCATGGCAATGCGCGGCGTGCGCAAGCCAGGAGCCAAGACCGTAACATCAGCTGTCCGCGGCTGCTTCCGCAGTTCGGATAGCACCAGGGCAGAGGCCATGAGCTTGCTGATGGCCCGCCACTAGCGGGTTCGCCCGCACCACGGCCACTTTGTGACTACGCTGACCCCGTGAACCGGGGCCGCACCTACGTGCCGGAGATGACGGACCTTATCGGGCAAGACCCTGCTGAGCCCGCTTCAAGCGCGACGCAGCGGCCTAACAAGCCGGCTGCGCATTTGGCGTCCTTGCCTTCGGCATTCAGTGCCCCGCGCCCCATCGACCGGCGTCAGCAGCGACGATGGGTGCCAAGGCTCGCTTGCTGGGTCATGGCCGCCGTTGGCCTGTCGTTTATCGTTCTCGGGGTAAATGCCGGCCTTTATGATCAGCTTAAAAACCCGCATAGCCCGGCCGGCCGTGCGCTGCACAAGGTCGCGCTTAACACTCCGGGATCGCTGACGCTGACGGTCGCGCTTAACCGAACCTTGCTGATCGTCACCGGATTGCTCTTGCTCATGCTCTGCCACGGGCTGATCCGTCGCAAGCACCGGTCGTGGCAGGCCGTGATGACGCTGCTCATCGTCGCCGCCGGGCTCAATGTGCTGAGGCTGAAGCACCAGCTTCCGACGATTGGCCTTGCCGTGGTGATCAGCGGCTTCGCGATCACCGCCGTGCTCGTCGGGCTCGGCTTCGCCTACCGGCGCGAGTTTTACGCACTCGGCGACCCTCGCACCAGGTGGCGGGCGCTCTGGGTCTTCGTCTGGATCCTTTGCGCGGACTTCGTCATCGGCCTGTCCTTTATCGCCCTGCGGGACCTGACCAGGCCATATACCTTCCCGCAGCGGATCGAGGCGGTCCTGTACGGCCTGGTCGGAGTAAGTCAGAAGGTCACCTTCAGGCAAGAGGTCCGCAGTGACTTTTTCACCGTGCTGACCGCCGCGCTCGGCTTCATCACCGTAATCATGACCGCGTATTTGTTCCTGCGGCCGGCCGAGCCGCAAGGCAAGCTCGGGGTCAAGGACGCGGAGCAGATCAGAGGGCTGCTTGCCCGCTATGGCGAGTCCGACTCACTCGGATACTTCGCCCTGCGCGATGACAAGAGCGTGATCTGGTCGCCGACCGGCAAATCGTGTGTGTGTTACCGGGTGCTGTCAGGCGTCATGCTCGCCAGCGGCGACCCGCTCGGTGACCCGGAAGCCTGGCCGGGCGCGATCAACGAGTTCCTCGACATGGCGGCACGCCACGCCTGGGCACCTGCCGTGGTCGGCTGCAGCGAGCTTGGCGCTGAGGTGTGGTGCCGCACAGGCGACCTCACGGCACTTGAACTCGGGGACGAAGCCGTGGTGTCTGTCGCCGACTTCTCGCTCCAGGGCCGTGCCATGCGCAACGTAAGGCAGATGGTGACCAGGGTATGCCGGGCCGGCTACGTGTCGGAGGTCAGGCGGGTGAGCGACGTGCCGCCAGACGAACTGGCCAGGATGGCAATGCAGGCTGATTCCTGGCGCGGCACCCCGACCGAGCGGGGCTTCTCGATGGCGCTCGGAAGGATCGGCGGACCCGGCGATGAGAACTGCATGGTCGCCACCGCGACCCAGGACGGCGAGTTGAAGGCATTGCTGCACTTCGTGCCCTGGGGAACAGACGGACTGTCGCTTGACCTGATGCGCAGGGACCGATCGGCTCAGCCTGGTCTCAACGACTTCATGATCGCGGAGACGATCAAGGCGGCCAGGGATCTTGGGGTCAAGCGGATCTCGCTGAACTTCGCCGCCTTCAGGGCCGCGCTCGAACGCGGCGAGCGGATCGGCGCCGGCCCGGTCACCCGCGCCTTCCGCCGGCTGTTGCTTTTCCTGTCGCGCTGGTTCCAGATCGAGTCGCTTTACAAGTTCAACGCGAAGTTCTGCCCGCAATGGGTGCCGCGCTTCATGGTGTTCGCCGGGCCGCGCGACGCGATAAGGGTCGGCCTGTCCGCCCTTGAGGCCGAGGCCCTGCTGGCATGGCCCACGGTCGAGGCACGCAGGCTCATCCGCCGCAAGACCCGCCGCGCCGCCCGCGCCTTCCGCGCGCTACGCGCTCGCGGGGCAGTACGGGCCGGGCGCTAGCCGATACCGGCGTACCTGACGGCGCTGGCGATAGGCTGCGGCCCATGTTGCATCCTTGGCGCTTGCCTGGACTGCCGGTGCAGGACAGGTGCCTGGTCATGGGCGTCGTGAACGTGACACCCGACTCGTTCTCCGACGGCGGCAAGTGGTTTTGCGCGGCGGACGCGATCGCCCACGGCCTTGAGTTGCTTGCCAGCGGCGCCGACATCATCGACGTGGGCGGCGAGTCCACCAGGCCAGGAGCGCCCAGGGTCAGCGAGGAAGAGGAACTGCGCCGGGTCGGGCCCGTCATCGCCGAACTCGTCAGGAGCGGAGCCACGGTCAGCATCGACACCATGCGGGCCGCTGTGGCCGAGATGGCTGTCGATGCGGGCGCCAAGCTGGTGAACGACGTCAGCGGCGGCCTCGCCGACCCGGAAATGGCACGGTTGATCGCGCGGGTCCGGGTGCCTTACGTGGTGATGCACTGGCGCGGGCAGAGCGCGGACATGGACAGCCGTGCGGTCTATGACGACGTGGTCGCCGAGGTCAGGGCCGAACTGGCCAGCCGGGTCACCGCTCTCGCCGAAGCCGGCGTGGAGCCTGGACGGCTGGTACTTGACCCTGGCCTCGGCTTCGCCAAGCAGCCAGCCCATAACTGGTCGCTGCTGACCAGGCTGCGTGAGGTCAGCGCGCTTGACCATCCTGGCGCACCGTTCCCTGTCCTTGTTGGCGCGTCGCGCAAGCGCTTCATCGGGCGGCTGCTCGCGAGCGCCGTTGATGGCCAGCCACGTTCCTTCGATCAGTCAGACGATGCGACGATTGCCCTCACCGCGCTCGCCGCGACCGCAGGTGCCTGGTGCGTCAGGGTTCATTCGGTGCCAGGCAACGCTGACGCGGTCAAGATAGCGGCCCGCTGGCAGCAGGAAACGTGAGCGAACAATTCGTCATTGCCCTGGGAAGCAACCTGGGAGAAAGACTCGCCAACCTCCAGGCCGGAATCGACTATCTCGCGGCGGTGCCTGGCCTCGAAGTGACCGCCGTGTCCCCGGTTTACGAGACCGCGCCGGTCGGCGGCCCGCCGCAGCCCGACTACCTGAACGCGGTCGTCCTGGCGGACAGCGCGCTTACCGCGCGGGTAATCCTCGGCCGCTGCCAGGCCGCCGAGCGGGCGCTCGGCCGGGTACGCACGGTGGTCTGGGGCCCGCGTACGCTGGACGTCGACCTGATTTCGCACGGCGGCGAGATCAGCGAAGAACCGGAGCTGACCTTGCCCCATCCCCGCGCCCACGAGCGGGCCTTTGTACTCGCGCCGTGGCACGACGTAGATCCCGACGCGAACCTCGCCGGTTACGGGCCGGTCGCTGACCTCCTGGCCGCGGCCGACAAGACGGGGATTAGCCGCGCCCGCGGTCTTACGCTTGTGATCGGCCAGGGCGGTGCTGGCCACGACGTGCCAACCTAGCCAGGGAGTGACTCGGATCGATGCAGCCGACCAAGTCGTGGTCGCTTGTGGTAATCGCGATCGTCTGCGCCGTCATCGCCTGGGTGGTGGCGCGCACCAGCTTCGCTAACCTGCCGCCGCTGCCCTGGACGGCCGTGCCCGCTCTCGCGCTGCTCGCGTTCGGCGAATTGCTGCTTGCCAGGAACCTGAAATCCAGGCTGGATGGCCGGCCAGGGGTCAAGCCGATCGATCCGCTGTCCGTGCCGCGCATCGCCGCGCTCGCGAAGGCAAGTTCGGCCGCGGCCGCCGCGTTCGGCGGGCTGGCGGCCGGCTTCTGCATTTACACCCTGGCCTCGCTCAACAAGCCGGTACCCAGGCATGACGCGCTAGTGACCGCCTTCACCGCGGCAGCGGCGATCGCGCTGATCGCGGCCGCGCTTTACCTGGAACGCTGCTGCCGCTCGCCCGAGCCGCCAGACGACGAGGAAGAAGACCTGTCCCTGCCGTTCGCCGACGGCCATCACGGCCCCAACGGTCATGGCAGAAACGACGGTCGTGGCAGAAACGGCAGCCAGGGACCAGACGGCCAGCGCGGTCGCCGCCGATGAGCATGCCGGGAAGCGAGCCGGACGCGCCGCACCCGGCTCAGCTCGCGGTCGGCCTGGTAGGTGCGGGCCGGGCAGGTACCGCGATGGCTGCCGCCCTGGCCGGAGCGGGTCACCGGGTCGTCGCGGCCTCCGCGGTGTCGCAAGCGTCGCTCGGCCGGCTGGCCTCTGTCCTGCCTGACGTGCCGGTTCGTGGGCCAGAGCAGGTCATAGAGCAGGCCAACCTGGTGCTGCTCACGGTACCCGACGACACCCTTCCCGGTCTCGCCGCCGGCCTCGCCTCGACCGGCGTGAAGATGGAAGGCAGGCTGGTCGCGCACGCCAGCGGCCGGCATGGTCTTGGCGTGCTTGACCCACTCGCTGAAAGGGGCGCGCTGCCGCTTGCCCTGCACCCGGTGATGACGTTTACCGGCCGCCGCGAGGACGTTGCGAAGATGGCCGGCATCTCCTGGGGCGTGACCGCTCCGCTTCCTCTCCGGCCTGTCGCCGAGGTGCTCGTGCTCGAGATGGGCGGTGAGCCGGTCTTCATCGACGAGGACAAACGTGACCTCTACCACGCCGCCCTCGCCAACGCCGCCAACTACCTGGTCACTCTCGTCCTCGAGTCGCAGGACATGCTGCGTGCTTCCGGGGTCGCCGATCCGGCGAAAATGCTCGGCCCGCTACTTTGGGCGGCGCTCGAGAACGCGCTTTCGCTCGGCCCGGCCGCGCTGACCGGCCCGGTCGCGCGCGGAGACGCGGACACGATCGCCGCTCACATCGCCGCGATCAAGGCAGCGACCCCCGAAGCGCTAGGCGCTTACCTGGCGATGGCGAGGCTGACGGCCGAGCAGGCACTGGCGGCCCGCGCGCTGAGCCCTGACGACGCCGAGCGACTGCTCGGCGTGCTGCACGGGCCGATCCCATGATCCCGATCCTGGCCAGGACCACGATCGAGCTGTCGGCCGCGCGCCGCACGCTGGGAAGCCCTGTGGTGCTCGTGCCTACGATGGGGGCGCTGCACGAAGGGCACAGGCGCCTGCTCGGGCGGGCAAGGGAGCTGGCCGGAAGGGAAGGCTCCGTTGTCGTGTCGATCTTCATTAACCCCCTTCAGTTCGGCGCTGGCACCGACCTCGACAGGTACCCGAAGACGCTCGCGAGCGATCTTGAGCTGTGCGAGCAGGAAGAAGTCTCTGTCGTCTTCGCGCCCTCGGCGAGCCAGATCTACCCGTCCGCTCAGACCATCACGGTCGATCCTGGCCCCGTCGGCCAGGTTCTTGAGGGAGCGTTCAGGCCGGGATTTTTTACCGGTGTGCTGACTGTTGTCCTTAAGATCGTCAATCTGGTCAGGCCGGATGCGGCGGTCTTCGGTCAGAAGGACGCACAGCAGGTCTTCCTCGTACGGCGGATGGTGACTGAATTGAACCTGGGTGTCGACATTGACGCCGTGCCCACGGTCCGTGAACCTGACGGGCTAGCCGCTTCGTCGCGTAACAGTTACCTGCTGCCTTCTGACCGGACCACCGCGCGGGCACTGCGCCGGGCGCTGGCTTCCGGAGCGCACGCCGCGGCCGAGGGCAGGGAAGCGGTTATCTCGGCCGCGCGCGCCGAGCTCGCTCAGGCGGAAGCGGCCGACCCGCCGCTGGTCACCGATTACCTGGAACTCGTGGATCCGGCCACGTTCGCAACGGTCACCACGGGCTACTCCGGCCAGGCCATCCTGCTCGTCGCTGGCACGGTCGGCAAGACCAGGCTGATCGACAATCAGCCGCTGACGCTCGCGAGCCCGTCATGATCGCGCGCCGCCTGCTGGCGCCTGAACCTGGCTGGATCAGGCACGCGGACATCGTCGTGGTCGGCTCGGGGGTGGCAGGGGTGACCGCCGCGCTTAACGCGCACCGCCTGATGCCCGACCGCAGGATCCTGCTGGTCACCAAGTCCATGCTTGACGACGGCTCGACGAGATGGGCGCAGGGAGGCATCGCCGCGGCTCTCGGTCCTGAGGACTCACCAGAACAGCACCTGGCGGACACCCTCACCGCTGGCGCTGGCCTGTGCGACACCGACGCGGTCAGGGCGCTAGTCACCGACGGGCCAGACGCGGTCAGGCGCCTGATCGCGCTTGGCGCCAGGTTCGACGAAGAGCCTGGCGGGCCGCTGGCGCTGACCAGGGAAGGCGGGCACCTGCGCAGCAGGATCGCGCACGCGGGCGGCGACGCGACAGGTGCCGAGGTGTCGCGGGCGCTGCTCGATGCGCTCGCGCAGGCGAGCAGGGCGCCAGGCGGTGGCAGCCTTGACGTGATCGACCACGCGATGTCACTAGACCTTCTCCTCACCGCTGACGGCCGCGCGGCCGGGCTGACCCTGCATGTGATCGGCGAAGGCCAGCACGACGGCATCGGTGCCGTGCACGCCCCCGCCGTGGTGCTCGCCACCGGCGGCATCGGGCAGATCTACTCGGCGACGACCAACCCGCACGTGTCGACAGGTGACGGCGTGGCGCTCGCGCTCCGCGCAGGCGCGGAGGTCGCCGATCTTGAGTTCGTGCAGTTCCATCCGACCGTCCTTTGGCTTGGCAAGGAAGCGCGAGGCCGGCAGCCGCTCATCTCAGAGGCGGTCAGGGGCGAGG